>DFDT01000185.1 GCA_002368865.1 Lachnospiraceae bacterium UBA3821 | reverse complement strand
TATGACAAGATCGGTCTTTTGCATCCGACGGGATACACCGATGCAGGTTACAGGCTGTATGACGATGCAGATCTGGAACGCCTTCAGCACATCCTACTGTTTCGTGAGTTGGAGTTCCCTCTGAAGGACATCAAGGCGATCATAAACAGTCCTGATTTTGACAGGGGTAAGGCATTGGAGCAACAGATTGAACTGCTTCGGCTGAAAAAGGAACATATTGAGAACCTGATGAACTTTGCGCTTGGAATAAAAATGTTAGGGGTGAAGCACATGGATTTTAAGGCTTTTGACAGAAGCAAGCTGGATGAGTATTCCAGAAAAGCAAAGGAACTTTATGGCAATACGCCTGAATACAAAGAGATGGAAGAAAAACAGAAGAATCGTACGGAGGAAGAGGATAAGATCCTGGCAGACAGATTCATGCTGTTTTTCAAAGAGGCCGGGAAGATGAAGGACATGGATCCGGCATCACCTGAGGCTCAGGATCTGGTGAAAAGGATACAGGATTATATCACGGAGAACCTGTATACCTGCTCGAACAAGATTCTGCGTGGTCTGGGAAAGATGTATTCCGGTGGGGGCGATTTTACGAAAAACATCGATGAGTACGGCGGTGACGGAACCGCAGAGTTTGTAGATAATGCTATTCAGATATACTGCGATAGAGCAGAATGATCAAAACATACGAATTCCGGCATTTGGAGTAAAATTTCCGGATGCCGGATATTTTTGCGTTTAATCCAATTAACACAAAATAAAAAATAGATTGACAATGCGTTCTACATATTGTAGTACACAAATGTACTACAATATGTAGAATGAAAGGAGAAAAGAGATATGGGTGAATTGCGAATGGGAACCGCTGAAGCTAAATTTGCAGATATGATATGGGACAATGAGCCGGTCTCATCGGGGGGATCTGGCCAAATTGGCGAATGAGGAATTTGAGTGGAAAAAAACGACTGCTTTTACCGTGTTAAAACGACTGTGTGAGAGAGAGTTGTTTCAGAACCAGAACGGAATTGTTACATCTCTGATATCTAAAGAGGAGTTTTATGCACGTCACAGTGAGACGTATGTGGAAGAGACCTTCGGCGGCTCTCTGCCGGCTTTTCTGGCTGCATTTGGAGCGAGAAAAAAGCTGACGGACAAGGAGATCGATGAGATCCAGAAGATCATTGAGTCCATGAGGGGGTAGACATATGTTGGAGCAGATTTTTCTAAAAGTGATCAATATGAGCCTTTCCGCGAGTATGATCATTGTGGTTGTATTTCTGGCGCGTATTTTGTTGAAGCGTTTCCCAAAGTTTATTTCCTATATGCTCTGGAGCGTGGTCCTGTTCCGACTGCTTTGCCCTGTCGCCCTGAGATTCGCGTTCAGTCCGGTTCCTGAGTTGGAGCCCGTATTCCATGAGTATCGGTTGGAAAAGGATGCTGTTACGGCAGGTGTGAGGGAAGAGGGGCAAGCAATGCCCAAACAAACAATGTCCGAACAAACAATGTCCGAACAAATAATACCCGGACAAGCAGCATCCGGACAAGTGCTGCCTGAACCGGAACTGTCCGGTCATATGTTACCTGCTCAGACCTCACCAGGGGTGACACCGTCAGGACAAATATCTCCCGAACAGTCTGCAGCGGAGGAAAATAGGATCAACACACAGGTTTCCCGGCAGACACTGTTTGTATTATGCGGAAAATATGTGTGGATAGCCGGAATCGCCATCATGCTTTTGTACTGTGCGGTATCCACGGTCAGGATCCGTCGCAGGGTGGCGGAAGCCATTCCGTTTAAGAAAAATATTTATCGGACGGAGGAAGATATATCACCGTTTGTAATGGGTATTTTTAAGCCGAGGATCTATCTGCCTGAAGGTCTGGCGGAGCGGGAGCAGGAGTATATTCTTCAGCATGAAAAATATCATATTAAGCGCATGGATCATATCGTAAAGCCGGTGGCATTTGCGGCGTTATCCGTTCACTGGTTCAATCCGCTTGTATGGATCGCTTTCAGCCTGTTTTGCAAAGATATGGAAATGAGCTGTGATGAAGCTGTGGTCAGCAAAATGGGGGAGCATATTCGTGCGGATTATGCCGAGTCCCTGTTTGCGCTGTCCACAAGACACCGCATCCTTCAGTGGATTCCGGTGGACTTCGGAGAAGGGGATACAAAAGGCAGGATCAGGAATCTGGCTGCTTTTCGGAAGACGAAAAAGGGGGTACTGGCAATCCTGGTGGCTGGGGCGGTTCTTTTGATCGCATGCCTGGCATCCACCCGCGGGGTGGCGGTTTCAGAGGCATATGGTACAGAGGAGGAAAATATTTCCACTTCAGATGCAGGCACTTCGACAGACGAGAATGCGGGTACGAGTGGTGACAGCTCTGATTCTTTGATTTCGGCGCAGACGGCGGTGTCTCTGGATCCTGCAAAACTTTATCATACCCATGTGGGAAATTCGAACAATCTTTATTATATCGACGAAAATCTTGTATTATGGGGAAGCGGCAGTAACGATTGCGGACAGTTGGGACAAGGTACACAGGATCAGGAGTTCCACGGTGACAGCGTGAAAATTGCGGAGCACGTCATTGATGTGGATTATTCACAAAAAGGATTTATCATTTACCTGACGGATGAGCACAAGCTATATGGTGTGGGCAATGCCGGATCCGGGGCCTTACAGCAGTATGACACTTTTGATCCCGGAAGATATGTAAATGCTGAGCACTATTGCATCAGTGAGCCGTACTTACTTATGGAACATGTAGAACTTGCGCGGTGCGGAAGGGATGATGTAGCCTGCCTGACAGAAGATGGCGCAGTCTGGATCTGGGGAACTGTCTGGAGTCAGGGTGTTTTCCCTGCAATAAATGCCTATTTTATTCCCAAACCGCAAAAGGTTCTGGAAGATGCGGTACTTGTTACCGGTGGTTGGAACAATCACGCGGTGCTGTTACAGGACGGAACGGTCTGGACCTGGGGATACAACATTGCCGGGAATTGCGGTGTGGCAGACCCTGTTGTGGTCAGCGCGCCCGCCATGGTTGCGGAAAATGTTGTCATGGTCTGGACGGATCGCGCATTGAAGAATTATCCGGAGCCTACTGCGGAGGATATTGCTGCAGCCTGGACGGGGAAACTGACATACAATACGGAGTATGACGACATTGCTGATTTTGGGGGTATCTACCCGCGATTGTTGAACAATACGGTGATACAGAAGACAGATGGCTCCTATTGGGTATGCGGTGAAAACGTGGGTGAGACAACAAAGGTGGTACACGGCGCGGAGGGGAATACTTTGTCACTTGTACCCATGAGTTTCAGCCGTGTGAACAAAACAATATACAGCCCACATATTGGATCAACCGTCACGGGGAAGTATACGACAGCAGTTTCGCGCCTGCAGGATTGGATGAGACCCTCAATACGGTTCTGTGGATTTCCACTCATGAGGGAGAAATCATAGGAGAAAATTTGCCGGGCAGCGAGTATCCCTGTATTGCTGAGAGCGAGGGCATATTGGAAGCGGCGGCCGGGGTAGAAGATGTCTGGAGTATGCAGGGAAACGCCTCTGTGGTCTGGATCAGAATAGAGCAGGAGCACTTTGTAGCGCCGGAAGGCTCCATCGGACAGGTTTCCCATAAGGATTATATTATTTATCGCGAGGGCGAGGATGCTTATGTCGGTTTACAGTCTGTGGAGGACGGAAATAAATGGACGGTCAGCCGGATTGCAGGTTACGGGGAATGGCTGGAGAGGGAGTTGGATATTTTTATCCGCATGACTACAGGGCTTTAAGCGTCTTTGTAAAAATTGTTGTATTTTTTGTCCCTGTTTCCAAAATTTCCTACTATATAGGTATAAGGCCTTAAACATTTGTCGCTATTTTACATGAGAGGAAAACAGTATGCAGGATTCGGAGATTGTGGCATTATACCTGGCGCGCTCGGAGGACGCGATCCGGGAGACGGATCATAAGTACGGGAGTTATCTGGGAAAAATCATATTCAACATTCTGCGGGATCGCGAGGATGCGGAGGAGTTGGTAAACGACACCTACATGGGCGCTTGGCGTGCAATTCCGCCGACCATACCGGACAGTCTGAAGCATTTTCTGTCCCGGATTGCCCGTAATCTTTCCTTTGACCGTTTGGACTATAAAAACGCGGGAAAAAGGCAGGCAATTTTGGTGGAACTGGATGAGGCTGTGCCGGATGGGGATTATAGCGCTGACCCGGCGCATGTATGGGAGGCGCGGGAGATCGGAGAATTGCTGAATCAGTTCTTAGCAGGATTGAATCGGCGGACATGCGCCGTTTTTGTGGCACGGTATTATTACGCCTATCCCATTGCGGAGATTGCGGAGAAATATGCGCTGTCGGAGAATCAGGTGAAGTATACGCTTTCCAAGACGAGGACAAAACTTCGCAGCTATCTGGCGGCAAAGGGGGTGGCGGTATGAGCGGTGAAAACAGAGACAGCAGAAAACTGGCGGATGCGTTTGGATTTGTGGATGATAAATATCTGGATCTGGTGGAAAGCGAACAGCGAAGTAAGAGACCGATATGGTTCTATGGCGGTATTGCGGCAGCATTCTTAATCTGTATGCTGACCGTTTTTTCGGTGGGTGTGATCGCGGCGGACTGGTTCGGACTGCGCAGCTTGCTCTTACCGCAAAATACGCAGGGCCCGGGACAGGAAAATGACGAGAGTTCTTCTGACGATGACTGGCAAGGGCGAACAGATGATGAGATCAGTCTTTCCGGTTACTGGGAGAGTCCGGAGACCCAGGCGCTCTATGAGTGGGAAAACTTTGTCAGGGCTTATGATCCGGACGGGCAGATTGCAATAGAGAATGACAAAAATCCCATCGGGTTTGCGGACAGATATTTGGCATACACCGTCTATACACAGGAGATGGCGGATAAGTTGGAGGAGATTGCACAGAAGTATGGCTTAAAACTACACACAAAAATGAACCTTGTGTGGGGCGAGGAATTTGCATACAGGTTGGGCGGTAAATTCTGGCTGGACGGCAACAAGGCGTATTCTGCCTATCTCTATGAGGACGGTTCCTTTGGCTGTGACGGAAATTTTTCCGGGCGAAGTGATTCAGATGTAAATATGGAATATCAGCTTCGCAGAGCAGTGAAGGGAACGCTGGACGCCGTGGCACTGAATGTAAACCATATAGAGGACTATGAGGAGTGGCAGTATCAGACCGCAGACGGCGAGAGGGTCATGCTGGCGCTGGGACCGTATAAAGGATTGATCTATGGAGATTTTGACAGTTGTTTTATCTCGGTGAATGTGCTGGAAGGGACAAAGACCGTTTGCAACCGCAGGGAATTGGAGCAGATTGCAGACAGCTTTGATTTTACAGTCCTGAAAAATGTGCAGACACCGGATATGAGGGGAGACTGTGTACCCGGAAAGGAATGGCTGGGCGAGGACAGCGAAACAACCGGTCTTTCTATGCGGGACAAATACTATGAAACCCTCTTTAACCTGCGCTATCTGCAGCGATGGCCGGACGGGACAGACTGTGAGTATGAAGGGGGTCGCAGTAGTATGGCGGACAATACCTTTGCCATACTGGATGTGGACAGGGACGGAGCAGAGGAGCTGGTGATCAGATATTTTACCAGTGCTATGGCGTGGAAGTGTGCCAAAGTCTATGGATTTGACGAAAGTACAGGGAATTTTTATGAGGAATTATGGGAGTTTCCCGCTGACATTACATTCTATGATAACGGCATTGTAACGGCCGGACTTTCCCACAACCACGGACCGGTCTGTGACAGCCTGTGGCCTTACACTGTCTGGCAATATAACGAAGCGGTTGACAGTTATGAATTGGTATGTACTGTCTACGGCTTTGATCAAAAGCTGGCGGAGGAGTTTGGCATCGATACCTATCCGAAAGAAGTGGACACCGATAATTATGGAACGGTTTACTATATCATGCGGGAAGGCATTCAGGATCAGGCAATCAATCGGGAGAACTATGAAAAATGGTATCAGGAAACCATAGGGGAGGCAGGGAAAATCGAGGTATCCTATCAGAAAATGACAGACGAAAATATTGAGGCGGTGAAGAAAAAATGAGAACGAAAAAATTTATTCAGATAGCAGCAGTCGGTCTTCTGGTGTTGGCAGGATGCGCGAAGAAAGAAATAGGAATTGATCATGCGGAAAGCGCACAAACCGGACTGACAGATTCGCAGACTATCCTGACAGGCATACAGGATGTAGAAATATATTACATGGAACCTGCTATGACGATCGATCAGGACGAAAATACAGGGGAAGGTTATTTTGATTTTGATTGGGACATGAAAATGGTCGGGGAGCAGATTGGACAATTTGCAGGTGATTATGACAACGATGGAAAAAATGAAATCTGTCTGCTTATGACCGGAGCCGGCGGAACAGGTGTCTCCGTGGAGAGATTGTTCATGATTGAACAGGCTACAGACGGCAAAAACATGAAAGCGCTAGAATTTGGAGGGAACAACCTGTGGGAGAGTATCAAACAGAAACTGACGGCTCAATGGGATGCAAATGCGCAGCAATTGATCGTGCAGGCGGCGGGCAGTGACAAAAAAGTGACCTATTCCCTGGCGGGAGAACACGTTACGGCACTCGGTATAGATTGTTTGAACCAAATCCATTTTGAGGTGCAGGATAATAAAATATGGATGGACATAGATATTGGTCTTGGGACAGGAGAGGGCGGTCCCGCCAGATTTTTGCCGGACGAGGAAGGTAATATGCGTTTTGAAGTTCTTTATACAGGAAGTGGTTTTAGACTGGCAGATCCTGATGTAACAGATGTTGAAAAGACCATAACTTCCACCCTGTATTCTTCAAAAACTCAACAATCAGATTGGACTTTGCTGGAATTTGAAGAATTAGGTGATATAGATTCTTCGAATCGTGAAATGACTTTTTTAATTGCACAAGAAATTTCTCCGGAGGTTCCGGTTTATAACGCAGGCGTAAATAATACAACATTATGCTTGGATTTTTTGAAAAATTTACAGGCAAGAGAGGCGGAGAAGCGGACTACAAGTGCAGAATATTATTTGCTGCTTCGAGATGAAAATGATATGGCGATATGTTTGATTGAGGTATGGGATAACTTTATTGCTATAAATCATGGATGTTTCTATGAAATGAAAAGCGATGAATTTTCAACAATGATCAGAGACCTGATTTATGAATCCTAATCTCCCGAATAAATTATACACAACTCGGCTTCTCGTACTTGCGTGAAACCGCATAAAAACAAGGTTTTTGGCACATTTTCCATTGACAAAACTATGTATAAAATGTATAATATAATGGTAAATATTATACACGGGTTTTTAATGGAGAAGGCTATGTCATCGTTGATATATAACAATAACCCGAATGGTATCACCTATGTTTATGAGAATGTCTCTTATTGGGATAAAGAAACCAAAACCACAAAACATAAGCGTAAAAGCATCGGTCACATAGATCCCCAAAGCGGTAAAATCGTACCAAACCGCAAGAAAGGGGATGCCGCCAAAAAGCGTGCCGCACTTAATCCGGTAATAGAAACTTCACATTGTTCCGTTCAGACTTCCGGCGTATCCAGACTGCTCGATAAAGCGGTCTCCGATATAGGCTTGCAAAAAGTTTTGGCATCGGTTTTTCCCGAAGACTGGTCACGGATAATGACATGTGCCTATTATCTTGTGAGTGAAGGTGGAGCGCTGGTCCACGCAGACAAATGGAAGGAAAGCAACATTGTTCCTTTCACGGACTCTCTTGCAAGCCAGCGGATCAGCGAGCTGCTGGGGAGGATTACCCCAACATTACAGCAGGACTTCTTCCGCAAATGGATTTCACGTAACCAACAGGACGCTTACTATGCCATGGATATCACCAGTGTTTCCTCCTACAGCGAGTTCATCGAGTTTGTTCGGTGGGGCTATAACCGTGACGGTGATGACCTCGCACAGATCAATCTTCTGATGATAACCGGGGAACAAAGCCACATGCCGCTTTACTACCGAATCCTGCCCGGCAGCATCAAGGACGTACGGACGCTTCAGGAAAGTCTGGCTAACATGTCTTACATTGAGAGCGGAAGCCTTCACTATGTTATGGACAAAGGCTTTTACAGTGAACCTAATGTTGATGCGCTGTATGCCGCACACAAAAAGTTCATGGTTGGCATTCCGTTTACTGCCGGATTTGCGGTGGATCTTGTAGAGAAGTACCGGGATTCGATACGATCCCACAAGAATTACTGCATGGTAGGCACGGATGATCTATATGCTGTCACCGAATTGATGGATTGGGATGGTCACAGGTTTTATGCCCATGTCTACTACGATAGCTATAAAGCGGCGGTAGACGAGAAGAAATTCGACCACACACTGCATTGCTGCTACGAGGAGTTGATGGGCGGTAATCGCATAAAAGAACATTCAAGATACTATGAGCAGTTCTTTATCATCAAAGAAATGCCTGTCAGAGGGCTGAAGGTCGATTTTGATGAAGAAGCCATTGCTGAACATAAACGCAATCGTATCGGATGGTTTGTGCTTGCCGGCAATGATATCAAGGACAAGGTTAAGGCACTCGAAGTTTACCGGGCAAAGGATGCCGTCGAGAAATGCTTTGATGACTTAAAGAATGATCTCGACATGAAGCGCATCCGGATGCATACGAAGGAAACAATGGACGGACGGATTTTTATTCAGTTTATTGCCCTTCTCATCACTACGAGATTAAAACAGGTAATGAATGAGGCAGGCTGGTTCAAGAACTATGATCTGCAAGAGGTCATCAACGAGATGAAAAGTATGCACGAAGTCAGGATTGATGGCACACGAAAGAAATACCATACTGAACCAACTCCACTTCAAAAGAAAATCATCAAGTTGTATGGGCTGTAAAGCAGCTGACCTGTGTATAATTATGTCGGGATTTTAGGATTGAAATATCAGATTGGCAATCAGGCGGAAAAGGATTATGTATGCAACGAATGTCGGAAAATGGGAATTTCCGATGGAGAAATGGATTGGTCAGAATAGGAAGATGAACGATGTTTGAAGGTTTTAATGAGTCTGCTATAGGGTTTTATCAGGTAATTATCAGGAATAATTGCAAGAATAAACGACCAATGTTTAAGAAAAGGAGATTCTAATGTATAGACTGGGGATAATTGAAGAAAGTATTGAAAATATGGAAAAGAAGAAAACAACCTGCTATATCATCCTGTATTCTGGGTTGATATCTCTTATGAATGTTACAGGATGCTATTTAAGCGTAAAATATAATACAACCGTTTATTCAAAAACGCTTGCCGATTTTTTTCGGAAATTGCCATTTGGGGGTTATGCTGTCTGCTTTGTATGCTCTTTTGTTTTTTTGATGCTTTTATCCTCTCTTTTTTTAAAAGCAAACATTAAAAATGCTGTTCGCAGAGAGGTTTTTATTCCCTTTCGATTCGTTGTGCTGATTTTTATTGGTTTGATTATCTGCTGGATTCCCGTATTGTTGGCAGTATTTCCGGGCTTTTTTAATTATGATATAGAGGGGCAACTCCCACAGGTTATGTATCATACGGGATATATAACGCATCATTCCTTATTGAGTACATTGATCATGGGAACAATCATTACTGCAGGATATAGGCTCTTTGGTGAGAATATTGTAATGGGTATTTTTTGCTACAGTGTTTTCCAGATGATCGTGTGCTCTCTTGTTTTTACTGTATGCATATGTTACTTATACAAAATAACCCGCAGTAAGACTATAGCAGCATTGGCTTTTACTTACTATGCTTTTTGCCCGATTGTATTCATGTTTGCGCTAAGTACCACAAAAGATGTAATTTGCTCATGCTTTTTACTGTTGAGCGCATTACTCATATATGATCTTTGGACAACTAACACGGAAAATGTAAATGATAAATTTCGAATACGGTTTAAGAAGATATCACTTGTTGCTTCACTGATACTCATGTGTCTTATGAGAAAGAATGGAATCATCGCGGTTGTTCTCTTTGGAATTGCACTTTTTCTTTTTGGGAAAAAAGAAAAGCGTTATATTGGGATGATCATAGTTTCTGTCATCGGGTATTTTGTCATTGCGGTAGCGTTGAAAAGCGGATTACATGCGAAATCTGGAGGTTCGGTTGAGGCATTTTCAGTTCCGATACAGCAAATATCCAGAGTATATATTGATAAGGGAAAAGATGCTTTTAGCGAAGAAGAGTGGGATTTAATAAGCAAAATTGTAAGTGAAGAGAGACTCAGTCAATATAATCCGTTCTTGGCTGATGATATAAAGAATTTTCTGATGTTTCAAGAAGTAGAACGGGCACCTCTCGATTATGCAAAACTTTGGATCATGGTCGGAATAAGAAATCCCAAAGAGTATTTGGAAGCTTTTGGAGATATGACATATCAGGCATGGTACCCGTGGACACTAATCGTGGAAGACCCCAATACCGGGGAAATAGACTATTTTGACTTTGATATGTCATTAGATATTGATAGAATAAGCGTACTGCCAAGGTTATGTAACCAATTGGAATTATTATCCAAGACGGATAAATTTCAAAGGTTCCCATTTATACGATTGTTTTTTTCTATCGGATTTATGTTGTGGGTAGCCATCACACAATTATTCATAGGCTTAGTCACAAAGAAAAAAGAAATAGTTTGGCCAGTTGTGGTAGTTCTGGCTTATTGCTTTTCTTCCATAATGGGGCCGGAATCATTGGTTAGATATTATTTGATACTTTTTTATTATTTTCCGTTAGCAATTGCATTCATTTGTAAGGCATTCTGTAGAGAACATGACTAGCCGATAAGTGGATATAATTGTAGCAAAATTAATAATGGCGAGTATGCAGAACAGGGTGGTCAGATGACTACCCTTTGTTTTATGGAAAAACGGTAGAAAATGAAAAGCAGTTGACAGATCAGAAAAATGACAGTATTATATCATTATAAAAGCTTCAAGTGCACATCTGGCGTTTCGCCTAATTTTCACTTTGAATGAATAGGGATAGAGTGGCTGGCGGGGCGGCA
>DFDT01000220.1:6011-13239 GCA_002368865.1 Lachnospiraceae bacterium UBA3821 | reverse complement strand
TGCCCCCAATCCCCCGGAACCTCGTTTCACTCGGAGCTACGCATCAATAAAATTGACGCTAAGGGCAATCTGCTAAAATAACAAAAAATGGGAGACCTGCCCCGTTTGATTCGGTGCTGATCTCCCTGATCCTTACAAGATACTCTATGCGCTTTTTCCTGAAAGTCTTTATTCCTTACAGTAGATCTGGATTGCCTTATCGACAAATTCCGCAGTTCCTTTACCACCGTATGCGTCGATGTTCTCGGTGAACTCTCCGCCGCCGGAATACATTTTACCCAGACCGCTGAAGACCTTTTTCGTACAGGTATAGAAATTCTCCGTGATGAAATCCTGGATTCTTTTCATAAGGTCCTGAGCTTTGGGCGATGCAGGATCCTCATCTTTTATCTCCCCGGCTTCCTTGAAAAGAAGCAGGAATCTGTCTGCCAGAATACCGTCGTCTTCTTTAGTACGATTTTTGAATTTTTCTTCCATCTCTTTGATCTCCGGTGTGTTTTTGTAAATCTCTTTTGCCTGTTTGGAATACTCATCCAGCTTACTTCTGTCAAATGCTTTAAAATCCATATGCTTAACTCCAATCAATTTTATTCCAAGTGCGAAGTTCATCAGATTATCTATATGCTCTTTCTTGAGCCTCAGCAATTCGATCTGTTGGTCCAAAGCCTTGTTCCTGTCAAAGTCCGGACTGTTAATGATCGCTGAAATGTCCTTCAGGGGAAATTCCAGTTCACGAAACAATAAGATGTGCTGAAGGCGTTCCAGATCTGTATCGTCATACAGTCTGTATCCCGCATCGGTGTATCCCGTCGGATGCAAAAGACCGATCTTGTCATAATATTGCAGAGTGCGTATACTCACCCCGGCAAGCTTGCTCACCTCATGTACTGTCATCATTGACGTATCCTCCATTTGCTTGATAATGTTAATATAAACTATTACGCAACGTAGGAGTCAATACCTTTTTTTATTTTAAAAATGCTAGGGCCACAAAAAGAGACCGGTTTCCCGATCTCTTTCCGGCAGCCTATGCTGCAATGATTCTGTTTTCGTTTATCCGAAGATCTGTCCCGGCAATCTTAGTTTTTCCCTTGCAGGGAAACCCTTGTCGAATTCATCCACATCTTCCTCTTTCACGTAATACCCCTGCGGAGTCTGATACACCCCTGTGACACGATCAAGATATCCGGGGACCAGTTCTTTGCAGAGAAAAAATGATGAATCTGCATCCTCCGGCCGATCATTCCGATCGGCCCCATCGTCAAGCATCCCACCGTGCTGCCATCGTCAGCATCAATGACCGTTCTCATGAACATATTCTGTCCGATCAGTCTGCCATCCTGTTCCATCACAAAATCAGGTTCCAGAACAAATGCCTTACTTCTCTTCCCCGTCCTTTTTCTCAATCTTATCGCCGAGCTTGTCCAGCATGCGTGCAGCAAAGCTTCTGCCGCCCACGCCAAAGCTGATTGCGAAGGCAACGCCGATCGCAGTCAGGATAATGATGAATGCGTAGTTCACGATGGTGCTCGCAATGCCCAGCTGGTTGAGAACCATAAATCCTGCTACCACCAGAATTGCGATGCGGGTGATCACTGCGTAATCCTTCAGACCGTTTTTCTCCATGCCCTTTTCAGCCGCTGCCGCAAGCAGGAACGCGCCGATCAGGATCAGCACAGATGCCAACACATTGGGCAGATATGCGATCATGGTAGCACCGATATTGGTGAGTACATCCAGACGCAGTACACGGATACCCTCTACTACAAAGAACACATCCAGCACGATCCGAACGATCAGACCGACGGTATCAGAGAATACAAATTTCGGTACCTTGTCGCCGATCAGCTTTCTGATCTGCGCGTCCACACCGCTGGAAGCGATCAGCTTGCGAACCAGCTGTCCCGCAAATTTCGCAACACGTGTACCAACCAGGATCAGGACAATCGCCACAACGATGTCAGGCAAAAATGCCAGCACTTTGTCCAGCATAGCAACTGCCGGCTGTGTGATCACAGAGATTCTGAGTGCCTGCAGAGCAGCCACGATCACAGGAATGATGATCAGCACATAAACCACATAAGCAAGCGTGGTGGAAAATTTTCCATCTTCCTTTACCTCAATACCTGCCTTCTGCTGCAGCTCGTCCACATGGAGCTTCTGGAAAAGAGGGACCAGCAGCTCGCGCACCAGTTTCGCAATCATCGTACCTGCGATCAGGATCACAACTGCTGCCACAATATTGGGCAGATAACCCCAAACCACATTCAGGAAAGAACTGATTGGGTTTGCAATGGTACCAACCCCAAGGGTTGTGAAGATGCCCGGAATAAACAGGAGGAACACAAACAGGTAAGTAAGCTTACCGACATATGTGATCATTCCGTTTGATTCCTCATAGTTCTTGAGCTTCGTCTTATTCAACAGTCCGACAATCAGGCCTTTCACAATACTGCTGACTACAAAAGCCAGTACAAGCAGTACAGCTGCCCACACAACGTTCCCGACTCCATTGATCAACGAAGTCAAAATTTTTGAAAAATCCATACTTACACCTCCATTTTGTGATTTGTAAAAAACTTCCTTTTTATTTTATCAGAAGTGGAAATATTATGCAATATTCTGTTTCTTTTTCTGTCTTTTTACTGCTCTGTCATTCCTGTTTATCCTGCATTGTCTGCTTCTCACGCTCCCGTTCCGCCTTGGAGAACGCGCAGCCGCAATAATCCTGTCGGTAGAGCCCGTATTCCGCCGACAACTCCACCGATCGCTTATAGCCGTTTTTCTTTTTAAAATCCGACGGCAGCCAGGCAATGCCGTATTCTGCACTGAGCGCCTGTCCGATCTCATTGATCTTCTGCGCGTTTTTCAGCGGACTGATGGTCAGCGTGGTGGCAAAATAATCAAACCCACCTTCCCCAGCCCGTATCGCCGTCTCCCGCAGCCGCAGGTCAAAACACCTGAAACACCTCTCACCGCCTTCTCTACAATCCTCATAGCCTTTTGCAATCTCAAAAAATCGGGACGGTTCATAGTCCCCCTCTACAATTCGAATGGGATAACCCTTCTGCTCCGCATTGTAAGCTGCAATCAGGCGCTTCTGTTCCGCTACCCGATGCCGGTACTCCGGCTCCGCAGAGATATTCGGATTGTAGTAAAACACCGTGATGGCAAAGTGCGGACACAGATATTCCAGACAATAGCTGCTGCAGGGCGCACAGCAACTATGAAGAAAAAGGCGCAGGGGTCTTTCTCCCTCCGCCTTGCGCTTCTCAGTCTGCTGTAATATTTTTTCCAGTTCCTTCTGATAATTTACCTGGTTCATATTTCCATCCTTTGTCCGTCCTGTGCAGTGCTTCCTCGTAACGTCTGTCCGCCTTGCGCCAATGGATCAGACCAAACCACCCTTCCACATAATCCGCGCGACGATTCTGATACTGCAGGTAATACGCATGCTCCCACACATCCACCAGAAACAGCGGCCTGTAAAGCATCAGATCCGGCACATCCTGGTTTGCCGTCTGCAGAATGATCAGCTTCCCTTCTTCATCCGCCACAAGCCACGCCCAGCCGGAACCGAACTGGCTCACCGCAGCCTGATGCATCAGGGCACGCCAGTTCTGATAGGTGCCGAAATCCCGCTCCAGCGCCTCCGCCAATGCCCCCGAAGGCTCCTGTCCGCAGTTCTCCTTCATACTGTCAAAATACAACTCGTGATTGTACACTCCGCCTGCATTGTTGCGCACCGCTGTGCGGATCTGCACCGGCAGTTTTTCCAGCTTCGTCAAAAGCTGTTCCAGACTCATCTTCTGTAATTCCGGATAATCCGCCAGAATACTGTTCAGATTATCCACATAAGTCTTATAATGTCTGTCATGATGAAAATGTAAGGTCTCCTCGTCCAAGACAGGTGTCAGCGCATCATACTCATACGGCAGAGGCCGCACCACAAACGGATAACTCTCAGGGTTCATTTCAAATCCCTCGCTTTCCCGAAAAAAGAATCTGTTTCCTATCTCCATGGATAGTATTATCTCCATGGATAGTATATGCCGTTTTTCTCCGGTTCAAACAGGGATTTCATGATCTTTATAAATTTACTACAATGCCGCCACATCCACCAACGTCAGGTCCTGCTCATTCTCCGCATTTTCCAGACTAGTCACCAGTGCTCTGGCGGTATCCATGGCCGTGATGCAGTTCACACCGGTCTCAATGGCAGTCCGTCTGATGAGGAACCCGTCTCTGGACTTATCGCGTCCCTGGGTAGGCGTATCGATGACCAGATCGATCTTGTGTCCCAGGATCAGGTCCATGACCGTCGGCGACTCCTGGGAGATCTTGTTGACCTTTCTCGCTTTCACGCCGGCATCATTCAAGGCAGCCGCCGTACTTCTGGTGGCGTAGATCGTGTAGCCCAGCTTCTCGAAACGGCGTCCGATCTCAATGGCCTCGCCCTTGTCCGCATCCTTGACGGTGATGATCATCTGTTTGTATTTCGGCAGGTTCACACCGGCTCCCAGGAAAGCTTTGTAAAGCGCCTCATGAAAGTCTTTGGCAATGCCCAGGCACTCGCCGGTGGACTTCATCTCCGGTCCTAAACTGATCTCCGCGCCGCGGATCTTCTCGAAGGAGAAAACAGGCATCTTGATGGCATAGTATTCCGCCTCCGGCTGCAGCCCGGGCTTATAGCCCAGCTCTTTGATGGTCTTGCCGATGATGACCTGGGTAGCCAGATCCACAATGGGGATGCCGGTCACCTTGCTGATATAGGGCACGGTACGGGAGGAACGGGGATTTACCTCGATGACATACACGTCTTCTCCCTGTACGATGAACTGAATGTTGATCAGTCCCTTTACATGCAGTGCCATAGCCAATCGCTTCGTATAATCTGCGATCTTGTCCTTGATCAGCTTTCCGATGGTATGAGCCGGATAGACGGAAACACTGTCTCCCGAGTGCACGCCGGTGCGCTCGATATGCTCCATGATGCCCGGGATCAGAATGTCCGTACCGTCGCAGACTGCGTCCACTTCCACTTCCTTGCCCATCAGATATTTATCTACCAAGATCGGGTGATCCTGGGCAATGCGGTTGATGATCGCCATGAATTCCTCAATCTCTTTATCGGAGATGGCGATCTGCATGCCCTGTCCGCCCAGCACATAGGAGGGGCGCACCAACACGGGATACCCCAGTCTGTTGGCTACCTCCTTGGCTTCCTCCGCTGTGTAGACGGTACCGCCTGCGGCCCGGGGAATCTTGGTCTGTTCCAGAATTTCATCAAAGAGCTCTCGGTCCTCGGCAGCGTCCACATCCTCTGCCTTGGTGCCCAGAATGGGCACGCCCATCTTCATTAAACTCTCGGTGAGCTTGATGGCGGTCTGTCCGCCGAACTGTACCACCGCGCCGTCGGGATGCTCAATGTTCACAATGGACTCCACATCCTCCGGGGTCAGGGGCTCAAAATACAGTTTGTCCGCAATATCGAAGTCCGTGCTGACGGTCTCCGGGTTGTTGTTGATGATAATGGTCTCATATCCCGCTCTGGCAAACGCCCAGGTGGCATGCACGGAGCAGAAGTCGAATTCGATACCCTGTCCGATACGGATAGGACCGGAACCCAGCACCAGTACCTTCTTGCGCCCGGTGGTTTCCTGGGCCTCGCACTCTCCGCCGTACACGGAATAATAGTAAGGAGTGGACGCCGCAAACTCCGCCGCACAGGTATCCACCATCTTGTAGACCGCCTTGATGCCGTTTGCATAGCGCAGTTCCTTGATCTCCTCCTCCGTTTTGCCGGTCAGCCTGGCGATCACATTGTCCGGAAATTCAATACGCTTTGCTTCTTTCAAAAGTTCCGGAGTCAGGGGCTCGCTCTGCAGCGCCTGCTCCATCTCTACCAAAATTGCGATCTTATCGATAAACCACAGGTCAATCTTGGTGATCTTGTGGATCTGCTCCTGGGGAATGCCTTTGCGGATTGCTTCCGCGATCACCCAGATCCTCTGGTCATCTACCACTTTTAATCGCTCCAACAGATCCTCCGCGGAAAGCGCCGAGAAATCATAGCTGCGCAGGCAATCCACATGCTGCTCCAGAGAGCGGATTGCCTTCATCAGCGCGCCCTCGAAATTGTCACAGATACTCATGACCTCACCGGTGGCTTTCATCTGGGTAGTCAGGGTACGCTTGGCCGTAATGAATTTATCAAAGGGCAGACGCGGGATCTTCACCACACAATAATCCAGCGCCGGCTCAAAGCTGGCATAGGTTTTCTTGGTGATGGCATTCTTGATCTCGTCCAGGGTATAACCCAGGGCAATCTTTGCCGCCACCTTTGCGATCGGGTAACCGGTAGCCTTACTTGCCAATGCGGAAGATCGGCTCACACGGGGATTTACCTCGATGACGCAATATTCAAAGCTGGTGGGATGCAGCGCAAACTGCACATTACACCCGCCGGTGATCTGAAGTTCGTCGATGATCTTCAACGCGGAAGTTCGGAGCATCTGGTATTCTTTGTCGCTCAGAGTCTGGGAAGGCGCCACCACGATACTGTCGCCGGTATGCACACCCACCGGATCGATATTTTCCATGTTGCAGACTGTAATGCAGTTGCCCGCACTGTCCCGCATGACCTCATACTCAATCTCTTTCCAGCCGGCAATACAGCGCTCTACCAGCACCTGTCCCACCCGGGAAAGGCGCAGACCGTTCTCCAGAATCTCTTCCAGTTCGATCTGGTTATGCGCGATGCCGCCGCCGGAACCACCCAAGGTATAAGCGGGACGCAGCACCACGGGATAACCGATGGTATTGGTGAATGCAATACCGTCCTTTACATTCTCTACCACCATGGAAGCTGCACAGGGCTCTCCGATGCGCTCCATCAGGTCCTTAAATTCCTGGCGCCCCTCTGCGTTACGGATGGTCGCCGCGGTGGTGCCCAGCAATTTCACATTGTGAGCAGCCAGAAAGCCGGATTCTTCCAACTCCATGCCCAGATTCAAGCCCGCCTGTCCGCCCAGTGTGGGCAGAATGCTGTCCGGCTTTTCCTTTTCAATGATCTGCTCCAGAACCTTTGTGGTCAGAGGCTCGATGTATACTTTATCCGCAATATCCTTATCGGTCATAATGGTGGCGGGGTTGGAATTGACCAAAATCACTTCCACGCCCTCTTCCTTCAGGGATCGGCAAGCCTGCGTACCGGCATAGTCAAACT
>DFDT01000220.1:0-5959 GCA_002368865.1 Lachnospiraceae bacterium UBA3821 | reverse complement strand
TAGTCAAACTCCGCCGCCTGTCCGATCACGATCGGCCCGGAACCGATCACCATCACTCGTTTTACATTGGGATTCTTAGGCATCTTTTTGTCCTCCTTTTACCATGTCAATAAACCGGTCAAACAGATAACCGGAATCCTGCGGTCCGGGGCAAGCCTCCGGATGGAACTGCACCGTGAAAATGTTCTTGCCCGTGTAGGCCAGACCCTCATTGGTGCCGTCGTTCACATTGATAAAAGCAGGGGTCGCGATCTTCGGATCCAGATGTTCGGTGTCCACCACATACCCATGGTTTTGGGAAGATATGTATACTCTGCCGGTAGCCAGATCTTTCACCGGGTGGTTGCCGCCTCTGTGTCCGTATTTCATCTTGTAGGTATCCGCTCCGGTGGCAAGCGCCATGAGCTGATGTCCCAGGCAGATGGCAAAAATCGGTGTTTCCGTATTGTAAAGCTTTTTGATCTCCTGAATGATCGAAGTACATTCCTTGGGATCTCCCGGGCCATTGGAAAGCATGATGCCGTCCGGCTTGTCCGCAAGGATCTCCTCCGCTGTGGTCAGTGCGGGATACACAGTCACCTCACATCCCCGCTCTGCCAGAGAACGGGCGATGTTTGCCTTCGCACCGAAATCCATCAGCGCAATTTTCAGCCCCGCACCGTTTAATTTTTTTACTAACGCCGGCTTTTTCTCCCGCTCTCCCCGCGCATAAGCGTCCTTGTCAAAACGCGCCATGCCGGAGAGCGGACCGTTCTGCGTCAGATCCGTCACAGCCGGGATGGTATATTTTTGTGCGCAGGTCACTTTCTCCACCACTTTGCCGGTGGTATATGCTTTCAGCTTCGGCAGTACCTGCTCCAGATCATAATTCTCATCCGTGGTGATCATGCCGTTCATGGTTCCTTTTTCCCGCAGGATCTTGGTCAGCGCTCTGGTATCAATTCCCGCGATGCCGGGCACACCGTTCTCCTCGAGGAATTGCTGGATCGTCATATCACATCTGAAATTGCTGGGAATGCGGGAGAGCTCCCGTACGATGAATCCGTCCGGCCACGGTCTCAAGGATTCCATATCATCCTTACAGATCCCGTAATTGCCGATCAGCGGGTAGGTCATGCAGACAGCCTGTCCCGCGTAGGACGGGTCGGTCAGAACTTCCAGATAGCCTGCCATGGAAGTGTTGAACACGATCTCACTGACAATCTCTTTGTCTGCGCCGATGTGTGTTCCAACGAACACGGTTCCGTCCTCCAAAATCAAAAAAGCCTTTTTTGACGTTTTCATCGTTATGTGCTCCTCTCTTATACCTCTGCTCTGTCATTCAGAGCCATCCGGCTCTGCCTGTTGTTCAGAGCCATAGCCATCCGCCAAAAGCCGCAAGCAGCTTTCGGCGGATGTTCGGCTCTCGCCGAATGGATACATATCTTCCAAATGTCTTATGAAAGCAAGCTTTCAACGACATTTGAAAGATATGTATCCGCTTGGCTCTGAACAACGCTCAAATTGATTTATTATAACACAAAACAAAATGGTGAGCAATATCCAATATCCTTTGCTCACCACTTTGTGAATGTATTGATTGTTTAGTTTTTTGTATCCGAAATCAGGTCACGGTACCAGCAAAGGGCATCCATATAGGCCTGTTGTACCGCCTTCATGGAAATATCCTCCAGAAGCATCAGTCTGGAGACCTCCTGCCAGTTTGCATCCTCGTACTGCGCCATGAACTCCATCACCGGGTTCAGCGGGCCATCATGGTCAACCAGCGCCTTGTAAATGTCTCCGGATACCTTCATCCAGGTAAGTGCTTCTTCCATGGGCTTCTCCAAAATGACATCCAATACGGAGAACAGACCTAACAGGAAGAGTTCTTCCTTGCGGATCGCCAGATTAAAGTGCGGCGCCAGATTCTCCAAAAATCTTGCACGGAGCAGAGAAAGTCTGGTCAGCTCACCCGGTTTGTCCGCGTACAACTGTCCCGCCACCGCAGTGTTGATCCAACGCTTCAATTCCTTTTGTCCCAACATGGCAGCTGCATGATTGATACTGCTGATGCCGGAATTGACGGTCATACGGTTTACCATACCCAGCAAAGAGATGGTCAGCGCCGTATCACGGCTGATGACACTGGCCGCTTTCTGCAGATCAAAATCACCTTCGTTCACAATATTGAGCAGCTCAATATAGTTGATCTTCAAAGGTGCCACGTCGTTTTTCCCCTTCGTCGCAGGCACACGATAGAAACTGCCTTCATACAGGCTGTATCCGCCGCTCCGCTTCAAATTCTCAAAGGTCTCCTGATCCGTGATGTTGCCGGCACAAAGTTTTGCATTCGGATAAAGCTTTCCAAAATAAATTTTCGCCTTGTCGATGGCAATCTTGCGGTTATTCAGAAGCACATAATCCATCAGGGAAAGGATACTTCTGTAATTCTCAAACTCTGCCACTGCCAATTTTCGGATTGCCAGCTTATAGCCTTTTTCCTTCAGCTCTGTCAAACGATTCACATACATATCGATGGGGGGAATCGTATTGTCGATCAGGAATACGATCTTGTCATGCGGTGCATCGCACTGACTCTCCACATCCGCAAAAATGGAAATATTACTTAGCGGCACGAGAATCTCTTTTCCCTGAGAAAGTGCCTCCACCCCGATATTCTGGATCAGTTCCAACCCCGCAATGCTTGTGGCACCGTCATTTTGACCGGTTCCCAGCATGGCCGGATTGAGGAAATAATTGTTCTTCTGCGCAAATACCGAATAAGCCCCCACAGCCATATTTTCATCAAACATCGGTACTAATACTACTAACATACCTTCCACCCCATTTCATTATAGTCTTTCCTAAAAACCCCTTATTTAAAGTATGCCACACCTGACTCAAATATCTTCAGATCCTGCTCACCATAAATATTTACAGCCACCGCATCATCCCGTCTCTCGGAGTGAGCCATCTTACCGAGGCAACGTCCGTCGGGAGATGTAATACCCTCTATCGCACAATAGGAGCCGTTGATATTGTACTCCTCATCCATGCTTACATTGCCGTCGGGATCTGCATACTGGGTAGCTACCTGTCCGTTTGCAAACAGCTTATCCAGCCACTCCTTTGGTGCTACAAAACGTCCCTCACCGTGAGATGCCGGGTTGCAGTATGTAGCGCCCAGCGTAGCCTCCTGCAGCCAGGGAGACTTGTTTGATACCACCTTGATATATGCCATCTTGGAGATATGGCGGTTGATCGTATTGAAGGTCAAAGTCGGGGAATCCTCCTTCTGCCCCACGATCTCACCATAAGGCACCAATCCCAGCTTGATCAACGCCTGGAAACCGTTACAGATTCCCAATGCCAGACCGTCGCGCTCATTCAAAAGCTTCTCAACCGCTTCCTTCAGCTTCTCGTTTCGGAATGCCGTCGCAAAGAATTTTGCGCTTCCGTCCGGCTCATCACCGGCAGAGAAACCACCGGGGAACATAATGATCTGCGCCTGCGCGATGGACTTCTCAAACTCCTCCACGGAAGATCTGATATCCTCTGCGGACAGGTTGCGGAAGATCTTGGTGATCACATTCGCACCCGCACGCTCAAACGCTTTGGCCGTGTCATACTCGCAGTTGCTTCCCGGGAATACCGGAATAAATACGGTGGGTTTCGCCACTTTATTTTTACATACATAGATGCTGTCTGCCTTGTAGCATTTGCTTTCCACGGCCTCCGTTCCCTTCACCGCTTTGGTGGGGAATACTTTTTCCAACTTGGATGTCCATGCCTTCAAAGCCTCATCCATGGTAATAGTCGTGTCCTCATAGACGAACACCGGCTCCTCGGTAACCGTACCAATTACTGCCACATTGTAATCCGAAGCCTTCAGTTCTTCCACCAGGTCCGCCGGCACTTCCGCCAAAATATCCCCCAGCGCATTGCCAAACAGTTCCTCAGAAGAAACCTCATCCGCGATGGTCACGCCAAGCTTATTGCCGAACGCCATCTTGGACAGTGCAGCCGCCGCACCTCTTGCATCCAGCGCATATGCGGATACGATCTGCTTCTTTTCGGTCAGATCATGGATATAGTCATACAGTTCCGCTACCTTCTCATACATTGGAACATCGAAATCATCTTTCTCAATGCGGAAGCGAACCAGTACATTGCCGGGTGTTTTCAGTTCCGGCGTCACCACATCCCCACTGGTCGCCACATCCACCGCAAAGGAAACCAAGGTAGGCGGCACATCAATGTCGTTAAAGGTTCCTGACATACTGTCCTTACCGCCGATGGAAGGCAATCCAAACCCGATCTGTGCGTCATAGGCACCGAGCAATGCCGCAAAAGGCTGGCTCCAACGCTCCGGATCGGAGGTCATTCTGCGGAAGTACTCCTGGAATGTGAACCGGATCTTCTTAAAATCACCGCCTGCCGCCACGATCTTCGCCATGGACTCTACCACCGCGTAGATTGCACCGTGATACGGGCTCCAGGAGGACAGATACGGATCAAAACCATGCGCCATCATGGTCACGGTATCCGTCTTTCCATACAGTACCGGAAGCTTTGCGATCATAGACTGGGTCTCGGTCAACTGATATTTTCCACCGTAAGGCATGACCACACTGCCTGCGCCGATGGAGGAGTCAAACATCTCCACAAGTCCCTTTTGGGAACAAACATTCAGATCATTCAAGAGTGCAAGCCATGCGCCCTTCACATCTCCTGCTTCCAGCTTCTCGCCCACAGCAGGAACTGCCCATTTGTCAAAATAATTCTCTTTCTCATCAGGAATGTCCACTTTCACGGCCGTCTCCTGATGCGCACCGTTGGTATCCAGGAAGGCACGTTTCAGATCTACAATTCTTTTGCCTCTCCAATTCAGCACCAGTCTGGGCTCCTCGGTCACCACAGCAACCTCAACCGCCTCCAAATTCTCCTCCGCGGCATAGCCCATAAACTCCGCCACATCCTTAGGGTCGATCACAACTGCCATACGCTCCTGGGATTCGGAGATGGCAAGCTCCGTACCGTCCAAACCCGCATATTTTTTTGGCACCTTATCCAGATCCACGGACAGACCTGCTGCCAGTTCACCGATGGCAACGGATACGCCGCCGGCACCGAAATCGTTACACTTCTTGATCAGGCGGCTGACTTCCGCACGACGGAACAGTCTCTGGATCTTTCTCTCAGTAGGCGCATTTCCTTTCTGCACCTCAGCGCCGCAGGTCTCAATGGAGCTCTCCGTATGCACCTTGGAGGAACCTGTCGCACCGCCGCAGCCGTCACGTCCGGTACGTCCGCCCAGCAGAATGATGATATCGCCGGGATCGGAATTCTCGCGCTTTACATTCTTTCTCGGAGCGGCCCCCATCACGGCACCGATCTCCATTCTCTTTGCCACATAATCGGGATGATAGATCTCTTTTACATAACCGGTCGCCAAACCGATCTGGTTTCCGTAGGAAGAATAACCGCTGGCCGCGCCGCGGACCAGTTTCTTCTGGGAAAGCTTGCCCTTCAGAGTCTCCGATACGGGAACCGTAGGATCCGCCGCACCGGTCACACGCATGGCCTGATACACATATCCGCGTCCGGAAAGGGGATCACGGATCGCGCCGCCCAGACAAGTTGCCGCACCACCGAAAGGCTCTATCTCTGTAGGGTGATTATGGGTCTCATTCTTGAAGAACACCAGCCACTCTTCTGTCTCTTTGTAATCACCGTAGTCCATCTCCACTGGCACCACAACGGAGCAGGCATTGATTTCATCGGACTCTTCCATGTCGTCCAGCTTGCCGTCTTTTTTCAGCTTCCGCATCGCCATCAGTGCCAGATCCATCAGGCACACAAACTTGTCTTCCCTGCCTGCAAAGATCTCCGCTCTGGTATCCAGATAGCTCTGATAAGTGGTCTCAATCGGGGAACGATAATAACCCTCGCCAAATTCCACATCTTTCAACTCCGT
>DFDT01000108.1 GCA_002368865.1 Lachnospiraceae bacterium UBA3821 | reverse complement strand
CTGGACCGCAGTGATTTTTCGCTGAAGTTGGAGAATCAGAAATAGAAAGGGGAAAACGGATGATGGCATATACGGATGCGTATAAATTCTGGCTGGAGGACGGTTATTTTGACGAGGTTACGCGCAGGGAGCTAGCTGCGATCAAGGATCGGCCGGAGGAGATAGAGGACCGGTTTTACAAGGACTTGGAGTTTGGCACCGGCGGCATGCGGGGCGTGGTGGGTGCGGGGACCAACCGCATGAATAGGTACACCGTGCGCAAGGCAACCCAGGGGCTGGCAAATTATATCCTGAAACAGGGAACCCAGGCGAAGGGTGTTGCAATCTCTTTCGATAACCGCCATATGTCCACGGAATTTGCGGAGGTAACCGCACTGTGTCTGGCGGCCAACGGGATCAAAGCGTACCTTTTTGAGAGCCTGAGACCGACGCCGGAATTGTCCTTTGCATTGCGGACGCTGGGCTGTACGGCAGGTGTGATGGTGACGGCGAGCCACAATCCGCCCGAATATAACGGTTATAAGGTTTACTGGGAGGATGGCGCGCAGATCACGGCTCCCAGGGACAAGGAGATCATTGCGGAAGTCAATGCCTGCACGGATTATCATGCATTGAAGACAATGGAGCGGGAGGAAGCGATAAAGGCCGGATTGTATGAGGTGATCGGCAGGGAGATTGACGATGCCTTCATGGAGGCCCTGAAGAAGCAGATTCTGCATCCGGAGATCATTCAGGAGATGGCGGATGACATCAAGATCGTATATACACCGCTCTGCGGAACTGGAAACAAGCCGGTGCAGAGAATTCTCTCGGAGCTGGGATTTGGGCATGTATATGTGGTGCCGGAGCAGGAGAATCCGGACCCCGATTTCACCACACTGGAATATCCGAATCCGGAGGATCCCAAAGCCTTTACCTATGCGCTGCGTCTGGCCAAGGAGAAGGATGCGGATCTGGTGTTAGCGACGGATCCGGATGCAGACCGGCTGGGGGTATATGCAAAAGACGCCAAAACAGGGGAATATGTGGCGTTTTCCGGGAATATGTCCGGGATGCTGATCGCAGAATATGAGTTGAGAGAGCGCACGGCACTGGGGATCATGCCGGAAAATCCCGCGCTGGTGACCACGATCGTGACCACGAATATGACGATCCCCATTGCGGAAGCCTATCAGGTGAAACTGATCGAGGTGTTGACCGGATTTAAGTATATTGGAGAGCAGATCAAGTTTTTCGAACAGACCGGAAGCAACCATTATGTGTTTGGGCTGGAGGAATCCTATGGATGTCTGGCGGGCACTCATTCCAGAGACAAGGATGCGATCGTCGCAGTCATGTGCCTGTGTGAGGTGGCGGCCTATTGCAAGAAGCACGGTCAGACTTTGTGGGATATGATGCTGGAAATGTATGAAAAGTACGGCTACTATAAGGAAACCCAGTACACCATTACCTTAAAGGGAGTGGACGGCGCAAAACAGATCACTGAGATCATGGATCGTCTGCGCAAAAATCCGCCGAAGGCATTTGGGGATCTGAGGGTTTTGAAATTCCGCGATTATAAAGAGGATGTGATCCTGGATATGGAGACCGGTGAAAAGACGACTACCGGCCTGCCCAGATCCAATGTGCTTTATTTTGAACTGCCGGACAACTGCTGGTGTTGTGCCAGACCCTCCGGAACGGAGCCGAAGATCAAATTTTATATGGGTGTGAAGGGCGACAGTATCGCAGATGCCGCCGCGAAGAACGAGAAGCTGACGGCGGATATCAAGGCGCTGCTGTAGGAGGATTCCAGACCATTTAAAGGAGTGCATTATGGGTAAATTATCTCCCGCGAATCTGAAAAAAACCATATATTACCTGAAGAGAAACGGGTTGCGGGATACCTGGTATGCCGCCCAGGAGCGGCTTGTGACGACGGATTTTTATACCTATGATCCGCCGGCTGAGGAAGTGTTGGAGCAGCAGAGAAAACAGGCGGCGGAGTGGAAAGAGACAGGAGAGGTTGTCACGTTCAGTCTTCTGGTGCCTGCCTACCGTACGGATCCGGTCTATCTGCAGGAGCTGGTGGAGTCCGTACAGGCGCAGACCTATCCCTACTGGGAGCTGATCCTGGCGGATGCCACAGAGGACGACAGCGTAGCCCATGTGACAGCGGATCTCATAGAAAAACTGCGGGAAACGGACAGCGGGATTGACGGGAAGATACGTTACTATAAGCTGCCGGAAAACAAAGGGATTTCAGAAAATACCAATCAGGCGCTGGCGCATGCAACAGGAGACTATGTGGGGCTGCTGGATCATGACGATCTGCTGACGCCGGACGCCCTGTTTGAAATGGCGGACGAGATCCGCAGACTACAGGAGGAGCGGGGAATCCGACTGGCGTTTCTGTATTCGGATGAAGATAAATGTGACGGCAGCGGAATCCAATTTTATGAACCCAATCTCAAAGAAAAGTTCAATTATGATCTTTTGCTGAGCAACAATTATATCTGTCACTTTCTGGTCATGAAGCGGGAATTGCTGCTGCAGCTTGGCTTCCGTCCCACATATGACGGAGCGCAGGACTACGATCTTTTGCTGCGCGCTGTGGCTACACTGGGACTGGACAGAGAGCCTGCCAAAGAGAAATTTGTGGTGCATATATCCAAGGTCCTTTACCATTGGCGCTGCCATGGGACGTCTACTGCGGAGAATCCTCAGAGTAAGGCATATGCCTACGAAGCCGGAAGACGGGCGCTGGAGGCCTATCTGGAGGAGAACGGGCTTCAGGGGGAGGTGCGTTCCCTTAAACATGTGGGATTTTATGAGGTGAAGTATCCGCAGGAAATCTTTACCATTCGAAAAGATCTGGGCGCAGTGGGCGGACCGGTCGTTCGCAGGGGACGCATCATCGGCGGCAGGATGAAGTCTTCCGGAAAGGTATATTATGAAAATCTGCCGGTGCATTACAGCGGCTATCTGCACCGGGCAGTTCTGACGCAGGATGCCCGGGCGGTTGATATCCGGAATATAAGACTTCGGAAGGAATTGTGGGAACTGTTTGAGCAGGTGACGGGAGTGCCCTATCGCTGTCAGCCGGGCACGGACCTTTTTGATGCATCCACGCTTCCGAAGAATACCGATTACAAAAATATCAGCATGGAGCTTTGCAGAGCGATTCGGAAGCAGGGATATCGCATTCTCTGGAGGCGGGAAGATGAATAAAATAACGGTTGTTATTCCAAACTACAACGGGATCCAATATCTGGAAGGCTGTCTGAAAGCTTTGTACAGACAGGAGCTTGGAACGCCGTCCTTTGAAGTATTGATCGTGGACAATGCTTCCGGGGACGGGAGTATTGAGCAGGCGAAAACTCTGGTCGAAGAACAGCAGGCGGGAGGTTCTGCCGGTATCACACAGACCCGTTTTCTGTGCCTGAAAGAAAATACAGGGTTCTGTCATGCTGTGAATGTGGGGATCCAAAACTCTCAGGCTCCCTATGTGATTCTGCTGAATAATGACACGAAGGTGAGACCGGGATTCGTCAAGCGGCTGTATCAGGCGATCGAGAAGGAGACACAAATCTTTTCGGTCAGCGCCAAAATGCTCATGTGGGACAGACCGGATCTGATCGATGATGCAGGGGATCTCTATACGGTGTTTGGCTGGGCATACGCGGTCGGGAAAGGCAAGGCTGCGTCGGCGTATAACAGTCCTTCCCGAATCTTCGCCGCATGCGGCGGTGCGGCCATTTACCGGCGCAGTATTCTGGAGGAAATCGGCCTCTTTGACGAGCAGCATTTCGCGTATATGGAAGATATCGATATCGGATATCGGGCATTGATCCATGGATATTCCAATAGCTATGAGCCCCGGGCTCAGGTGGTTCATTACGGAAGCGCTTCCTCCGGCTCCCGCTACAACGCGTTCAAGACGCGGATCGCTGCCGCCAACAATGTCTATATGATCTATAAAAATATGCCGCTTCTGCAGGTTTTATGGAATCTGCCGTTCCTCATGGCCGGATTTCTGATCAAGTGGATCTTCTTCTGCCGGAAGAAGATGGGCAGGCTCTACCTTGCGGGACTTTGGGACGGGCTTCGAAAATCCATGCGGAAAGAAGGACAGATGCACAAGGTCCGATTTGAAAAGAAATATTTCGGGAACTATCTGAAAATTCAATGGATGCTTTATAAAAATACGGTTTATTGTCTGTTTTCGAAAATTCACTATTGATTTTTTGACAATTTGAGCCCATACTATATAGTGGAGGTGAATTGTATGTACATCAATCATATGGAAGAGAATCTCCTCGATTTTGCGGGAACCCTCGGAGAATGGACGCCGTTGGTCATAGCCACGCTGTGCTGCCTTTTCGTATCCGTATTGCTTGTGAAATCAGTCAAGGCACTGCTCAAGCTGATGAAAGAGCAGCGGAGGGCGGAGGACGAGTATTTTTACCGCTCCAAGGACGGGATCTCTTTTGCGGAAATAGACGGAAACTATAGGGTTGTAAACGGTTTCCTGGTAAAATTAAACAAGGATCTGCAGGAACGGTTTGTACCCGGACGCGGCAGCTATGAGAAAGCCCGGGATGTGGGAAATCTGCGCAGTATCATTTTCAGGGATGCAACGGGATTACAGAAGCTTTTGGACGAGAAAGCCGGCACCGGTGACTTTGTGGCGACAAATAAGGAAAAGGTAGACTTTGGTACACCAATCGGACAATATGTGGATCCGGAGTCCAGCAGTAAGCGGGAGACGACCATCGGCATAATCCACTATACCGCGGACGGAGCATATATCGTTCCGGCAAGACCGGCCACCGCCAGGAGGATATAACACATGATGGATGAGATGATGCGGCTGTTAAGCAGCTTTCCGAACGGTACTTATATTAAGATTGAATGGGACAGTGCAAAGCTGGCACTGGGCGGACTGATCGAGACCATATATGAGACAGACAACGGCCTTCCGGAGTCGGTATCCGACTTCAAAGAGTATTACGCGATGGTCTTCCGGATCAAGGATGTCATAAAGAATGAGAGCGGACAGATCTATGCGGGCAATATGGTAATGGAGGTATCTCCTGTATCGCCGCCGAGCAGGATCTGGTCTCAGCACGACATGCTGATCTGGCAGGATGGAAATGCACCTTCATAAAAATAATTCTGTTACAAACGATCGATAGAGAGATTTCTATCGGTCGTTTTTTTGATTCCTAATTCTTACGATTTCTTAAGAAATGGCTTCATAAATACTTAAGTTGACGGTAATAATGTGTTCTTGTAGAATATTTCATGGATGATAAGATCCATAAGTATAGGCAGGCAGAAAAAGACACCGGGTGGTGCTTATGATAAAGGATAATCAGAAAGTATTTAACAGGCTGCTGGTCATACTGGATGCAGCAATTATTGCCGGCTCCTTTGTGTTTTCCTATTTTGTGAAATTTTATATCTTAAACGACGGTCCCGGACCGGGAGTATTGCCGGTAGAAGATTATATTGCGCTGCTTCCCGTACTTGTACCGGGTTTTGTATTGTTATATTACCGCTGCGGGGTTTATGCGCCCAAACGGACCGTCCGCTTTAAATTTGAGATCTTCAGTATTGTGCAGGCCAATACGGTTGGATTGGCGCTGATGATCATCATGCTGTATATGGTGATCAAGGAGATCAACTACTCCCGTAGCGTTATTGTTTTTTTCTGGGGATTCAATATTGCATTTACAGGCGGCCTGCGGCTCATATTGCGGAAAAGCCTGCGCACCATGCGCAAAAAGGGCTATAATCTCAAGCACATTCTTGTGGTGGGGTACTCGAGAGCGGCGGAGGAATATATTGACCGGTTGAAGGACAATCCGCAGTGGGGATATGTGGTCTGCGGAATTCTGGATAACCATATACCTGCCGGCACACTCTATAAAGGGATCAAGGTTCTCGGTACGCTCGGGAATCTGGAGATCATTTTACCGGAGAATAAGCTGGATGAAATCGCAATCACGCTTCCGCTGAAGGACTATGACAATTTGGAACAGATCGTGAATATCTGTGAGAAGTCGGGTGTGCATACGAAATTTATTCCGGACTACAACAGTCTGATCCCGACAAGACCGTACACCGAAGACCTGATGGGACTTCCGGTGATCAATATCCGGTATGTGCCGCTTACCAATACCGGCAACAGGGTGATCAAGCGTGCGATGGATATTGTTGGTTCTCTGTTCGGTATCCTGATCACTTCGCCGATCATGCTGGTGTCTGCGATCGCAGTCAAATGCAGCAGTCCGGGTCCGGTGATCTTCAAGCAGGAAAGAGTCGGTTTACACAACAAGCCGTTCTATATGTATAAGTTTCGCAGCATGATGGTACAGGCCCCGTCCAACGAACAAAAAGGCTGGACGGTGAAGGACGATCCGAGAGTCACCAAGGTGGGAAAGGTGCTCCGACGCACCAGTCTGGATGAACTTCCGCAGCTGTTCAATATTTTAAAGGGAGATATGAGCCTGATTGGTCCGAGACCGGAGCGCCCGCAGTTTGTGGAGAAGTTTAAAGAGGAGATTCCCCGTTATATGATAAAGCATCAGGTGCGCCCCGGACTGACCGGCTGGGCGCAGGTAAACGGTCTGCGCGGGGATACTTCCATACGCAAGCGGATTGAATATGACATCTATTATATTGAAAACTGGACCCTTGGATTTGATATCAAGATCATATTCCTGACATTTTTTACAGGATTTATCAACAAAAATGCATATTAAAAAAGATGAAGGAGAAAAGGAACCATGGCAGGCAATTCCCAAAGAACCAGACGTACAGCAAGAAAATCAAAGAGTAAGGGTAAAATGATCATTTTTGCAGTTGAGATACTGCTGATCTTAGGAATGTTAGCAATCCTCTTTGTGGTAATGAGATCGGGAAAGGGACCGCAGATCGTGGATCTGGATCCGAATAAACTGGGCATCAACGATAAGCCGATCAGCAACAATACCAGTGAGAATCAGGCAGGGACTAACACCGGGGTGGCAGAACCCGGGGAGATCGTAGATACCGGCTACATGAATATTGCGTTGTTTGGCGTGGATGCCACCACGAAAAACGGTATCTATAAGGGAAGCCGCAGCGATACCATCATGATCGCCAGTGTCAATATGGATACGGGCGATATCAAGCTGGTCAGTGTTTACCGTGACACATACCTGAACAAGGGCACAGATAAGTACGATAAATGTAACCATGCATACTCAGAAGGCGGTGCGGAGCAGGCCATCAAGATGCTGAACATGAATCTGGATATGGATATCACCAATTTTATCACAGTGAACTACCAGAGCCTGATCGACCTGGTGGACGGACTTGGCGGAATTTATATCGATGTCAACAAGACAGAGCTGAATCATATCAATAATTATCAGGCTACCATCGTAAAGGATTTGAAACTGAGCGGTTATACGCCGGTGACGACGACTGGTTATCAGAAGCTGAACGGTCTTCAGACCACTGCTTTCTGCCGTATCCGTTATATTGACGGCGGCGACTTCGGTCGTGCCTCCAATCAGCGTGAGGTGATCAAGGCGATCGAGGAACAGGCAAAGAAGACGGATGTTGTGACACTGACCAATGTATTCTCCAAGGTGGTTGAAGAGATTTACACCAGCATGGACAGCAAGGATCTGTTAAATCTGGTGACAAATATCAACAATTATCGTATCATAGATGAGGGCGGTTTCCCTGAGGACAGTATGCGGACAACCGGCAACATCGGTGCAAAAGGAAGCTGCGTCATCCCGGTTGATTTGGAGAGCAATGTGGTATGGCTGCATAAGTTCCTGTTTGATCTGGACAGTTATACCGTATCGGATACCGTGAAGGAGTGCAGTGCCAAGGTAAAGAGCGATACATCACCTTATGTAAGATAGAGAGATATTCTGACGAAGAAGTTCAGGGGAAGCTTGTGGGAGCAGGTTTCCCCCTTATTTCTTAAAAGGAGGACTATATGGACATAGATGTTATCATTCCTCTGTATAAGCCCGGTAAAGAATTATTTACATTGTTGGATATTCTGGAACGCCAGACAGTTCCGATCCGTCGGATCATCCTGATGAATACGGAGAAGCAATATTTTGACTGGCTGATCGCAGGGACGGATTTCACTGACCGGTATCAAAATGTGCGGGTGTATCACCTGACCAAGCAGGAATTTGACCATGGAGGCACCAGGCGGGAAGGGGTATGCAGATCCGAGGCGCCGGTCTTTCTCATGATGACCCAGGACGCCATGCCCAAAGACACCCGGCTGGTGGAGAAGCTGACCGCAAATCTGAAGGGGGATGTGGCGGTTGCTTATGCCAGACAGCTGGCCGGCAGAGAGAGCAGTGTGCTGGAACGGTTCAGCAGGCACTTTAATTATCCGACAAAGTCCTGCATAAAGTCGGCGGACGATCTGCCCCGGCTGGGGATCAAGACCTATTTCTGTTCCAATGTGTGCGCCGCATACAGGCGGGATATTTATGACAGCCTGGGCGGGTTTGTGGACCGGGCGATCTTTAACGAGGATATGATCTATGCTGCTTCTGCGATTCGGGCGGGATACCGTATCGCTTATGAAGCGGAGGCCGGAGTGATCCATGCCCATAATTACACCTGCATGCAGCAGTTTCATCGGAATTTCGATCTGGGGGTTTCCCAGGCAGAGCATCCGGAGGTGTTTGGGAGCATTCGGTCTGAGTCGGAGGGAGTGCGCATGGTAAAAACGGCCACGGCATTCCTCAGGTCCCGTCATATGGCGGGGAAGATCCCATACTTTTATCTGCAGTGCTTTTTCAAATATGCAGGGTATCTTCTCGGCAAACATTATCGGAAATTACCGCGGTGGTTTGTGCTTGCATGCACGGCAAGCCCGGACTATTGGACAAAATAAAAATTCGGAGGGAATAAGATTATGTGCGGAATTGTTGGTTACATCGGAAAAAATCAGGCGGCACCCATCATACTGGACGGCCTCTCCAAACTGGAGTACAGAGGCTATGATTCAGCTGGCATTGCAGTGTTTGACGGAGAACATATCTGTACGCAGAAAGCGGCAGGACGTCTTGCTGTGCTGGAGCATATGACAAGAGGCGGAGAGACCATGAA
>DFDT01000058.1:3266-8122 GCA_002368865.1 Lachnospiraceae bacterium UBA3821 | reverse complement strand
AAAAAATATATCTCACCATGAAGATTCCCAATATTGAAATACGCAGCATCTATACCAATCAGATCAGCAGCTGGTTTGACAAACAGGTCAAAAACGAGGACAGGAGTGTGCTCCATAAAGCGGTGCTTGGAGGAGATACGGACGCAATCGCCGGATATGTTATTATACGGAGTTCCGGATTATCAACCACGCTCCAACAGGGAGGAAGGGGACGGACGACCGGATATTGTGCTGTATCCGGAAAATCCAACAGACCCGGCGATCCTCTTTGAGATCAAGACGAGAAAGAAATTTAACGAGATGGAAGACGGGCTTCAGGAAGCATACGACCAGATCAAAAATAAGAAGTATGAGGAGGGCGTACTTGAGGACGGATACGCGGGAGTATCTGGAGGGCTTGCAGGTGGCATATCCGGATGTGGCAGGCTGGCTCTGTTTTGAGAATGAGATTTAGGTGTGACATTCTGTCACACCCTCTTGATAAGAACATTATAGTTTTGTAAAATAAACGATGAACAGGATAACCCCAATTCCTGACTTGACTTCAAGAAAACAGGCGCACGTGCAACAGCTCGTGCGCCTGTTTTGGTTATTCAGATATAAGAACCCCGCCGTTTTTGTATGTTCTATCATGTTCTATCATTTGTGGAGTAATTCTACGCTCTATAGATTGACCGGAGAACGCGGGTGGATTAAAGTTTACTTATAGAAACCAGTAGGAACGGAGGAAGACATATGGACCAGAGAAAGATAGGGCAGTTTATCGGACAGCGGAGAAAAGAGCGGGAGATGACGCAGAAGCAGCTTGCGGATGAGATCGGTGTCAGTGACAAAACCGTCTCAAAGTGGGAGACCGGAAACGGGCTTCCCGACATCACGATGCTGAATGCGCTTTGTCAGGCGTTGGAGATCAATGTAAACGAGCTGCTCTCGGGTGAAAAACTTCCTCCGGAAACGTATTCGGAAAAAGCGGAGGAAAATATGATGAATCTGATCAAAGAAAATCAAAGTGCAAGAAAAACGTCGGTGGTACAGATGGGATTGGGAATTGTATTGCTGTGTTTCAGTCTGCTTATGACGATCATTATGAGTGCCGGTTTAGAAGGTCTGACGACATATCTGACAATGTTTCTTGATCTGCCGTCTCTGTTGATCGTGGTTGTACCCGTATTGGCGCTGATCCTGTTATCCGGTTCGAGAAATAAGGCGGAGATTATCAGGACAATACGGAAACAACTGCTTCCGGTGGGATGTATCGGAACAATGATGGGCATATTTTTCCTGAATTATTCGTCTCAATTTAGGGGGGGATACGACCAGGATGTATATCTCATCAGTACGGTGGTTGCCTGTATTCCGCTGTTTTATGCATTGATCCTGTACCTGCTTGCCGGAGTGGCAGAGGAGCGCCTGGCCCACAGACAGCCGTAAAAGCTGTTGTGTCAGCGGGTATAAAAATCGACCATGTAATCCACACGGGCAGACATGTTGATCATCATAGCGTCCAGAACTGTGAGCGCCGTCATGCACTCCATGACCACCACGGCTCTTGGCACGATGATGGGATCGTGTCTGCCTTTTATGGTGAGTTCGATTTCTTCACCGGTGTTGGTGACGGTCTGCTGGGGCTGATAGATGGAAGGCGTGGGTTTCACGTAAGCTCTGATGCGCAGCGTGTCGCCGTCGCTGATGCCGCCCAGGGTACCGCCGGAGTGGTTGGTGGCCTTTTGGATCTGGCCGTTTTCCGCGCGGAAAGGGTCATTGTTTTCACTGCCTTTGTGTCTGGAAGCTTCCATGCCGTCCCCAATCTCTACAGCCTTTACTGCGCCGATGGACATGATGGCTTTTGCCAGATTGGCGTCCAGTTTTTCGAATACGGGGTCGCCGATCCCTGCGGGAAGTCCAGTCACCAGACATTCCATACAGCCCCCCACAGAATCACAGTTTTGCCGTGCCTCTTCCAGGTAGGCAAGGGCTTTTTCATTTGCAGCCTGGTCCGGCATGGCGGTGGGGGTGGAGAGGATGGCCTCTGCGTCAAACTGTGCCGGATCGTCACTGATCTCAATGGGACCGATGGCGCGGGTGTAAGCCTGCACACGAATGCCCATCTGTGCAAGCAGTTTGGCAGCAATCGCACCTGCCGCCACGCGTCCGATGGTTTCGCGTCCGGAGGAGCGACCGCCGCCGCGATAATCCCTGAAACCGTATTTTTGGTCAAAGGTATAGTCAGCATGACCGGGGCGGTAACTGGTGGCAATGTTGCCATAGTCCTTGGAAATCTGGGAGGTGTTGTGCACCATCATGGAGATGGGAGTGCCGGTGGTCTTGCCTTCGAAAACACCGGATAGGATCTCCACGCAGTCGTCCTCTTTGCGCTGGGTAGTGATGGCACTGCTGCCGGGCTTCCGGCGATCCAGATAAACCTGAATGTCTTCCTCGCATAAGGGCAGCCCTGCGGGACAGCCGTCTACGACAACGCCGAGCGCTTTGCCGTGGGATTCCCCCCAGGTGGTGATCTTGAAAATTGTGCCGAATGTGGAACCTGCCATGATGTTTTCCTCCCTGTAATTGCCGCTGGTCATGTTAGATTATGTATGGTGCCATATAAATGTATATGCTGTCATATATATGCAAATTAAGTATATATGCAAAAAAGAAAAAAGGCAAGACGAGAAGAGAAGTATGGTTTACTTATGGGAAATAAAATTGTATAATCATAAAGATGAATCAAAAAATTGGATGGGATGTGGGACATGAATTTCTGGTTGGCTTTGTTTATGTTTGCGCTTATCGTATGGGGCGCATTGTGTGGCATCATGATGCCGGTGTATTTGATCAGAAGGAAGAGGAATCCCGATGATGAAACAAATACTTTGAAGGCGCTGATGTTGAAATCATTTTTGGCAAGCATAATTTTTGTGGTTATTTTTTATAGCGGTCTGATTTTGATGTGGTTAGAGGAAATGCTTTGATGCTTATTAGGATGAAAGATGTAAAGTTCACTGTTTTAGCCGATATTTTATCTGTCTTTCCTATGACGTATGCTTATAAAATAGGCTAAAATGACTGGTAGTAAGTTTTTCGGCTTAAAAATTAATGATTTTATATAAGAAAATGATGTGAAAATTCAGCCTAAAAATGTGTAAAAAACAAAATTATCCTATTTGGTACGATTTATCTTGTAAAAATGGGAATAAAAAACGGCTAAATTTAAGGATTTTAATAAAATAGGCTGAATAAGATATATTTGATCATAATGAAGAATAAAAGCACATTCTCCGAAAGGAGAATAAGAATATCACAGAAAAGGAAATACGAAAAACATATGGAAGAAAACAAAGAGTTGGAGAATGGGATAAAGGCGCGCTATCGTGTCCTGAAGACAGAAGGGCGCGCGAAGCGTGCGGAGTTTGCGACGGTGCACGGCACGATCCAGACGCCGGTTTTTATGAATGTGGGAACCGTGGCGGCGATCAAGGGCGCTGTGTCCACAGAGGATCTGGAACAGTTGAAGACCCAGGTGGAGCTGTCGAACACGTATCATCTGCATGTGAGACCGGGGGATCATATCATCAAACAATTGGGTGGATTGCATAAATTCATGTCATGGGACAAGCCGATCCTTACGGATTCCGGCGGATTCCAGGTGTTCTCTCTCGCGGGACTGCGCAAGATCAAGGAGGAGGGGGTCTATTTTAACTCCCATATCGATGGAAAGAAGATCTTCATGGGACCGGAGGAGAGTATGCAGATCCAGTCAAATCTGGGTTCTACGATTGCCATGGCGTTTGATGAGTGTGCCCCCAGCAAGGCAGAGCGGAAGTATGTGCAGAATTCGGTGGAGCGTACGACCAGGTGGCTGGAGCGCTGCCGGATCGAGATGGATCGCCTGAATGGTTTGGAGGACACGGTAAATCCGAAGCAGCTGCTTTTCGGGATCAATCAGGGCGCGGTATTTGAGGATATCCGGATTGACCACGCGAAGCGGATCGCGGAGCTGGAGTTGGACGGCTATGCCGTGGGCGGACTGGCCGTTGGGGAGAGTCATGAGGAAATGTATCATATCCTGGATGTGACGGTGCCGTTTTTGCCAAAAGATAAGCCCACTTATCTGATGGGGGTAGGGACGCCGGCTAATATTCTGGAGGCAGTGGAGCGCGGGGTGGACTTCTTTGACTGCGTTTATCCCACCAGAAACGGAAGACACGGGCACCTTTATACGAATCACGGCAAGATCAATCTGTTCAATGCCAAGTATGAGCTGGATGCGAGACCGATCGAGGAGGGCTGCGGCTGTCCGACCTGCAGGCGGTATTCCAGGGCGTATATCCGGCATTTGCTGAAGGCCAAAGAGATGCTCGGACTGCGGCTGTGCGTGATGCATAATCTGTATTTTTATAATACTATGATGGAGGAGATCCGGAATGCGCTGGATGCCGGAGATTTTACCGGGTATAAGAGGAAAAAGCTGGAAAATATGGAGATGTCGTGATTGACAAACGGCGATTTGCGTATTATGATATCATTTGTGATGCTTGAAAGGAAGGGCTTAAAAGCGCTTGGAATGGAGGAAATATGAATCTTTTATTGACAGAGACAATGACTGAGGCGGATGCGGCTGCAGCCGGCAATACATTTGGCTTCGGTATGATGATCATCATTTATGTGGTATTATTCGGTGCATTGTACTTTTTTATGATGCGTCCGCAGAAGAAGGAGCAGAAGCGTGTCGCTGAAATGATCGCGAATCTGGCGGTGGGGGACTGTATTCTGACCACATCCGGTTTTTACGGGATTGTTATCGACATCAGCGATGATACGGTGATCGTAGAGTTCGGCAACAACAAGAACTGCCG
>DFDT01000058.1:0-3224 GCA_002368865.1 Lachnospiraceae bacterium UBA3821 | reverse complement strand
ACAACAAGAACTGCCGTATTCCCATGGATAAGTCGGCGATCAGCAGAGTGGAGAAGCCGGAAAATAATTAATTTTGGAAAAGTGCAAAAGCGGTCTTGTGGAGGATTCCATGAGGCCGCTTTTCGTTATTTGTGGTTGAAATTTGACAAAGTATCGGTTATTATAGTAAGAAGTGGATTTTATATGAAACAGGAGGCAGATCATGGAATTAAAGATTACCTGTATTCCCGGCGACGGAATCGGACCGGAAATTGTGACGGAGGCCAAAAAGGTTTTAAATAAGGTGGCTGAAGTTTACGGGCACAAGATGAATTTTACGGATATTTTGATGGGAGGCGCATCCATTGACGTACATGGCGTGCCTTTGACAGAGGAGGCAATCGCTACGGCAAAGGCTGCGGATGCGGTGCTGATGGGTTCCATTGGCGGCAATACAACGACTTCTCCCTGGTATAAACTGCCGCCCAACTTGAGACCAGAGGCGGGACTTCTGGCCATCAGAAAGGCGCTGAATCTGTTCGCAAATCTGCGTCCTGCGGTATTATATGATGAATTGGCAGGTGCTTGTCCGTTAAAAGAGGAGATCAGCAAGGCAGGCTTTGATATGATGATCATGCGCGAACTGACCGGCGGACTGTATTTTGGCGAGCGCAAGACCATTGAAGAAAACGGGGTGCTGAAAGCCATTGATACATTGACCTATGATGAGAATGAGATCCGCAGGATCGCCATCAAGGGCTTTGACATTGCGATGAAGCGCCGCAAGAAGGTTACCAGCGTGGACAAGGCGAATGTGCTGGATTCCTCCAGACTTTGGAGGAAGGTTGTGGAGGAGGTCGCAAAGGATTACCCGGAAGTGACGTTGGAGCATATGCTGGTGGATAACTGTGCGATGCAGCTGGTGAAGGATCCGGCGCAGTTTGATGTGATCCTGACGGAGAATATGTTCGGAGATATTTTATCGGATGAGGCGAGTATGGTGACCGGTTCCATCGGAATGTTAGCAAGTGCAAGTCTGAATGATAGCAAGTTCGGTCTGTATGAGCCCAGCCACGGCTCTGCGCCGGACATTGCGGGGCAGGATATTGCCAATCCCATTGCCACGGTGCTCAGCGCTTCCATGATGCTGCGCTATAGCTTTGATCTGGACAAAGAGGCAGATTCCATTGATGCGGCTGTGAAGCAGGTGCTGAAGGACGGCTATCGCACCGGAGACATCATGTCTGAGGGATGTACCAAAGTTGGCTGCTCCAAGATGGGAGATCTGCTGGCAGAAAGGATTCGATAGTTGAATAAACTGGTGATGGCACTGGCATATGTTCATCGATATGGTTTGATTGCAGCATTGATTCTGACCAAATGTGCGAACAATCTTAAGTTGCTGGGGATTTTTCTGTTGACGTATGCTGTTTGGACATTGGTGGGCTATCTGTTAAAATGGAAACATATTTACTGTTCTTGGCAAAATGCATATCATGAAAAAATGACACCGAGCAGTACTAACTGGAGACATATTGACAAAAAAGATGTTTGGTGCGTCACGTTTCTGTTTTGCTTAGCCGGATTTGTTGTTTTGATTGTTTTTTAGAGAATTATGAGTAGGTTGAATATAAAAGAAAGAAGGATACAACTATGAGAAGTGATTCCGTAAAGGTTGGTAACGCGCAGGCGCCTCATCGCAGCCTGTTCAACGCACTTGGTTTTACCGAGGAGGAGCGCAGACGCCCCATGATCGGTATCGTGAGCTCTTATAACGAGATTGTGCCCGGGCATATGAATCTGGACAAGATCGTGGAGGCGGTCAAGATGGGGGTTGCCATGGCAGGCGGTATGCCGGTGGTATTCCCTGCGATCGCAGTCTGTGACGGTATTGCCATGGGACATATCGGCATGAAGTACTCTCTGGTGACCAGAGATCTGATCGCGGACAGCACCGAGTGTATGGCATTGGCCCATGGATTTGACGGTCTGGTCTGTGTGCCCAACTGTGACAAGAATGTGCCCGGTCTTTTGATGGCTGCGGCGAGATTAAATATTCCGACGATATTTGTGTCCGGCGGTCCCATGTTAGCCGGTCGTGTAAAGGGACAAAAGAGAAGCCTTTCCTCCATGTTTGAGGCGGTGGGCAGCGTGGCCGCAGGTACCATGACTCAGGAGGATCTGTGTGAGTTCGAGGAGAAGGTATGCCCGACCTGTGGTTCCTGCTCCGGTATGTATACCGCAAACTCCATGAACTGTCTGACCGAGGCAATCGGTATGGGCTTAAAAGGAAATGGTACGATCCCCGCAGTTTATTCCGAGCGTATCCGCCTGGCGAAGCACGCCGGCATGAAGATCATGGAATTGGTGGAGAAGGACATCAAGCCTCGTGACATCATGACGGAAAAGGCATTTATGAATGCACTGACCGTGGATATGGCTTTGGGATGCTCCACGAACTCCATGCTGCATCTTCCTGCGATTGCGAGAGAGGCAGGTGTGGATCTGAATTTGGATATCGCCAATGAGCTTTCCGCCAAGACCCCGAACCTGTGCCATCTGGCACCTGCAGGTCCCACTTACATGGAGGATCTGAACGAGGCCGGCGGTGTGTATGCTGTCATGAATGAACTGACCAAGAAGAATCTGTTGAACCTTGACTGTATGACGGTCAACGGAACGACCATCGGTGAAAATATCAAGAATTGTGTGAATCAGAATCCTGAGGTCATCAGGCCCATCGAGAATCCTTATTCCGAGACCGGCGGTATCGCTGTATTGAAGGGAAATCTGGCACCGGACAGCGGCGTAGTGAAGCGCTCTGCTGTGGTACCTGAGATGATGGTACATGAGGGTCCTGCCCGGGTATTTGACTGTGAGGAGGATGCTATCGCGGCCATCAAGGGCGGCAAGATTGTGGCCGGTGATGTGGTGGTGATCCGTTATGAGGGACCTAAGGGTGGTCCGGGTATGAGAGAGATGCTGAATCCTACCTCTGCCATTGCGGGTATGGGACTGGGCTCCTCCGTGGCACTGATCACAGACGGCAGATTCTCCGGCGCTTCCCGCGGTGCGTCCATCGGACATGTTTCTCCGGAGGCAGCTGTGGGCGGACCGATTGCACTGGTGGAGGAAGGCGATATCATCCGCATTGACATCCCTGCCAATAAGTTGGAAGTAAAAGTTTCTGATGAGGTGCTTGCTGAGCGTCGCGCGAAATGGCAGCCCAGAGAGCCCAAGGTGAC
>DFDT01000175.1 GCA_002368865.1 Lachnospiraceae bacterium UBA3821 | reverse complement strand
TCTCGGAGTCGATGTCCATGAAGAGGCCGTGCTCGCCCTCGGCGACGAAATCCCAGACGTTGTCGTAGGTCTTGGAGCCTGTGTTGTTGTACTCGAAGACTTTGTTCAGGGTCTGCAGCGGGAGATAGCCCTTGTAGGCATCCGCCGTTGTGCCGTTGGCTTCCGCCCAGTCCTTCGGGATGAAGGTGTCGAGGATGCCCGGCTGGACCATCTTGGACTGGATCTGGTTGCCGTCCTGGATCAGCGTCATGGCAAACGTTCCCGTGCTCTTAAGTGAGTCAGAAGTCAACTGCTCAAAGATCTTGTTGTTCTTGGGCTGCTGCCACTCAAAGTCCATCGTGTAAGAAGGATCAATTGTCTGCAGATATTCAATAAAAGCAGGAAGCGCCGACTTGCCGCGGCTCGAATTTCCGACTCCATAGAAAGTCTTCCCGTTGGATTCCTCGATCGCTTTTTGCGCGAGCTCCTCGAGGGTCATCGTCTGAGCCTCACCTATGATCCTGTCAATTTCTGTCTGTTCAGCTGATGCCTGTGAACCGGCCTGTTCCTGCGAATCCTGCTGTAAACCCGCTTCCGGCGAGCCAGACACAGAACCTGTGTCTGCTGCGGGTCCCCCGCCGCCGCATCCGCTCAGTACGCCTGCCAGAACCGCTGCCGCAAGCATCATAGATACACTTTTCTTTTTCACTTCTTGTCCTCCCTTTTTGTAAGCTATACCATTAATACTACCTATGGCTTTTTACACCATATGACATGATATTTTACCTCATCAGACCAAACGTCATACTAACCTCTCAGCGATATTGGGACACCAAAAAAAGCGGCTTGATCTGTACTACAGCATCATAGACATCCTGATCCACCGTCATTGACGAGTTTAAAGCCTGCAGGTCCTCCTTGAGCACATTCAATGCCTCCGCTTCGTCTTTTGCTCTTTCATAAGCAAGAATGTCTTGCATCCATCTGAGCGCCGTGGGATGCGCGTACCGTGCCGGAACAGGAAATGAAGGATACCCGCTGACATAATCTTCCATTGTCTGCAAGGCCTCTTCCAGATCTTGTTTTATCCATGCTGCACTGTTTCTCCCGGTAGGGAAGACGTTCAGCCCGGCAAGCAAAAAAAAGACAGCAAGGATCAGCAGCAGAAGTCCGTTTGCCTGCCCGGCTCCACTTCGCAGCATGAGACATCCGGCCACGGCAAAAAAGGCCGACGCCCCTATAAATGCAAAAGGCGCTAAGCGCCATGCAGTGCTGCTCCGTTCCCTGTTCAGGCTTCTCCGCGCAGCCCTGCTGAGATGTTGATACTTTTCAGGTTCCTTTTCAAGCCATTCCGCCGCTTCCTGCAATCTTTTGATCGAATCCGCAGCCTCGCACTCTTCCAGGCGCACGGCTTTTTCCCTGGCTCTTGCCTCTCTCTCCTCCAACCTTCGCTGTGCCTCCTCGCTGTGAGTTGGAACAGACGGAAAACGCTCGCGGACAATTTCGAGCAGACGATCTACGTCCGATTCCCTCCTGAACAGGCACTGCTGTTCCCGTTTTTTCCCCGAATCATCCGTGAATTCAACCACAAGATAGGGGAGGCTTCCAAATGCGCCCCTCCCAGTAAAGCCGTTTTTGCTCATGGCGATCCGCTTATAGATTCTTTCAATGCAAAAAAGCGGCACGCAGTATATTCTGTTAAGCAAATGACCTCCCAAATACACTGCCGTTTCTCCAACGCCGCATGGACCTGAGCACATGCATTTTTTTCTATCCTCTATATAGACACGGCGACCCCCTCGGGGATCGCCGTCTGTATTAACAAAAAACAACATTATTCAGTTCCTTCCTGCGTTCTCTCAGCATTTGTCTTTCTGGAGGCCCTGAAGAAAAGAGCGAGGAAACAAACAGCAAAAATGATCCCAGCGGGATACGCGGCCGTTTTAAAAACAGAAAATCGCCCGAGGCACTCCTGCGCGCTGAAGAAATAGGTCATTGAAACCGTGCTCATAAAGACCGCCGGCACTACAGTGATCCAGTAATTCTTCTTTTCTCTGAAAAGATACATACTGGCCGCCCATAGGACGATCATGGCAAGTGTCTGGTTCGTCCAGCTGAAATACCGCCAAAGTATCGTATAATCCAGGTGACCGATGATTGCGCCAACCGCAAGGAGCGGGAAACAGATCATAAGTCTCCTCGAAAAGGGCTTCTGATCAATACCAAACCAATCAGCAAGCGTCAGTCTTGCGCTCCTGAAAGCAGTATCTCCCGAAGTGATGGGGCAAACAATTACGCCAATCATCGCCAGTGCGATGCCGACGCCTCCCATAGTATTCCTGCAAACATCATAAATTGCGGCGGACTGTCCGTTCTTGAGGATCTCGCTCAGTCCCGTTGAGAGGCCGCCGGTGACCGTGTACAGAGAACAACCCGCTGCAGCCCATATCAGTGCGATAATACCTTCTGCAGTCATAGCGCCGTAAAATACGAAACGCCCCTGTCTCTCGCTCTTCATGCATCGCGCCATCAGCGGCGACTGCGTTGCATGGAACCCGGAAATCGCTCCGCACGCCACTGTAATGAACATAAAAGCCCAAACAGGAGTGCCATCAGGGTGCATGTTACGCATATTTGTCCAGATCTCGGGAATTACATAAGAACTGTTTGTCAAAATACCAAAAAACACACCTATCGCCATAATGATCAGGCACAATCCAAAAACCGGATAGATCCTCCCGATAATCTGATCAATTGAAATGAAAGTGGCAACGAAATAATAGATAAGAATAATCCAAAGCCATACCTCTCTATTTGCCCAAAAGCCGCTGCCACCACTGTTGCCGATCAGTGTTACAATCAATCCGGCCGGGCCAACCGCAAACACCGTGCCCACCATCACAAGCAACACCACAGAAAAGACACGCATTACGTTCTTCATAAGTCCGCCCAGATAAATTCCGCAAATCTCGGAAATAGACACCCCGTTGTTTCTCTCAGAAAGCATCCCCGAGAAATAGTCGTGTACGCCTCCGGCAAACACTGTGCCGAAAGTAATCCACAAGAAGACAACAGGTCCCCACAGAGCGCCCTGCATGGCTCCGAATATAGGCCCCAGACCGGCAATATTCAAAAGCTGCACGAGAAATAGTTTCCATTGCGGCAGCACAACGTAGTCAACTCCGTCGTTCATGCGCACTGCCGGCGTTTCACGGTCGTCCGGCGCAAGCGTGTTTTCCACCAGCTTCCCGTACGTAAAATATCCCCCGACCAAAATTACAAGACAAATTACAAAGCTAATCATCAGTTCCCCCTTTCTGCATCTTTATGCAATCATGACATCTAAATACTCAGCACCCCCTGGCAAAACGGTCAAAACCTTCCGCCGAACGAACTTGCCGACCCTTGTTTTGATCTTTTCCAGGGGTACTGAATATATACAACTATTTACTTTTTCTCAAGCGCAGGATATACGATAGCTGCCAGGGCAGCCCCGACCAGAGGCCCGACTATAAATACCGGCAGCACCCTCAGCGGGTCCGCGTTTCCGGTGATTGCGGAAATGACCGCAGGTGCTATGGAACGAGTCGGGTTAACGCTGGTTCCCGTAAGTCCAATTCCGAAAACATGTACAAAGGTAAGTGTCAATCCGATGATAAGTCCTGCAAATGACCCATGAGAGAATTTATTGGAGGTAACTCCCTGAATCACCATCAGGAAAATGAAGGTCAGTATAATTTCAACAAGTAGGCCGGCCACCGCGCTCCCTCCTACTCCGGCAAGACCATTGCTTCCAAGCACGCCGGTCATGTCAGTTACGTTTCCGACTCCGAATATCAGAGCAAGCAACAGCGAGGCAAGAAATGCACCTGCACACTGGAAAACCATATAGTAGATTGCGTCCTTTTTGGAAATTGTTTTTCGAATCAGCATTGCTACCGTAACTGCCGCGTTAAAATGCCCTCCCGAAATGTTTCCGACGCTATAGGCCATAGCGACTACTGACAACCCAAATGCCAGCGCAGTGAGCAAATATCCTGTTCCTGCCGTGGAATCACACCCCACCAACATGGCAGTTCCGCAGCCCATAAAGACAAGCGTGAACGTTCCAATCAGTTCTGATAAATACTTCTTCATACATTCTGTCCTTTCGATATCGTTAATATTAGCGGCGGGACTTTCTGACCGTGCTCGGTTTATTGCCCTCATCCGCATAATAATATAAATAGCACTCAGACAATAACGTTATAATAACGTCTCCGAGATTATACTATCTTGCAGTATTTCACAAGCACCGAGCATTATGAGTTCAAGTGCGGAAAAGCCATTGAAGGGTTCGCCCCGGACTGGATAGGTGGGTTCTACGCCTATTATCAATGGTATTACAATTTGCCGAGTACAGAAATAATAAAAAAGATTCCGGTAGACTTTCTTTTGAAGGCATATCACGGCCTTCACGACCTGGATCTTGATTTGGCAGTAAAAAAGGTTGGTAATGTTTGATGAGTGTACGGTATTCGGAAACGAGCTTCACAGGTACAGTATTGCTGACGGGGTCCGTGATAAGAACGTGCTCGGATTCGATCCGTATAAAGTTTTAACCTACAAGGACCGTGACGTCAGGCAAGTTGTGGCGTTAGAGAAAGCCAAGGCTGGGTCCGTGCAGGAAGCCATGGCCGATGAAGGCAGGAAGAAAGTCTTCTTGTACTATATGCAAAATGTTCCTATGGCCGGATACCGTGAAAGCAACGGGACTTATGTAAAAGGCATTGAAGACTATTTGCCGCTCAGCCAGTATCACACAGAAGAGCATCAGGCCATGGTAGTAAAGGATATCACGGATAACTGGATGATTCTCTCTCAGAATTATAAATTCCATGCAATATTTGCCACCGGCAGCATCCCGGAAGCAATTGAGTACTATCACCGCTTTAAAGAAACCGCCCCTGATCTCAAAGTGACGACGCTTTTCGACCCGAGCGTTGACAACAATGGTGGAGCGAAAGTCAAAGAAGACGGTCTGTTGGAACTGATTGAAGATTACAATCGGAGATATGGTCAGGACTTTACAGCCGCATCTTTTGCCAAGATGAAAAAAGACATTGCTGCCAGATTAGCCCACAAGAGACCATATGAACGCATTGACAGAACTCCTGACAAAGAAATTGACCTTCTGATCGTAGTTGATCAGATGCTGACCGGGTTCGATTCAAAATGGATCAATACACTCTATCTGGACAAGTTGCTTCGCTATGAGAACATTATCCAGGCATTTTCTCGAACCAACAGGCTGTTCGGACCAGATAAACCTTTCGGAACAATCAAGTATTATAGAAAGCCGCATACGATGGAAAAAAATATCGAGGCGGCGGTCAAACTTTATTCCGGAGACAGACCGTTTGGATTATTTGCCCAGAGGCTTCATAAGAATCTGGAGGGCATGAACTTTTTATTTGAACAGATAAAGGACGTCTTTGAACAGGCAGGTGTTGCAAATTTTGAAAAAATCCCTCCGGAAACGTCGGAAAGGAAGAAGTTTGCAGAGCTCTTCCGTCAGTTTAATGATTGTCTTGAAGCGGCCAAGGTCCAGGGCTTTACCTGGCAGAAGCTCGAGTATTCAGTCGTAGACGAGGCTATCGGCAATGTTCATGAAGTAACCGTGGCTCTTAATGAGACAACGTATCTGATTCTGGCAAAACGATATAAAGAGCTGTTTGGACCGGGGCCCGGAACGGGTGGTGATGATGTTCCGTATGATATCGACGGATATCTGACTACTATCGACACGGACAAGATTGACTCAGATTATATGAACTCCCGCTTTGAAAAGTATCTGAAATTACTCCATACTCAAGGTGCCGGTGCGGAAGAATTGCAGAAAGCCGAAGATGAGCTACATAAAACATTTGCAACGCTTTCTCAAGAAGAACAGAAATATGCAAATATCTTCCTGCATGATATTCAGAGTGGAGATGTTACCATTATCGCCAGGAAAACATTCAAAGAGTATGTTATTAAGTATGTCTCCAGGGCGAAAGACGATCAGATTCACCGGCTGGCGGTATATGCACTTGGTCTGAACGAAAAAATGCTCCGCAATCTTATGATGCAGCATATCACCGAGGACAATATCAACGAGTTTGGCAGATTCGATGCATTAAAGACAACCGTAGATAGGACAAGAGCCAAGGCATATTTCGAGGCTCTCACAGGATCAAAGCTGCCAATTCCAAAGGTAAACATCAAAGTAGACAATTTACTTCGTGACTTCATCTTGAAGGGTGGTTTTGACATTGATGTTCCGAAATGAATAATCGCCGGTTTAATTCCGGCAACAAAGAACCGGAAGGGATCAAATCTCCCTTCCGGTTTGCACATTCACATCTCTCTCCACTCATCATTTGATGAAGCTATCTCGCTGATTCCCTTCGTATCGGTTTCGGAAAACGTACTGTCTTCAACCATATAAGTTCCTTCTCCATCGCGGGTGAGGATCACGTGATTCCACTCTCCTTCGTGGTTTGCGTATACAAGAATTTTAGTGTCGTCACCGTTGGAAGACACAGAAAGCTGCATCTTTTGTCCGGCTTCATTCGTGTATTCCAGATTCTGCGTCTTTACATAAACATTTTCCTGCATCAGGGATGCCATCTCCTCCGAGTAGCCTACAGCGGTCGATACCGCCGGGAAGGCGGTAATTGCTCCAACCGTAAGAACCAGCGTGAGCAGGGATCCTAATATTGTATTTCTGTATTTCATCTTTATCCTCCTAACTATCGCCTCTTGCGGGACAAGGTATGTTTTATATATACAGAGAGTCAATATATCGTCTCTCTTTGTTTGATATATTAGTACCGAAAGCTCGGATGGATAAGATTGGTTTTATAGATATATTAGGTTTATTTTGACATAATTCTTTTATTCTCCCTGCAAATTGTTTCTATTTACGGTTTATTTTGATACGATGAACCAGAATAAACGCGATTATAGCCGCGGCAAGCACGATCACCGCTGTGGTTTCAGTTATAGGCGCGCCATCGCCTGACCTTACGCCTTTAGTCTTAGACGTGCTGGAAGACCCACTGCCTGAACCGCTCTTGGTTCCGCTTCTGGTTCCATTCTCTTTTCCGCCTGCGCTGCCCGTCTCGGCTTCCGTTTTTCCGGTATTCTTATTGCTGTCGTCTGCCGAATCTTCCACGGCTGTCGTCTCTTCCGACTTTTTCCAGCCGAGCGCGAATGGCGATAGCTGTCCACATGAAGTTTCAACCCCTCTTCCTCTCCGACTGGCTTAAGGAACTCCATTTCGCCCTGCTTCCTTCCGTTGATGTCCTGTGTGATCAGATGCGCGGCGACAAAAGCATACGCTTCCGCTCCGGTTCCGGCCGGATAGTCAAATACAAGGTCTACTCCGGATGTCGGGAAGGTCTCCTCGTCCGCAGTGATCCACGTATCTCCGCCGTCAAAACTCACATAGACAATAACTTCGTAGACCGACGTGTCCTCCTTCGTTACGCCATCCAGAATCGCTTTTGCCCTTTCGTCGTCCGTTACAGCTGACCGCATGAACGTTTCAAGCTGGGAGGCATTTTCTGCGCCCGACGCCTGTTTAACCACGTTTGTAAGAGAATCTTCTGTATATTCTTCCCCGATATCGATCCTTACAAGTCTCTGCGCCTCCTGCCCCGCAACCGGTCCGCTACTATCCGGTTTTTTGGAAGCCGCGCCGGACGAGGTGTTAATTCTTGCGCCGCTGTCCGCCGGAGCATTGTCTTTAAGCACCAACAGGCCATGCATATTTATAGTCCCGTCCGGGTTCCTGGTGGGAACAATCGATACATCAGTACTTTCGAACCAGTCCTCCATTGCCCTGACGCCCTGGTTATTTTCCGACTTCTCGCCCTCAAACAGATAGTTTGTTCTGCTTCTGAGCGAATACAGAAAGCCGTTCGAAGAACCCAGCTCTGCAGCTGTAGTCCCGTTTGTCGCCAGCGAGATCACACCGTCCACTACCCAGGCCTTTTCATTTGACTGTTTTGTATACAAACTCAAGTTATAGGATCCTCCCTTTAAGGAGTTGTTATAGGCAGTGCAGTTGATGACCTGACAGTTGGGTCCGGAATTGCTGGTTATTCCCTTGGCGTAATTGTTGAATGAAACCGAATTAATCAGCTTGTGCGCCCCATACATATTTTCTCCGCCCAGTTTGAAGCCGTTTCCTTCTCCGAAAGCCACGCTGCTGTCAGACGGATCATCTCCCAAAAGGAATCCGTTGGTGTACGCTACGCAGTTTTCGATCGTTACGGCGCCTATGGGGCCGGTAGTCGACTTGGCGTACAGATCCCAGCCGTCGTCAATATTGTGATGAGATATACATCCGTAGATAACAATTCCTTCCCCGCAAGTGAGCTTTGCCGCAAAACCATCCGCGTCATTTCTGGCATCAGCGTGATCTCTTCGCCATCCTTTCCGCAAACATTTCTTGGGATAAAATATTGCTCTGCCAACGAATATGTTCCGTCCAGCATGATGATCGTCTGTCCCGGCATCGCGCTGTTAAGCATTGTCTGAAGATCCACAGGGTCTTCCCTCGTTCCCTGTCCGTTTACGGGCGCATCCGGAGAAGTGTAGACGACCTCTCTCGCGATTCCGTGTGCTCTCCACTTTACAGGCAACATACCTTCAACCGGCTCGTAACTTGTCAGATCTGGATCAGTCTCGTCCGGCAGGAAGGAATAAACCATCTCGTTTATTCCGCCCGGATTCCACAATTCTGTCTCTATTTTGGCAACGAGATCGGGTCCCGTCTGCGCCGTGCCAAGCTCCTGTCCGTTCCCGGAAAGGGTTATAGTGCCTTTAACATTGGAATCTGCCATAAACAAGGTATTCCTGCTCTCCCGTCGTATTCGAGGAGTATACGCTGACCTTGGGTTCCGTCTCTTTGACCGTCGTGTCCGAGGTGGCAGTTCCCGGATTCTTCTCAAAGTGAATATCTGAGATCGTCCCATTGCACCTTCCTACCGCCAGCGCGACGACTATAGATCCGTCCTCCTGTTCCATAAGCTTATTTACGCCGGGGATCTCAAAGGTCTCATCCTCGTAAGAGCATAGGAATCCGGTGTCTGTTTTCTCAAGTGTTTATGTAAACTTTTCACCCGAAACGACCACGTCTGCTTCAGGCTTTTTGCTGAACGCCCTTGTGTTGTCCAGATTCCTTCCGCTTCCCGCAGTACTTGTGGGGTCATAGGACTCATAACCTGTTACAACGCGGACTCCGCTGTGATGATATTTTGTCTCACTTCCGTCGCGCAGCTTGAAATTGCCCACGGCAACAGAATTGAGATATTTTGCGTCCTTTGTGCCCAGCCCGGCTATATCAAAAGCGTAAATTCCAAACCCGGCCTGATTCCCCATGATATCTGAGTTAGTCAGTTCAAATGTCGCAGTCAGCCTGAACTTTGACACCTTCTGTCAGTCCGTAAGCGCTGAAGCCTGGGTACATATAGTAGCCGGAAACCGTGATTGTTTCACATAGTTCTGGCAAAAACCACTCAGGATCTTCATCCGCCTCCTCTGCTACAGCTCTCTTTTCCTCCTTTACCGCGATTTCGTCAGCGTTCCCGTCATCACCTTCCACTGTAATCTTATCCTCGCCTTCAGAAAACTCCGCCGCGGTATTCTCTTCAGCATCACTCTCGCTTTCCTCAATTGGTATTTCTTCCATTTCAACGTTCTCACCTGTCGTGCCGTCCTTATCACCAGCGTTCTCATTGTCGCCGATCTCTTCTTCCGATTTTTCCACTCTGTCAGCGGCGTTCTCTTCAACCGGCTCGATTTCCTCATTAGCCGTTTCAGTTGTGTCATAGGCGCCAGCAGACGTTTCCGCCGCCCTGGCGCTCCCGGGCTGATACAAACTTACCGCCAGAACAATTGCCAGCATCAGCGCAATAGCCTTGAAAAGCCCTTGCTTTTTCATAAAACATCTCCTTTCAAACAACTCGCTTTTTCATGCATTTCATTGTTACGGCAATTTTACAATTGTTTTAAAGAATGTTCTATTTATTTTTTCATCCATTTATCATCAATTTAACATTTACTATAAACTTTCTCATGCCGTAATTTCCGTTTAATTTAGCAAAAAATCGTTTTCGTTTGTAACACGTTTGTGCGTCGGAATCAGAATTACTTACGCGGGTTCGGTTAGCGTTTTTGCGCCGCCCGTGACAGTCATTTTTTTAGGAGGTCTTAATGGAAGATATTAAACAAAACTTCAGAGAATACTTTAAAACGGGAAAAGGCGCCAAAACAGTGATTGCGATCCTGTGTGCGGCGGCAGTAATACTTTTAACTATATGGGGTGTATTGCGCATGAATCGCTTGCGTGAAGCCGCTTTGCCGTTTGACCCCATAGACAGCGAGCAGGAAGGAAAGTATGTTTCGCTGGATGTGATCGGCGTTGACGACTGGTGCGCTGTCAGGGGCAGCGAGTATTATTTCGTCGTGCAGGGGGCTGACGAACTCCTCTATCTGGTACAAATGACACAAAAGGACTTCTCTTCCATGCAGGCGCAGTACGAATATTGGCTGAGTTCCTCATCTGATGAAACAGCCGCTCCCGCTGCCCCTGTTCCGGTAAAAGTGACCGGGTATTCCACGGCTTTTCCGGATCAGCTCCTCCAGACAATTGCCGAAACTTATGAGCAAACCGAAGAGGAAATGGCTTACTACCTCGGAGATTATTATCTGGACACAAACATAACAGCCAGAAACCAGGGACTAATGGCGCTTCCCGTCTTTTCAGCCGTCTGCGCAATTGTGGCGTTTATCTTGTTTCTCAACGAAATACAGAAAAAAAAGAACCTTGAGAGATCTCTGAAGAAACTTGAGAGCGGCGGACTTCTTGTCGAGTCCTTCCGAGAGCTTAGTGCTTATGGTTCCGATGGCGCAAGCGAAGGAATCATCTTAACGGATCATTTCATATTTGACAAAAACAGCTGTTCCATTGTTCCGTACAAAGACATCGCATGGGCTTATAAGCACGTTGTGCGCAGAAACTTTATTGAAGTGAACAGTTTTGTCGTCTGCTGCATGCGCGACAAAACGAGACAGCAGCTGATCCCCCTCAAACACAAAAAGGAAGTGATCGACAGAACTCTGATGACCATTGTACAAAAGAACCCAGATGTTCTTCTCGGCTTTACAAAAGAAAACAAAGCGCGGTACAGTGAAATGACAAAGATTTGAGCAAAAACATTCCGGGGTCGAGTATTACGACCCCGGAATATTTTCACTTTTCAGCGTTATTAATTATATCCTTCGTATCATTCATTCCTGCTCGAAAATCAGAACATACCCGGAAAGACTGCTGCCGGTATCATAAGCCAAAAATTCGGGAACAAAAGCATCAGCAGCAGAACTGCCAGAGATGACAGGAAATAAGGCAGAGCCCCATGAAATCCCTCTTCAATGCTAATCCCGCTGATACTCGACGCCAGCAGCAGGCAGAGACCATATGGTGGTGTGACGAGTCCTAATGCCAGCGTCACAATGATGATGAGGCCAAGGATGATCGGGCTAAGTCCCAGCGCGGTAGCAGAAGGCAGGATGATTGGAACAAAAAGGATCATTGCCGGCACCGCATCCATAAAGGTTCCGACGAACATAAAGAATACGACGACTACAAAGAGGAATATAAGTTTTCCTCCGGGCAGCCCTGTAAAGAATCCCTGCACCAATACGTTTAGCCTATAATAACTCAGCAATTCGCCGAGCGCATTAGCAGTAGCCAGCGCAAAAAGGGAGAGCGAAGCCATCTTCATTGTCTCGACCAGTATGTGCGGAAGACGTCTGATTTTAATGGAACGATAAAAAAAGATTCCAACAAGGAGCGCATAAATACATGCAAAAGCCGCAGACTCCGTCGGCGTGAACAATCCGGAAACAATGCCGCCAATCAGAATAATCGGTGTCAGAAGTGCGGGCATTGAAATCA
>DFDT01000177.1 GCA_002368865.1 Lachnospiraceae bacterium UBA3821 | reverse complement strand
CAAAAAAAGAGAGCTGTCCGACTTTCTCGTCATCAGACAGCTCTCCTATGAAATAATCTGCAATTTCATATCATGACCTCCGTTATCTGGCTTTTCCTTCAGTTCTGTCTATCCGTCTTAAGCGGCTGAATAAAGATTTTTATTGCCGCAGCCTTAGCTGTACATTGGATTGTACCTCCGTTTGTTTTGATAATTTAATTATAGCAAAAGTTTTAAAATAGTCAATTAATAAAATAAATTAACTGAAAAGTCAGACATTAGTGCACAATAAATATAAATTCATTGAAAAAACAGGCAGCGTCATCTGCACACATATTTGAAAAGATCCAGATTTTTCACGCCCATTTCCAGGAGTATTTTCCGGCTGACTTCCTGATCCGTTTCTGTATTATATTCCGGAATCAGGGGCACCCGGACCAGGATCTGCTCCGGGCCTGTTCTTTCCAGCAGGTAACGAAGATTGTTCATCATCAGGGAAGGATCTCCGCCGGTATAGCGTTTATATATTTCCGCGTTCATATCCTTGCAGTCAATGATAAACATGTCTGCCGCGTCCGCTGCGGCAGCCACCAGGGTTTCGGGAACGCAAAGGCTGGTCTCGACACTGATTCTCCATTCCGACGGACAGATCTGCCGGAAGGCACGGATAAAGTCTGCATGCAAAAGGGATTCCCCGCCACCGAATGTGATCCCGCCGCCGGTCGCCCGGTAATAGAGATCATCCTTTTTGACCAGTTCCAGAAGCTGCTGCGCCGTTACATGCCTGACTGGCGCCTCCTGTAACAGCTTTTGATTGATGCACCACTTACACTGAAGCGGGCAGCCAGCCCCTGCGACCAGCGTTGTAATGCCGGACCCGTCTATGCCCATACGGTGCCTTGCTATCCCGATCAGAGGGAAAGTCGTCTGTTCCATCTGTTTATCCTCATGCAGTAAGTCATATTTCCGAAATCAAATTTTGGAATTATATTTTTATAATCAAATTACAAAATATTTTTCCTTATTTTTTGAAGCTATTTGCTGCTTGTCCGACTTCCGTCACATGGACATAACTGCTTCCACGCATGTAGAGAAGCATGGAAGCAGTTATACAGTCGGTTCAAAGGAATGATTTATCACTCTGTAGCATAGGTGCCCGCAGTTTCACAGGTACTTGCCGTATCAGCGGTATCAGCGTAATCCTCGTAATCTTCATAGTCCGGATACGCGACTTCCCCGGACAGCTCCACAATCTCGTCCTCTGTATCCCCGTTCTCCGAACCGTCGGTATAGGGATCGTTCTGGTCAGGATCTCCGTTATCCGGCTCCGGCTCAGCGATCATGCCGGACAGATCCGTCACTTCTTCCGGCTCTTTTTCCGGAATCAGATTCGAGCATCCGGCCATACTGAAAGTCATACCGGCGCAAAGGGCGGCAACCGCGATCTTTTTGCCTGCGGCAGCACGGGCGGCCAGCTGCTTTTCCAGATAGGCCAGTTCGCTTTCACATCTGGGACACGTTCCGCTGCATTTGCCCTGATACCTGCATTCATGTGTTACAAAGGGGATATCATTCTCATCGGCTATTCTCTGGCGGATCTCTTTCAGGATCCTGCATTTTTTCTTCCCTGACATAAGCACCTCCCATGAAGGCGGCATTCGCCCTTCCTGAAATATTAATGGTCATCCATGTCCTGTTTGATACCGTCATTATAGAAGAGGAAGGGAAATTGTTTTTTTACATGTTTTCCCGGGAGAGGCTCATCCTACGCTGACCTCTCCTGCCAGGATCCGTCTGTAGTCGGCCAGATTTTTGCGAAGGAGCTCAGGCGTATCCAGTTCATAAGGACAGCGCCTGGTGCACTGACGGCAGTTGATGCAGGTCTCGATCCTGGCCATTTTCTCCTGCCAGGCCGGAAAAAGCCAGCCGGCGTTTTGGCGGCCGTCTTCATGGCGATGAAGACCTTGTCCCGCATGCCGTCAAACGCTTCCCCGACTTTCAGCTCACTGTCAGAATAAGCCCTGGCGGTATCCTTTCTCAAATGCAGTATTGATGTCTGCGTCTGTGTTTTGACTTTGACTTTATATTTTTTTGTCTGTAAATCTATTTTACCTTACGATGAATAGTCAGGTGAATCTTTTTTCAGAACCTCTTACCAGATTCCGGAAGATCAGATCCTGTGGGCCGGAGCAAGTGCCGGAGCCAATGTCGGAGAAAGTGCTGAGCAAGTGTTGGAGCCAATGTCGGAGCCAATGTCGGAGCCAATGCCTGAGCCAATGTCGGGGCATGTGCTGGGGCTGCAGTTGCCGACAGGCCGGATATTCTGTACAATACTTAAATGCAGTCATATAATTTCGCACGTTTATATATTCGGAAAGGATAAACTGACATGGCTATAGAATTTACGATCATGCTTCTGCTGGTCTTCTTCGGGGCTCTGGCGCTCCTGCAGCAGATGAAGAAAAATGAAGTGAATGCCGGCTCCCAGGACCGGGTCATCAAAGAACTTCTTGCTTCTTACAAGACTCTCCGGGCCCATCAGGAGGAACTGAATACCAATGTATTTGCTGTCGGGTACGCTAAAAAAGTACAGAGGGATACGCTTCTGGACGATCCGCTGGCGCTGGCGGTCAGTGTGCTGGACGAGAAAGGGAGAAAGCGGGAAGGCGCCGGGGACCTGGGTATAGAAGTGGTACAGGCCAAAGACAGGTACTGCTACCAGATTTCCGCACAGCTGGATGAAAAGGTCTCAAACGCGGAACTGACTGAAATCCTGAAAAGACTTATGGATCGGCTGGAAAAAAGATATCCGGAGGATCTGACCAGCATGGGGCCCTCCTTTATCACGATTGTGGCCGACGGCAGAAAGACCCTGGAGCATCTGGAAAAACTCCGGCGCGGATAGAGGCATTCTGGAAGGGGGCTGATCACAGGTTTATATATGGGTAATATTATCATTTGATCAAAGATGATGTATTTGTAATCTTTATTAGTTGACGATATTTTAACTATATTGTAGGATAGAAAAAGACAGCTATAGCTTTTGAAATTATGGTTAAGAACAATAGCAGAAAAGATTTAGTTTTTTTCTCTGCTATTATTAAACAACCATTTCAACAAAAGCGGGGATTAAACATACCAACAGATTTTACCTGGATCACTGTGCAGAGTGCGTTTGACAGGCAGAATATTCAAATTCGGTATTCAGTAACTCCCAAAGGCCTTTCCACCTGCTTTTCCACAGGACTGGAAGGGTAACGCTGTTAAGAACAGCAAAGGAGGTAAAATGTTAAAGAAAAACCTGAAATACTGTATTTTCAGTCTGATATTCAGTACAATGCTGATGTTCTCCGCCGGTACGATTCATGCGAACGCGGCTGAGAATCAGGATCAGACGCAAATGGACGGGGCCGGCGGCGGCGATATAACCCCTGCAGATAATGGCAGCGGCGACACAACCCCTGCAGATAATGGCAGCGGCGACACAA
>DFDT01000063.1 GCA_002368865.1 Lachnospiraceae bacterium UBA3821 | reverse complement strand
TGTCCGCAGTTACGGCACTCCCAGATGGTAACGCCGCTCTTCTCAAACACCTGCATGGTCTCCACGTTGCTCAAAAGCTTGCGGTAGCGCTCCTCGTGCATCTTCTCAATGGCAGCTACGCCACGGAACTGTTCAGCCAGATCATGGAATCCCTCCTCATCAGCTTCACGAGCCATGCGGTCATACATATCCGTCCACTCGGCGTTCTCACCTTCAGCAGCATGGAGCAGGTTCTCGGCAGTATCGCCCAGCTCGCCCAGAGCCTTGAACCACAGCTTGGCGTGTTCCTTCTCGTTCTCAGCGGTGTGCAGGAACAGCGCGGCGATCTGCTCGTAGCCGGCCTTCTTGGCGACGGAGGCGAAGTAGGTGTACTTGTTCCGGGCCTGACTCTCACCGGCAAAGGCTTCCCACAGGTTCTTCTCCGTCTTGGTACCGGCATAGGGGTTCTTCGCAGGGGCTGCTTCTTCGATCTTCACAAACTTGTCGGCGGGCTGCTTGCAGACAGGGCACTTGAAATCAGGGGTCATGGGGCCTTCATGAATATAGCCGCAGACAGAGCATTTCCACTTTTCCATTTTCTTTTCCTCCTTTTTTTCATTGAATTGAATGTTTTTTAACAGGGATTCCACAGCATCCACAGGAATGCCGGGATACGTTTTAATACTTTCCAGAAACGATCTGGTGTTGCTGCTCTGAGGCAGCATAAAGCCGGCTTCTCTGCACAGATCCTCCGCCATCAGGCGAGAGGATTTTTCCACAGCGACGCTCAAGACATCAGGAAGCTGCGAAGCAATGTTCTCTGCATTGGCTTTGCTTTGAACTAAGCCACGAAGTGCTTCGACAACTTTTTCTTCTTTCGGCTGCTGCGGCGGCAGTTCCTTTGGAACCATAGAGATTGCAGAGGATGGACAGGCTTCGGCACAGGCACCGCAGCCGATACACTTTTCAGGATCAATGATGCTGTTCTCTGTATCAGTCGCTCCGGTTGGGCAGACATAGAGGCAAAGGCAATCCTTGGTACATAAGCGAAGATTTCTTACTGCATATTTTTCAGCCATAGTTATGCCCTCCCTTCCATTTTTTCAAATTTCCAACTGGGAACCTTACACACCGGACATAGCTCCGGAGCTATGTCACCAACATAGACAAAACCACAGACCGTGCAAACCCAGACACCGGTGTTTTCCAACATCTTGTCTCCCTCAGATTCATATCGAGTCAGCAGAGATTGGAGCATTCGGGTAACCTTTTCACTCCACACCTGACAGCGCAGACCACCCCGATCAGGCTTTTCACCGGCTATAGCATTGCCATAGGGATACCCTACAGACAAATCCTTGTCAATGAGTTCCAGCAGCTTGGCTGTGCTGGCCTCCTCGACGGGCGCAGCCTTGCTTCTGAAGAACTCTGCCAGTTTTCTGAAATCATCTGCCTGCTGGGGCAGATACTGCTTTTCGCAGCCACGGGCCAGATTGGAGCAAATGATGCTCATTTCCATGAGAGAGAGTTCCTTGTCCACATGGGGCTTTTCAAGGACCTCCTGGGACGCTGTTTTTTCTTCTTTGGGTTTGAAAGCGTCTTTGCCTGCTTTACAGACAGGACACTTCCAATCGGCAGGTAGGTCTTCCCACTTGCCACCGACAGCTTCATCGTGAATATATCCACAAATGCCGCAAACATATTGTTTCATAGGTTTTACCGCCTCCTTTATCTATATTTTATCAAATCACGACACATATTCCGTGACTTAATCACCTATTTCAGTCGCAGGAGTGATGGCCGCAGCCGTGGGAACCGCAAGAGTGACCTTCCCCATGGTGGTCGTGATGATCACACCGGACATTGGGGTTGAAGTCCAGCTTGCCTGCTGCCAGTGCTTCTGCTGCTACATCAGCGTTGCCGGAAACACCACCATAAAGCCGGATACCCACATCGCTCAGTGCCATCTGGGCACCGCCGCCAATACCGCCGCAGATCAGGGCATCCACCTTCAGTGCACTCAGGACGCCTGCCAGTGCACCATGTCCGCTGCCGCCAGCATCCACAACCTCAGACGAAATGATTTTTCCATCTTCCACATCGTAGATTTTAAACTGTTCGGTGTGACCGAAGTGCTGAAAGATTTCTCCGTTTTCATAAGTGACTGCAATTCTCATAATATTATCTCCTTTCGGTTTTTCGTGCATCGGATGGATTTTTTGCTGATAGCAATTTTTGCACCCGTAGGCTGCGCTGTTTCCACTGCAGAGTGTAAAATCCCCTCCCTCGATTCGCAGAGGAAGTCCCTCAACCAGCGCATCGGCCAGTTTTTTGCGGGCAGCTGCATAAATCTGCTGAACCGTTGTTCTGGCAATACGCATATATTCTCCGCATTTCTCCTGAGAAAAACCTTCACGGTCAATCAGGCGAATGGATTCATACTCATCCACATTCAGGACAATGGGAGTCAGTTCCTCGCCGCCACGAACCGGAACAAAACCATCATTATCCGGCAAACAACAAACTTTTCTGCATTTTCTCGGTCTTGGCATAGATTCACCTCCATATTATTTGCGGCATATGCCATTTATGCGACCATTGTACATCTCCTTTTCCTATATGTCAACGGAATTATTGACATATGCTATAAATCATTTTATACTATGTGTATTCAAGGAGGTGTACCCATGGATTTTTCATCCTATTTTCCAATTTGGAACAAACTGACACCGACCCAGCAGCAGATTTTGGAGCAAAATGCAGTTTTACGAAAAGTGGACAAAGGGACTTTGATTCACAACGGAACTGTGGAGTGTACCGGTCTTCTGCTGGTAAGAAGCGGACAGCTTCGTGCCTATATTCTTTCCGATGAAGGACGGGAGATTAGCCTCTATCGTTTGTTTGATCGGGATATTTGCCTGTTTTCCGCCTCCTGTATGATGAACAGCATTCAGTTTGAGATCACCATTGAGGCGCAGAAGGATACCACGATGTGGGTTATTTCTGCTGACACTTATCAGCGCATTATGAAAGAGTCTGCTGTGGTAGCTAATTTTACCAACGAAATTATGGCTACCCGTTTTTCTGAGGTTATGTGGCTCATGGAGCAGATCATGTGGAAAAGCTTTGATAAAAGGCTGGCAGAATTTCTGCTGGAGGAATGCAGCTTAGAGGAAACAAACATCCTCAAGATTACCCATGAAACCATTGCGGGCCACATGGGCACCGCCCGTGAGGTAGTTACCCGAATGCTTCGCTATTTCCAGAACGAGGGTATGGTGAAGCTGGCGCGGGGCACCGTGGAGATTTGTGAAGAAAGGAGATTGCAGGAACTTTCTAATACATAGAAGACCTGTATCGTTGATGATGAAAATCGTATTGCTCACCGCCCTCGGCGTGGGGGGCGCGACCATTTTTGGAAGTCTCATTGGCTTTGTCTTTCGGAATATCTCCCACAAATTCTCCGACATAGTGCTGTCCTTTGCGGCAGGTGTTATGCTGTCTGCGGCTGTACTGGGACTGATTCTGCCATCTCTCAATTATGGCGGAACCCATGGGATCCTCGTTTCCATCATCGGGATCTTTACTGGGGCGGTGTGCCTGAATCTCATTGATAAGCTGGTTCCCCACCTGCATAAGCTGGTGGGAACCGATACGGAAACACACCGCAGCACCAACCTTGACAAGGTATTGCTGTTTGTCACAGCCATCGCGATCCATAATCTGCCGGAGGGGATTGCCGCCGGTGTCAGCTTTGGAAGTGAAGACACGGCGCAGGCGATGATGATCGCCTGCGGTATCGCCCTGCAGAACATCCCCGAAGGCATGGTGATCATTGCGCCCATGCTGGCAGCAGGCGTATCCCCGGTAAAAACCTTTGTCTGCGCCATGGTGACCGGACTGATCGAAGTCGTCGGTACGCTTCTGGGATATTGGGCCGTAAGCATTGCTTCGGCCATTCTCCCCTTTGCTCTGGCCTTTGCGGGAGGAACCATGCTCTATGTCATCAGTGATGAAATGATTCCCGAAACCCATGCCCACGGCAGCGAGACCGGAGCAACCTATGCGCTCCTGGCCGGATTCTGTGTGATGCTGGTCAGTGATTTCTTTTTGGGGTAAAGTGTGATTCAGATGTTTGAAATGTTTGCTGCAGTCAGAGGATGAAAATCCGCCGCATCTCTACCAAAATTGTTGGAGAGATGCGGCGGTTGTTTATTTGTCCATGCCGCAGGCGGTAGCCGATTCAATGAGACAGCGATCATTGGTCACAGCATCATAGAACCGGAAGCCGCCGGAGAAGTTATAGCAGTCAAAGCCGTTTCCGGCCAGGATACGACAGGCAATGTAGCTGCGCAGACCGCTCTGACAGATGACGCAGACAGGCTTACGCTTGTCCAGCTCACCCAGCCGCTCCCGCAGCTCGTCCACCGGGATGTTAAAGAAGCCGTCAATGTGTCCGTGTGTGAATTCTTCCACAGTGCGGGTGTCCAACAGAGTTACGCTTCCGTCACGAGGAAGACGATCTGCATCTTCCAGATGCCATTGTTTCAGAACACCGTTTGCGATATTCTCAACCATAAAGCCAGCCATATTTACCGGGTCTTTCGCAGAGGAATAAGGCGGTGCGTAGGCCAGATCCAGATCCTTCAGTTCCGTGGCTTTCATTCCTGCCCGGATAGCGGTGGCCAGCACATCAATGCGCTTATCCACACCTTCATAGCCCACGATCTGCGCACCCAGCAGGCGATAAGTCGCCTTTTCAAAGACCACCTTCATTGTCATGACTTTCCCGCCGGGGTAGTAACCTGCATGGCTCATGGGCGACAGGATAACCGTATCAACATCCAGCCCTGTTTTTCTGGCGTTGGTCTCATTTACGCCGGTAGTAGCGGCAGTCATGCCAAAGATCTTGATGACACTGCTGCCTTGGCTGCCCGTATAATGGCTGTCGCCGCCGCAGATGTTGTCCGCCGCGATGCGGCCCTGCTTGTTGGCGGGGCCGGCCAGGGAGAGCAGCACATCCTGCCCGGTGACGAAGTGCTTCACCTGCACGGCGTCGCCCACGGCGTAGATATCGGGAACGGAAGTCTCCATCCGGTCATTGACCACAATACTTCCTTTAATGCCCAGTTCCAACCCGGCATCCTTTGCAAGGGTGGTTTCGGGAGAAATACCAATGGCCAGGATTACCATATCCGCATGGAGAGGCTGTTCGTCTTTCAGCAGCACATCCACGCCGCCGTCCCTTTCCTCAAACCCTTCTACGGTATGACCAAGTGCCAGCTTTACACTGTGCTTGCGCATTTCATTATGGATGAAAGAAGCCATATCGGCATCAAAGGGATTCATAAGCTGTTTTGGACGCTGGACAATGGTGACATCCATCCCCAGCTCTCGCAGGTTTTCTGCCAGCTCCAATCCAATGAAGCCACCACCTGCCAGTACAGCGGATTTGGGATGGTTTGCATTGATGTAATCCTTGATGCAGAAGGTATCTTCAACAGTGCGCAGGGTAAACAGCTTATCAAGACCTACACCGGGAAGCCGGGGCTGGGTAGGCTTGGCTCCGGGAGAGAGAATCAGCTTGTCATAGCTCTCCTTGAACTCCTCACCGGTTTCCAGATTTTTCACGGTAACTTCTTTTTTTTCGGGATGGATAGCCGTGACCTCATGACGTACCTTCATGTTTACATGGAACCGGGAGAAGAAGCTTTCCGGGGTCTGGAGGGTCAGATCCGACCGATCGGTAATCACATCACCGATATAGTATGGCAGACCACAGTTGGCATAGGAGATATACCCCGAGCGCTCAAAAACTACGATTTCTGCCTGCTCATTCAGTCTGCGAATACGGGCGGCAGCGGTAGCACCGCCTGCCACACCGCCTACAATGACAACTTTCATATTATCGTTCCACCTTTCCTGCATAAGCGGAAATTCCGCCTATGTTTTTCACATTGGTATAACCCATCTGCTTCAAAATAGCAGCTGCCTGACGGCTTCTTGCACCGCTGAGACAATGAACAAAAATGGGGGTAGATTTATTGTCAATCATGCCAGCCACTTTGCTAATGGACTGCAAAGGAACATTTTTACTGCCGGGGATATGCCCCTGCCGGTATTCGTCGGGGGTGCGAACATCCAGCAGGACTGCGCCATCCGTAGTGCTATATTCTTTGACACCCTGATTGATGTCAGGGCCTTTCATAAAATCGAAGAATCTCATCTTTGCAACTCCTTACAGCATGGCGAGAATCTGAGCCTTAGGTCTGGCACCGGTGACTTGATTGACAATCTTTCCGTTCTTCATAACCACCAGAGTGGGTATGCTCATCACACCGAACTGCATAGCCAGTTCCTGTTCCTCATCCACATTAATTTTAACAACCTTGATATCGGAGCGCTCCTTGGCAATCTCCTCTACCAGAGGAACTACCATGCGGCAAGGACCACACCAGGGAGCCCAGAAATCCATCAGGACGGGCTTGTCCGAGTTCAAAACCTCTTGATTGAAATTGTTTTTATTAACACTGATAGCAGACATATTTAAGTCCTCCTGTTTTCTTTTTTATGGCTTTATTATATCCAGTAGTCGTTCCTTGTTCTGTGATTTTATCACTTATCGCCGGTGACTGTTTCACCGGGCCAACTATTAATTCCGCCGATCTCAATGATATTGGTGTAGCCCAGTTTCACCAGTTTTTCAGATGCCTGCTTACTCCGATTACCGCTGTGGCAGTATACCAGAATCATCTGATCTTTATCCGGCAGTTCAGAGATATCCTCTGTGCCAATGGATTCGTTGGCAATATTGATAGCACCGGGAATATGCTTTTCGCTATATTCCTGAGCAGTACGAACATCGAGGATGATGTATCCGGTTTCCTCCTCCATCATCGTAATAGCTTCCTCCATAGTAATCTGTCGATAGGTTTTTTCAGCGGATTGCGTTGCACAACCAGAGAGAAGCAGTAAAGTCATTAAAATGGGAATGATTCTTTTCATGTGTATACCTCCATATTTTGAAGATAGGGCAGCCGTTTCCGGCTGCCCTGTTTCCTTTTTTATGTTCTTGCCATTCCGTCTACACTGAGCACAACGCCCGTGATATAGGATGCTTCGTCAGATGCCAGGAACACAAATGCCGGATGCGCGTGGGTGTGGTGTATAAAAATGCAAGGGCGGTGATGCCATGGAAAAGAAAACAGCTGGTTTATGCCGTTTATACAAGCGAACGCGGGAAAAGGGAAAACAATAACGCCAAAGCTATCCGCGCCAAATGTTTAGACTGCTGCGGGGGATCCATTCAGGAAGTCAGACTATGCACTTGTGGGCAGTGCGCATTGTATCCGTTCCGGTTCGGGAAGAATCCCAACCGTGCAGGAATTGGCGGAAGTCACCGCATTTCCGAGAAAACCCCAACTCAGCAAGCGAAAAACACACAAAACCACATTGCATAGGGTAATGAACCATTAAAGACTAAAAAGCAAAAAACACGTGCTGAAAAGAATGAAAAAATTGGGCAAACTCTCTTTTTATAGAACCAAAATAGAACCATATGCAAAATAAAAAGGCTATAGACCAGCATAAATACTGAATTTATAGCCTTTCATGTCTTATTCCCATTCTATCGTTGCCGGGGGTTTGCTCGTAATATCGTACACGATGCGATTGACGCCGCGCACTTCATTGATAATCCGGTTCGATACTTTTTCCAACACTTCATACGGAATCCGTGCCCAGTCCGCTGTCATAAAATCAGTGGTGGTCACACCGCGCAAAGCCAATGTATAATCGTAGGTACGGCTGTCCCCCATTACGCCGACCGAACGCATAGAAGTCAGCACCGCAAAATATTGATGGATATCACGGTCCAGATGCGCTTCGGCAATTTCTGCCCGGAAAATCGCATCCGCATCCCGCAGAATATCCAGCTTTTCCTTGGTAATCTCCCCAATCACACGGATTGCAAGGCCGGGACCCGGGAACGGCTGCCGCCATACCAGATAATCAGGCAGGCCCAACTCCTTGCCGAGTTTTCGCACTTCATCCTTAAACAGCAGGCGCAGCGGCTCGATGATTTCCTTGAAATCCACATAATCCGGCAAACCGCCGACATTATGATGGCTTTTAATCACCGCCGCGTCTCCCGCGCCGGACTCGATGACATCAGGATAGATGGTACCCTGCACCAGGTAATCTACCCGGCCAATTTTTTTCGCTTCCTCTTCAAATACCCGGATAAACTCCTCGCCGATGATTTTGCGCTTCTTCTCCGGCTCAGACACGCCGGACAGTTTTTCCAAAAAGCGCTTTTCCGCATCGACCCGGACAAAGTTCATGCCCTTATCCGCAAAAGCCGCCTCCACTTCATCCCCTTCATTTTTGCGCATCAGCCCATGGTCGACAAAGATGCAGGTCAGCTGCGAGCCCACCGCTTTGGCCAGCAGCGCCGCTGCCACGGAGCTGTCTACCCCGCCCGAGAGTGCCAGAAGGACCTTGCCGTCCCCTACCTTTTGGCGGATGGCATCGATGGTATTCTGGGCGTAATCCCCCATGGTCCAATCGCCTTTTGCGCCGCAGACTCTATAAAGGAAATTATGAAGCATCTGCGTTCCGTTCTCGGTGTGCAGCACTTCCGGATGGAACTGCAGGCCATAGAGCTTTTTCTCACGGTTTTGCATCGCCGCGGTGGGACAAGAGTCCGTATGCGCAGTCGCGGAAAATCCCTCCGGCATCTGATCCACATAATCGGTATGGCTCATCCAGGTAATCCCCTCGGCGGGCAGACCGTCAAAGAGCGGGCAGGCTGTATCATATTTCGTTTCTGTTTTTCCATATTCTCTGGAATCGGGAGAGGTCACATGTCCTCCCAGCGTGTGGGCCATGACCTGAATACCGTAGCAAATGCCCAGCACCGGGATGCCCAGTTCAAACACTTCTTTGCTGCACCTGGGAGCGTCTTCCAGATAAACACTGTTCGGTCCACCGGTAAAAATAATACCGATTGGTTCTTTTTCCAGAATTTTCTCCACCGGCGTGTGATACGGCAGCACCTCGCAGTAAACGCCGCATTCTCTGACCCGCCGCGCAATCAGCTGGTTATACTGACCGCCGAAATCCAAAATCACTACCGTTTGATTCACAACGCATCCTCCGTTTTCTTCCCTTTTGTTCTTATCATTTTGCCATAATTACCGTTAAAATGCAAGCAAAATGGCAAAAAAGCGTCCTGCTTTATCGCTTTTTTCAATGTACCGCATAAAAACCGAAAAGATTCAAAGGATAAGAACAGACCGAAATAGGAAGTGAATGAATTTGAAATTATTTTTTAGCCTTATTCTGTCCTGTTCCCTGCTTTCCGTTTCCCTGTATGAGGATGCCACCATCGTCCAGCCGGTATCCGCCGACCCATCCGAAAAAATGTTTCAAATGTCCGTTGCCAAAGGAGAAGTGGCCGAACTATCCGCCCGGCAGTTCGAAATCCGGCTGGGTCTGGAGGACGGGGACCTGGCAGGCATCACCATCACCTCGCTGCCCAAGAGCGGCAGCTTGATCCTGGACGGCGCGCGGCTCAGTGAATTTTCCCGGCTGACGAGGGAGGAACTGGACCGCTTATGCTTTGTCCCGGGAGAAAGCGCCGTTCGTTCCGGATTCTCCTTTCTGCCCGATTGCGCCGACCGGTCGGCTGCGACGTTATACGTCTGTGTCACGGATGATTTGCCCTCCCCGCCGCAGGCTGAGGATATTTGTTTAAGTACCTGGTCGGATGTGGGAATACAGGCCTGCCCGTTTCCAGACAGCCAGATACAGCCGGCTTTCGTCCACATCACCCGCAGCCCCCAAAAGGGTGTAGCCCAAACAGACGGGCAGTCGATTTCCTATCTGCCGTTTTGCAAAGCGGTGGGAGAGGACTGCTTTTCTTACGTTTTGGTCGATGCCTTCGGAAATTTATCCGACGAAGCGACAGTTACCGTAACCATTCAGGAAAATAAAAATCATTTTTCTTTTTCTGATATGGCCGGCCATGCCGAGGAGGCAGCGGCCATTACCCTCCACCAAAGCGGTATTCTCTGTGGGGAAAAAATCGGCGATGCCTGGTATTTTCACCCTGACAGCGTTATGACTCGCGGGCAATTTTTGATTTGTCTGCTGGCCGCCAAAGGCGTTTCTCCGGCCGACCAGGCAGTAATCCAAACCGGCCTTGCCAACGACAGGGATCTGCCGCTATGGATAAAACCGTATCTGCAAACAGCTATCCGGCAGAAAATCATCACGGAGACCGTCTTTTTCCCCGGCGAGCCTGTTTCTGTTTTGGAGGCCGAAGAGCTGCTGCGCCGCTCTTTCGACCCTTCCTGGAAAAAGGCTGCCTTTTCTTCTTTGCTGACCGCTTTGGGGAGATCCTCCTTTCAAGCGCTTTCGCCCGATCAGGCGGATACTTTTCTCACCCGCGCGGATTGCGCCGTACTGCTTTCAAAAATGACCAACAATTTCCCCTCATAAAGTAAGAACACCGGTAAACACTAATGTCAGCCGGAATCACCCCGCGGGGCCTTTTCGGCAAAAGAGCGACAAACCAATAAAGGAGTGGAAACCATGCTGGATAAAACCGCTTTGACGCTGACCATCATCGGTGCGCTAAACTGGGGCTCCATCGGTATCTTCCAGTTTGATATCGTGGCATGGCTGTTCGGCGGTCAGGGTGCAATGCTCAGCCGAATCGTCTATACCCTGGTGGCTCTGGCGGGTATTTGGTGTATTTCGCTGCTGTTTCGGGATACCGAAGCCACAAGGATTACAGAATAGCTCGCCTTAAAAAAGCGTCCGGCTAATAGCACGGGCGCTTTTTTCTGCTGTTTTTTCAAATCACACCGGCAGACAATAAGCTGCCTCCTTTTCAGGGAAAGGACGGCCGCCGATCATTCCACCGTTTTCCCGATTTTAAAGTATCCTGCCTGCATCCCATCGCCTGCCGTCACGCGCATCCGGCTCCTTGGCCACCGGAGCGGTAAATTCCCAGCCGCAGGGCTGCGCTTTGGGCATGCCCAGCACATATTGGTCGGTAGCCGCCGCTTCCAGCTGCGCAAACCGTTTTGCCTGTTCCGATTCGTCCGACAACCGAGCCAATGACTGGGAAACCGGTATGACAGCCGTTTTTTTCATCTGCCGCAGAATCTCCTCTCCACCGGGCCCGATTCCCAAAACGCGCAGATATGGCGGGCGCATTTTCTGCATTTGCGCGGTGATGCCAAGATAAGCGTGCAGCACCATGCGGCGCGCCCTGCTTTGCGGGTATCTTTTGGATTGCACCAGCTGGTACAGCTGCGCGACCGACGTCGCCTGCCGAATGCCCGCGTACAGCCGATTTTCCAATCCCTCGCTGATATCGGGCAGTTCTTTCAGCCAGTCCAAACTGCGAGTCCGCAAAATCGCCAGCATATTCCGTTCCAATCCGGACAAGCGCACCGGCCCTTCGCCGGATACGAACGCCTGTTGGTATAAAGGCAGACACACATTGGGCATGCCGTGGGCCGCAGAGGACCAATCTCCTTGTTCCAGCAAATGGCGAAGATAGGAAGCGCTCATCAATCCCGCTTCGCTGCCGTGCTGGTCGTGTCTGGCGCCAAGGCGGGGAATTGCCGCCCATTCCGGATAAAAATTCAACCTGCGGGCTGCTTTGAGATATTCGATCGCCAGAATGTTATTGGGCCGGGCCAGGATCTGTGCCGCCTTTTCCCCCGCAAGTTCCGCGGCGGCCTGACTGCGGGCTGAGGCATAGGAACCACCATCCGCCAAGCGAAGCCTGAGAACCGGCTCAAAATCCGAAGATAACAAAACATCCAGCACCTGTTGGATCTCCGCCAGCGTATCTTCCACGCCAAAGCTGACCATATCCACACACCCCGCCGCCTGCATCAGGGATAAGGAACCGTAAGCAAAGGTTTCGGCCGAGGCAGTGGCAAAAGGCAGCGGCAATTCCACCACCAGGTCGGCGCCGCCGCATAAGGCGGCCCGGGTCCGAACGCGTTTATCCAACATAGCCGGTACGCCTCGCTGGACAAAATTCCCGCTCATCACCGCCAGAATATGAGTGGCGCCCGCTTGTCGCGCCTTTTCGATCTGATAGGCGTGTCCCTTGTGAAACAGATTATATTCAGCGGTAATTCCACAGATTTTCATGCTGTCGCCCTCCTTCCTAACGGATTTTCCCTTGCAATTTTTCTTCCATTGTAATAATATAAGATTGTATGACAATATGTCAAATGATACACAACATGGAGGAATCAGCACATGAAGGTTTTGGTCATCAATGCCGGCAGCTCGTCTTTGAAGTATCAGCTGATTGATATGGAAAATGAGTCTGTTCTGGCCAAGGGCAACTGCGAACGCATCGGGGTGGACGGCCTGATCACCCACAAAACATCCGACGGACGCGCTGTATCCCACAACACCCCTTTCCCCACCCATAAAGAAGCGTTTATGGAAGTGGTCAAAATCCTGACCGAGGGCGAAGGCAAGGTTATCGATTCCGTAAAAGAAATCTCCGCCGTTGGCCATCGTGTACTCCACGGCAGCGAGGTTTATAAGACCTCTACTCTGGTCACCGACAAAGTCATCGAAGATATTTTCTCTTTCTCCGAATTGGGCCCACTGCATAACCCGCCTCAGGCTACCGCGATGAAAGCCTGCCAGGAAGTATTCGGAAAAGAAACGCCTATGGTCGCGATTTTCGACACCTCTTTCCATCAGACCATGCCGCCGAAAGCCTATATGTTCGGCGTTCCTTATGAATATTATGAGAAATACTCCATCCGCCGCTACGGCTTCCACGGAACCAGCCATCGTTTTGTCAGCGGCAGATACGGCCAGCTGCACGGCTCCATTGAAGGGACTAGGATCATCACCTGCCATTTGGGCAACGGCAGTTCCATCTCTGCCATCAAAGACGGCAAGGTAGTGGATACCTCCATGGGCTTCACCCCCCTGGACGGCTTTATCATGGGCACCAGAAGCGGTGGTATTGATCCCTCCGTTGTAACTTATATCATGAACAAAGAGGGCCTGACCCCCGATCAGATGTCTGATTTGATGAACAAGAAATCCGGATTTCTGGGCCTTTCCGGCGTTTCCAGCGATTGCCGCGACCTGTGGGCAGCTGCCAACGAAGGCAACGAACGCGCCAAACTGACGCTGGAGATCGTCAGCTACCAGATCAAGAAATTCATCGGTTCCTATGCGGCCGCTATGGGCGGTGTCGACGCGGTTATCTTTACCGGCGGTATCGGCGAGAACGATAACGCAATGCGCGCCCTGGTCTGCGAAGACATGGAGTTCTTGGGCATGAAGCTGGATGCTGAGCGCAATAAAAATCGCGGCGAGATCAAAATCTCCACCGACGATTCCAAAGTTGAGATTTGGGTCATCCCGACCAACGAAGAGCTGCTGATCGCCAGAGACACCATGGAGATCGTTTCCAAACTCAAATAACAAGCAGGTAAATCAAAAGCCCCGCTATTAAGAGCGTTGACATAAGAAAACAAGCAAGAATCCAGTAAAATCAACGCTTTTAAGGGCAGTGGGCAAACAGGTTAGCTCAAAAATTGAATAACCGAGCGACAAAAGGGATGTTACCGCAAGGCAGCATCCCTTTTCGCATCCCGCAACGCCGCAGATTTTGAAAGAAGTCTGCGGCGTTTTTTTCTGCCCAAATCCAGAAAGGAGGCGCAGCCGGAATGTACTTTATGAGCGGTAAAAGCCGCGCATTTGAAATGCTCATGCAGGGAAAGCCCAGATTTGACCGGTACGAGAACGGCTGCACCGAGCATGAGGATTGTAACACCTGCCACTTCTACCGTCCGCACTGGAAATATCGGTTTTGTGTATATGCCGAGTGTCCGTATGAACCGGGCAGACTGACCGCAATCCGGCGCAGCAAGGCAGAGTGAGCGAAAGGAGATGATATGCTCTGCAAAATCCACGGCACAGAAAATCAGGTGGTTATGCACATGACCTTTGTCAATATGGGTAGTCAGTACATATTCATATTTACTGCCAAGGATGCTGTCGGCAAGCTGCCGCCCGATCTCATGGGCTGCTTCCGGCGTAACCTCGCCCGGTTCAAATGCCTGTATCAGGTGATGGGCAAGGTTATTGCCCTTATTCATTGCCCGCAGCCGCGTTTTCTCAAACTCAATGTCTGCGGTTTCCACCGCGCAGCCGAAAGAGGATACATAGAGTTTGCCCTCTGTCTTTGCCGGGTTGGTAATGTAGTCAAGGGCTTTCTTCAAGGTGCTTTTGATAGGATGGATCTTTGTGACAGCCATATTTCATTCAGCACCCTCTTAATGTCCTCAATGTCCTGTGCATAGATTGTCCCCGTTGCATTGACACGTCGGGCAATCTGATTGATATTTGTGCCGATCTTTTGCAGCTCGGCAGTCATAGCCTTTATATCGCTGTAATCAATCTTGATAACATAGCCGTCAATGAGCATTTTTCGGGCATAGACGGAGAAGCAGCGCGTTCCCATCTGCTGCATTTTCAGCTCAATCATTTCCCGTTCCTGCGCCGTCACCGGGACGCGAAGCACAATGTTCCGCACTCAGTTTGCCATTCGTTCACCGTCCTTTCCGTTTCCAATAAGGGTTTGGGACTATCCCAACAAGCAGACGCGCCGCCATCCGGCAGGACGGGCGGGAGCGTTATTCGGGAGTGTGGCTACACTCCCTATGCTTGCTGCGGTATCTCTTTTCTCACTACTACTACGGTGAACACCCTGCATTTTTCCAAACCTATAAGAAAAAGTTCAAGAACAATTCACGCCGGATTCTTGAAAAACTACGGATATTCGTATATAATATATTTTGTATTATTGTGTCGATTAGAAAGGAGCGGCGTATGAAAGGTTATCTCTCCATACGGGAAACTTCCTACAAATGGGGTATATCGGAGCGACGCGTTAATCAGTATATTTCACAGGGACGCATCCCCGGTGCAGAGCGTTTCGGGCGTTCATGGGCAATCCCTGAGGATGCGAAAAAGCCGTCTGATCCGCGGAAAGCGGATACCAATAAAACAAGCCGGAGGTGAACAGCATGCCAAAACCGAAATGGAGTCTGAATACGATCTACATATCCGAGCGCTTACAGGAGAGCCTGCGGCCCATCTCCCGCTGCGCCATGACCACCGTGGTCGCCCCCATGGGCTACGGAAAGACCACGGCGGTGAACTGGTATCTGGAGGAGCGCGCCAAGGCGGAAACCCTGAAAATCATCCGCATCAGCGTGTATTCCGATAACCTTGCGATCTTCTGGAAAAGCGTACAGGAGGCGTTTGCCCGCGCGGGCTTCCCCTTCCTGCGGGAATATCCTTGCCCCACGGACGCAGCGGGCGGCGGACTGATGGTGGATGACCTCTGCCATGAGTTGGCGGGAGAAACATCCTGCTACATTTTCATTGACGATTTTCATCTGCTGACGGACAGACGTGCCTCGACCTTCCTTTGTATGCTGGCAAACCGGCTGCCCGTCAATGTGCATTTGATCGTCGCCAGCCGGGACCGTTTTGTGCCCGCTGCGGAGACGGTGCGGCTGGGGGCAAAGGCCTATCAAATCGGCACGGAGCAGCTGCGCCTGAACCATACGGAGCTTGCCGTCTATGCCCACCGCTGCGGCACGGATCTTTCCGACGCGCAGGTCGAAAGTCTCCTCTATTCCAGCGAGGGCTGGTTCTCCGCCATATACCTGAATCTGCGCACGCTCTCTGAGCGCGGCGTGCTGCCCAGCCGCAATTCCGACATCTATACCACCTTTACCGCCGCCATGATCGATCCGCTGCCGGAAAAACAGCGGGAGTTTTTGTCGGTCATGGGACTTGCCGACGAATTTACTGTGGAGATGGCTCAGTGTATCACAGGCGACGCGGACGCTGGGCAAATTCTCTCCATGCTGACTGCGCAAAACGCCTTTGTTACGCGCCTGCCGGACGGCGCGACCTATCGTTTCCACCACATGATGAAGGAGTGCGCAGAGCGCAGCTTTCTGACGATGAAAGCAGAAACGCAGAAACGCTATTGGGAGCGGTTCGGTTTCTGGTATGAAGAACATAAGCAATATCTTCATGCCATCGCTGCTTACCGGAAAAGCGAAAACTACGATGCGCTGCTGCGGGTCATTCGCAGTGATGCGGGCATCCTGCTGGCGTCGCTGAAGCCCGAGGATGTGCTGACAGCGCTGGACAAATGCCCCGCCGAAACGCTAAAGGCCGATCCCTTTGCCATTCTGGTGCTGATGCGCCGGATGTTCACATGGCGTCAAATTCCGAAGATGCTGGAGCTGAAGGCACTGCTGCTGTCAGCTATTGAGGAGCACCCGGAGCTTTCCGAAGAAGAACGCGGCAACCTGCTGGGCGAGTGCGACCTCATTATGAGTTTTCTCTGCTACAATGACATCAGCGCCATGAGCCGCCTGCACCGCAGCGCCAGCGCGCAGATGTCCCGCCCCGCCATCAGCATCCAGAATAGCGGCGGCTGGACCTTCGGCTCGCCGTCCGTTCTGATGATGTTCTACCGCGCACCGGGAGAACTCGAAAGCGAGCTTGCCGAGATGGACGAGTGTATGCCCCATTACTATCAGGTCACCAACCACCACGGACAGGGTGCGGAAACCATCATGCGCGCGGAGGCCCTGTTCTGTCAGGGCCGTTTCACCGATGCGCATATCGAATTGGAACGTGCCTATGCGCAGGTCAAGGACAACGGGCAGATCAACATGGCACTCTGCTGCGACTTTCTGTCGTGGCGGCTCTCGCGGTATACAGATGTGGAGCAGCATTATACCTTTGAGGAGCGATACGCGGCGCTGCTGCGCTATCACGACGCCTCATGGATCAACCTTTGGTGTGCCACCAGTGCTTACTACCATGCGCTGCTGGACGAAACGGACAAAATCCCGGAGATTTTTTCGCAGCACCGGCTCTCTGATATCAATATGCTTGCGCCGGGTAAGCCTATGATGGAAATGATCGAAAATCAGGTGTATCTTGCCCAGGGCGCTTATGCCAAGGTAGTGGGACGCAGCGCAGAGCTGCTGGCCGTCTGCGAGGCGATGCACTACGCATTGGTAGCGTTGCATATCCGCATCCAGACGGCGGCGGCCTATGAGCAGCTGGGCAAGCCCGAGGAAGCCCACATATGGCTGAGAAAGGCGCTTTCCGATGCTGAGCCGGACGGTTTTGTGATGCCGTTCGTGGAAAACTACGACCTCTTGAAGCCCTTGCTGACGCGGGAGATCAAAACTGACCTGATCGCGAAGATCACCGAGCTTGGCGAAGCAGCAAAGGCGCGAAGCGCAGCCGGCGCCCGTCCGGCGGTCTTTGACGCACTGACACCGCGGGAATTCGAGATCGTGGAGCTGATGGCGCAGCGGCTTTCCAACCGCGAGATCGCGGAAAAGCTCTATCTCTCCGAGGGGAGCGTCAAGCAGTATGTGAATCAGATCTATTCCAAGCTTCATATGGAGGGTGACACCCGAACCAAGCGGAAGCGGCTTGCCGAGCTATTCGGGCAAAAGACCTAACCTTTGGTTAATGGTTATCCCATACGATCCACCGTACAATATATGTACGGTGGATTTTTATTTTGGCGGAAAGGAGGGCACGCACTTGAACCGAAGGTATCTCACAGCCGTCACGCCGCTGCCCAACCATGTTTTGCAGGTGGATTTTGTGTCCGGAAGCCGGCTTTTGCTGGACATGAAGCCGTATCTGGACAAGATCCGGTTTCGCCCGCTGGCAGATGCGCGGGTATGGAACAGCGCTGTGACCAACGGCATCTTTGTCCGCTTCGGCGATGTGGAGCTGAGCCATGATGAAATACTGTCCATGGCGGAGCAGGAGCACGGGAACACCACTGATTAAAAATGAGGAAACGGATATGAAAATTTGGAAAAAGTATGCAAGTCTTTTCCTGACGCTGGTTTTGTGCCTGAGCCTGGCGGCTTGCGGCGGCAACGGCGACGGTTCGCATGGCAGAAAATTGCGCGACACCGATGTGATTATTGACTATGGCATGGTTACGCGGGGCGGGGAGCAGACCATTGTGTTTGCCGTCTGCGATCAAAATGCGATATATCTCTATTGCGATGACGATGAGCACGCGTTATTTGACACGGCCATGCTTCCGACAGAGGAACTCTATGATCGGGATATATGGAATGAGGACTGGGTGCTTGGCTCCATGGATTTCCGTGATGTTACCGGTGACAACAACGGTGATCTGCAGGCAACCCTCTATCATTTGAATATGAGCGAATCGAATATTTCGTGGCATTGGGAGGAAGACGGGGGGTATGTTTATCAGCCGGATGGCTCCACGTTCTACCAATCTATTGTGGTCAGATATCCCGATGAGGAGCCGGAGGAACCGGAAACGTCGGAGGAATCGGAATATGATTTCAGTAAGTACGAGGGGCTCTGGAAGGGCGGTGCAGATGCGGGCAGCAAATATGATCGCGAGGAAGTATACCTGGAGTTTGACGCCTATGGCTGCTGGACGCTCTATGCCGGTGGAGATTCGATAGACGTTGGTTCCCTGTGGTATGAACCGGACTGGGACGCCACCTATGTCTACTGCTACCAGGGCGGCGCCATCGGCAGCTCCATCAACGGCAGACAAATCGAGCTGGAGAGTGACCAGCTCTCCATCTCCGACTGCGGCATCTTCAGCCGCGAGGAGCCCCGGACGTACCATTTGGCTGCTTCGGCGCTCCAGGGCACCTGGTACCTGGACAACGACCGTTCGGCGGAACGTTACATCGTCATCGACAGCGCTGGCAGCTGGAGCCTCTGCCAGCGTACACCCGGCAGCGCAGAGGCTGCGGAAATAGACCATGGCACATTCTTCTTCGAAACAGATGGGCCCAATATCTTCTGTGCGGATTCTTCCGTGCGTGAAATGAGCCTTCGGGTGTTTTACTTTGCGGAAGACGGGGAGGATGGCGTCATCGTCTGGGGCGAGGAGGACACATATTACCGGATGGAGCGGTAAAAGGAAGGAGGCAGCACGAACGCAGTGTGGAACAAGAATCTTGCGCTTCTGCTGACGATTGTTACCTGCGGTATTTACGGAATCTACTGGGCCTATAAGATGGGTGGACTACTGGACAAGGCACAGACGGACAGAGGCATGCCGGCGCAGAACCGCGCCGTTGTGTATCTGATTTTGGAGCTGGTCATCGCCCCTGTTGGCTGGATCCTGATGCAGAACACAATCAATTCCATGATTGATGAATAACCAAAATGAGTGTATTGATTAATATGGAGGACATGAAAATTATGACAACTGAGCAATTAAAAAACGAACTAAATGCCATGAAGAACAAGATACTTATTATGAGAATAATAACTCACGGTCTTGTTATATTGGGGCTCGTCGCAGTTCCTTTTAATTTCTTTATTTCGCTACTGTGTTGGATAATCGCACCGGCGTTTGGGATACCGTTAGGTCGGATAATCAAAAAAAGGAATAAAATCAGTAATCAGCTTGCCGATAATGTTATTGGCTATGTACTTAGGGATGTGTTTGGCGATGATGTGGAATATGATCTGTCAGGCGAATTTAAGCCGGACAAAGAGGCCGCTCCGCTTTACTTTCAGGTCCCGAAGGGCAGGGTTTGGGAAACGAAGGGCAGGTATAATATTAAGGCTGCTTATAACGGGGTGAACATTGAACTGGGCAACTATTATATTAATGAGATGGAAGAAAACCATCAATGGAATGAGTCGTCCTCCGGCTGTACATTATTTAACGGTCCATGGCTTATATGCGATTGTGGCAGAAAGCCGGAATGCGTTGTATCTGTGTCAACGAAGAGCCACTATTTTTCCAACCAGCAAAGAATCGTAATAATTGATGACGAGCAGTTTAGTAAACGTTTCTGGGTAAATGCGAAGGATCCGCGAGAGGCGTTCGCAATCCTCACGCCGCAGATGATGGAAATTATTTCTGCCGTCGCAGACAGGAGCAACGGTCGGGTCTACATATCTTTTATGCCGGACGGAAAAATGCACATTGGTGTAGATATACAGCACTGCCTTTTTAACGCCGGGAATTGCCGTGATGCGGAAGAACTTCGTAAGAAATTTTCGGAAGAGCTGCGTCAGCTTACCGATATCATCGACACTCTGAACGTTTAGGATAAAAAGCATAAACACTTGTTGTATTGATGTTGATTATGGCCCTGTTCATGCTTGTAGCCTGCGGGCGCACAGAAGAAAGTATCCGGACAGATATTCTCTATGCCGTTTTCGGTGATGAGGATGTTCGGGAATACCCCATTGAATATTCCGGTGCCAAGAAAACCGCCGAGGAGCTGGCTCGTGAGTTAAGTGATCTGACCGGAATGGATTTTACCATCACCGCCAGCCAGACCGAGGACGGCTGGATCGTGGACTGGGCTGCGGATTCTACGCTGGTTGCAGGGCTGGACGACCGGGAGCAGAAGGAGGAGTTCTTCTTCTTTGACTATGATTCCCAGTGCTGGTTCATGATGGACAGCCTTTGGCGCACCCTGACCGAGAATCTGGACGCCGAAAATATCTATTACACCATGGATGGTGGCCAGGAGCTGGTCTTGGAGAACCTGTCTTCTTCCATCAACACACTCCCCTCGGACGTTCCCTATATGGGGTCTGGCTTCTATGCCGCCCATGACGATGTGCGAGGCGATGAGGGATCCACCTAGGACGGAGAGGCTTCCTACAATACTTACTATGATGAATCCACCGGCCTGCTGCTGACGTATCCCGATGTGTTTTCCTCGGAAGGCACCTTGGATGAAAACGGGAAAATGAATTTCTATACCCTGTGGGATACCGGGATGCTCTTCTGGATCGAGTCCAACGAATCGGGGTGGACCACTGACGCATTCTTGGAGACCTTTGATGCCCGTGCGAGGATGGAGTTGCAAGGAAATGTGATCATCGCCTGCGGCGAGGGGACAGACGCCTACGGCAATGTCGTTCCGATGGCATGGTATTCGTCGACCCCGGCTTTATCGCCAATGTGGAGGTGCATTGCACCGATTCGGACGAGGCGGACTATTGGTATGAGGAATTCCAGAATGACGCATTCTGGATCGAAAACGCCCGGGGAATCTATGGGGAAGGTTAAGGCGCGGAAGCAGCGGCTTTATGGACGAAAAGAATTACAGAAAAGGAGAAAAATATATGAAACAAAATAGACCTGACGAGACCGGTTTTGAAAAGATGAGCGATGAGGAGCTGTCCCGAAAGGTGAAACACTATGAGAACATTGAGCGCATCGGGGGAAAGCTGATCATTGTCATGATCATCGCATTATTTCTCGCGGCGTTCCTGCAGGACAATGTTCTGATCATTCTCGGTTTGATCGCGTTCATCGTCCTGCTCATGTTCCTGCTCCCGATGCGGGCGGAAAGAAAGAAAAATGCCCTTCTGACACAGCAACTCGGCAGTTTCTTTTACGGGGAACTGGCGCGTATGTTCGGCCCCGCGCCGGAAAAGCCGGAGATGCCCATTGACGAAGCGTTCCTGAGGCGTATCGATCCGGTGCGTAGTCCCTGGGAGGATTGCGAGATCTCGAATTTCTACGAGGGTGCCCGCAATGGCATGCGGTTCTCTGCCGCCAACGTGACCTTGAGCCGCAGAGTGGAGTCGGATCACCCGGATGATGATTTTACCTATCCCTATGCCGCATTTTATGGCATTGTGCTGCGATGCAAGGATATCTGCGGGCCCGTTGCCGATCTTGACCTACGGGACCGGTCCGAGTTTGAGTTTGCCATGGGGTTGAACGGCACTCCCAAGCATACCGAGTATCCAACGCGAAAGGGTGGCGGTCTCGACGATCCCGTCGCCTTCACTAATTACTATTCCGCCCGCACTGCAGACGGTACGGAGGCGGATGACGCGGTGACACCACAGATTCGCGAGCTGATCGGCATGCTGGAGGCCTTCGCTGCCAACAGCAGGGTAGCCGCCCTCAGTCTGCACAACGGTGAACTAACGCTGGCGCTTCACACAAGCTATAAATTTGCGTACATTCCCCCAAAACAGGATCTTAAGAATATCGATGGGATACGCATGAGCTACACGGCTACGCTTACCACCATGGCAGCACTTCTCGACCTCATTCGGGGATCCTTCGCAAAAATATGACCCTTTTCGCAGGTTGAATCAAGAAAAAGAGAAAGGTGGAATCGGCTATAAAACCGGTAATTGTTTTTTTGATTGCAGTTCTGGCCATCGTGTTCTGGTGCATCAGAACGGTCAATGACTTCAAGAAAAAAGAGATCCGTGTGCAGGAGGGCCTCTCCGGCATCGAGGTTGCGCTGACCAAGCGCTATGATATGTTGACCAAAATGCTGGACACCGCCAAGGGCTATATGGGTCATGAAAGTGAGCTGTTCACAAAGGTCATCGAGCTGCGCCGCGGCATGAGCGTTGCGGAGATGAATGATGCCCAGCGGCAGATGGACGTCCTGAGCGGAAAGTTTTTTGCCGTGGCAGAGAACTATCCGGAGCTGCGCTCCAGCGATGTTTTCGTTGAGCTTCAGCGGGGCATCCGCGACGCGGAAGAGCATTTGCAGGCGGCACGGCGGTTGTATAACAGCAGCGTCACTGCCTACAACACGGCGATTGCTATGTTCCCGGCCAAGCTGCTGGCAGGCTCGCGCCAGCCGAAGGAATTCTTCGCCGCAGACGCAAGTAAGCGCGAAGATGTAAAAATGACGTTCTGAGAAAGGAGACGGCGATCATGGAAGAAAAGCAGATGATGACGAATGAGCAGTTGGAATCCCAGCTCCAATCCCTGCGCAGCAAGGCAACGGTTGCTAAGATTCTGACTTACGGTTCCGGCGCGGCGGCGATCCTTTGCTTTATCACGGGATTGATCCCTGTGGCAATTGTCTTTATTGTGCTTGCGCTGGTAGGAGGATACCAGCTGGAAAAGAACAGCAGCAGGCTCAAAAAGCTCCTCAGCGACGATGTCATCAGCGGCGTGATCAAAGCGGTGCTGGGCGATGCTGTGGAATATAACCCGTGGGGCAAAATTAACCCTGGCAGCATGGTGTTTCCGTTTTCCTATAACTGCGCGGATGGCAGCGATCATATCAAGGCAGCCTACAATGGGCTGAACATTGAACTGGGCGACATCGAGCTGATCGAAGAGACAGAGTACACCGACAACGAAACCGGACAAACAGAAAAGACCAGAAATACACAATTTAAGGGGCAGTGGCTTACCTGCGACTTTGGCAAGGAACTTGCCGGCGAAGTATATATCTCAGAGCGGACAAAGAAAACCCGCAGAAGTCTGAAAAGCAATGTCACGATGGATAACGAGCAGTTCGACAAACGCTTCTGTGTCAGAGCGGATGATCCGCAGGAAGCGTACTACCTCCTGACTCCGCACATGATGGAATATATTACCGCCATGGCGGACAAGAGCGGCGGCACGGTTTATCTGTCCTTTCTGCGCAGCGGAAAGCTGCATGTTGCGGTCCAGACCGGGTGCGACTTCTTTGAACTTGGGAAAAACAATGCGAATGTGGAAGAACTGCGCCAGAAATTCTTGGGTGAGCTGCGCTGGTTTACCGATATTGTCGATACGCTGCGCGTAGAGGATACCCTCTATAAGAAGGAGTCAAACATATGACGCTGGGAACAGCCGTTCTGCTGCTTGCACTGGCTGTGGCAGGCATCGTGCTGGTCTATAAATTCTTGCGTAAAAAGCCGAAACTGCGCATCGCCTGTATTGTGCTGCTGTCGCTAATTGCGCTGGCTCTTTCCTGCTACATTGGACTAACTCTTATTTTTATTGACGCGGTACAAAATCAGCCGCCTGCGCAATAATCAAAGCATATATAACGCGGACGATTCGTAGTGTTTGCCCGCCAAAGGCATACTTCAATCTATGAAAGTAAAAGGCGGCTGCCGGATTATTCCGAACAGTCGCCTTTTACTTGTCAGTCTTAGATGCATCTGCCTGCTGGCAGAGGGAAATGTACTTCTGTATTTCCGCTTCACTCTTTCCTGCAAAGAAATCTGTAACGGTTTTTGATACCGTAGCAGTCGCCGTATCGGGAAATACGATGGCATCCAGACTGATATTCATTTCTTTTGCCAACAATGCAACCGTTTCAAATCGTGGTTTGCTGCGTCCGAATTCAATCTCAATAATGGTACGGACGCTCATGTGCAGATTATCTGCCAGTGCCCTTTGGGTAAGGTGCCGCTTTGCTCGGGCAGCACGGAGGGCAGCAGCAAAAGAATCAACTGGATTCTTCATTTTAACTCACCTCATATATTGCTAATCAGAAAAAGATTCTGGAACGCTACTGCAAAGATCACGGGTATACCGCTATCCGGCACTATGACGAGGACGACGGTTATTCGGGGACAAACTTCAACCGTCCAGGTTTCCAGCGTATGCTTGCCGATGCAAGATCAAGCGCGTCATTGTAAAGGATATGAGCCGTTTCGGGCGTGATTATCTGCAAGTGGGTATGTATACGGATGTTCTTTTCCCGGAGTTTGGCGTACACTTTATCGCCGTCAATGACGGCGTTGACAGCACCCGGGGCGAAAATGAGGTTACCGCTATCCGCAATGTTTTCAACGAGATGTACGCCCGCGATACCTCAAAGAAAATCCGTGCTACATGGCAGAGTAAAGGAAAATCCGGCGAACATCTGACTACCATTCCCCCATACGGGTATATCAAAGACCCGGAGGACAAAAAGAAATGGATTGTGGATGAAGAAGCCGCAGCGGTTGTGCAAAAGATTTTCTCCCTCTGTGTTGACGGTTTGGGACCTACACAAATTGCCAAGTGGCTGAAACAGCATCAGATTTTGAATCCTACTGCTTATGCTCATTCCAAAGGGCTGCCAGCCAGCAACAAGCCTACGGCTGATCCGTACAAGTGGACAAATGAAACCGTTTCCCGCATTTTGGAACGCGTGGACTATCTGGGACACACAGTGAACTTCAAGACAACGAAGCAATCCTACAAGAGCAAAAAGAAGCTCTGGAACGATCCTGCGGATTGGGTAATCTTTGAGAACACCCAGCTCGCGATCATCGAGGAAAGCGTATTTATTATTGTCCAGAATATCCGCAAATCCCGCCGCCGTCCTACCAAGATGGGTGATATGGGTATCTTCTCCGGGCCGCTCTACTGTGCAGAGTGCGGCGGCAAGATGTATCAATGCCGCGCCACGAATTTTACGGAAGAACAGAAATATTTTATCTGCTCCACCTACCGCAAAGGAAAAGACCTATGTACAACACATTCCATCAAGAATGTGGTACTGCATGAAATCGTGCTAAAGAATCTGCGCGAAGCCATACATTATGTAAGCCAGCACGAAGCCGAGTTTATGCAGGAAGCCGCAGACATCAGTATGCGAGATCGTGACGCGGAATTTGCGCGGAAACGTGATACGCTGGCAAAAGCTGATAAACGCATTGCAGAGCTTGACCGCATCATTTCCAGACTGTATGAGGACAATGTAATGGGTAAACTGTCCGATGACAGATTTATCAAAATGTCCCACGACTATGAGCTGGAACAGAGCAACCTTAAATCTATGGCAGAGGTTTTGCGCAAGGAGTTGAAACAGCAGGAGCAGCAGAAAACCAACTCCAAGGCATTTGTCTCAGCGGTGAAGAAGTGCACAGGTATGCAGGAGCTTGACGCGGCAGTTCTCCGAGAGTTTATTGACCGCATCGAAGTGTCCCACGCAGACAAGAAATCCAAGACAAGGGAGATCACTATTGTCTATAACTTCATCGGTGCATTTGACTTTACACGGGCTATCGAAGAAGCCCACAATACAACTCAAAAACAGCAAAAGACGGCATAGCCGTCAAGCTAAACCGTCTTTTGCTTCAATGTTTTCTTAAGTCACCGCCCCATTGGCGGGGCTTTTTGTTTGGTTATTTTTGGGGGAAACTGGCTTGCACGATGGCATCAAAAAAATCCATTTGATAACCATAATGGTCGATGACCTTTTGTTTGTCGTGATTCCGGATATAGGCCAAATCCCGCACGACAAAGAACAGCTCGTCGCTGACCACTAAAAAATCATTGGCAAAAACCGTATCCTTCACCATCAATTTGCATCCATCCACAATAGGCAGATCCGGATATTTTTCGCTCAAATCAATAAAAATAGGATGGTCCGTATCCTCCATCATTTCGTTATACTGCGTCTCATCAAAGATATAAATCGCCGTATCGCTGTCCATTTCTCCCGCCAAAGCGGTCGTGGCTGCCAGATATTCTCGGATATCCTCCGTTTCCTGATCCGGCCGGACAACCTGAGATTCCAACCCTTCCACATCGGTATTGTCCTCGCTTACCATCGGCAGGGCCGAATAGCCAAAATAGACATTGATCCCGTCTTTTCCGTCATAATCGCCGGCATAATTTTCAAATTTATTCTGGAGGTTCTCCACATCCAGCGCAGCCGCGGTATCGCTGCGGCAAACCAAATAGACTGTGGCGTCATACTCCATCTGATTCAGCATGCTGTAAACGATGCTCCCGCCCAAAATCAGGGAACACAAAACGATCACGGTAGGCCATTTATAATAGAACCAGTAGTTTTTCAACCACTCTTTCCAGCCTCTTTTTTGAATATCCTCTTTTCTAAAACGAAATCGATCCATTTTTCAACTCCCGATTCTTCAAAAATGCGGCCTTGTAAAAGTCCATGTCCATCATACTAAATTTTTATCTTTCAAACATTCGAAAATTGTAAACAATTCGCAAATTTTGAATTGGTCGCGTTGAGAAAAGCCTCCGGAATGCTCCGTCAGAATGCTTCCCCTGTTCATTCCAAAATCGTAGAAGAAAATGTCTCCACGCTTGATATTTCTTTCAGTTTTCATTTTGAAAATCCTCGCGTGTTTTATAATGTAAAGCGGCCGTTATAATCCGGATTCAAACAATCCCTTCACTAGCTAGTAAGTTCAGGGGGTGTTTTGGAAGGTTCACGAAAGAATTTTTTTCATTTTATTCAGCGAAGCCTGAATGGAATACAAAATTGCCCTACTGGTAGCCCCTTTTCCTTCGCTATCGCGGATCTCTCTGCAAGTCATACCGAGGAAGTAATATTTTTCAATTCGGCTTCGTTGAAGCTCTGTCAGGCAGCCCAACGCTTCTCTTAGTGAATCAGCTTCAGCAAAGGCTTCTGCGAAGTCTGTTCCAATTAAACTTTCATGGTGGTACTCGGTTTCTTCGTCAACGCCGAACAGGCAGTCGCAATTGTGCCTACGGTATTCAAATTTCTTTTCATTGCTAATCGACTCGCGCCGTACATTCTCATAGTCTTTATTCAGAATGATATAAGGGCTTAGAGCTTTCATAATGACCGAGAACTCCTTCAGCAACTCATCATTAGAAAGATCAGTGATGATTCCATACTTTTCATCTCCTGTCCAACCGGGATATTCATCCTCCAATCTGAAAAATTTACATACCTTCTTAAAACTGTCATAATTCTCTAACGAGCTGATTCTTAAGTACCTCTTTCAGATCAACCGCTTTACCCAAGTGCGTATGTAATCGCAGTACTCAGCATCATCTCCGCTGAATTGCAGAAAGTATACATAGCATTGGGCCATGTAGTATTTAACAGCCGCGCGGTCGCATGGAGCGACCTGCTGATAGCCGCACAAGAAAGACTCCTGTTCCGCTTCCGTTTTCATAAACTTCTGCCCCGGTCGCCGGAACAGAGCCCAGGCAATGTCGAAGTCACGGTTTCCATACCCTGCCAGCTCAAAGTCCAGTATGCCGCTGATATGATGCCTGTCCCATAAGATGTTTGCATAGTGGAAATCTCCGTGGCAGAAGCATTGAACAGCGTTCTTGGGAGGATTTGCAAAAAAACCTTTGCCTTCCTCCAAGCCCAAGGTTTTTAAGAACTCGTCAGACGGCGTGTGGAAAAACCTTCTGTCCTTGACTGGCTCTGCGGAAATGCGAAGCTGATGGAGTGTTGCCAGCGCTGCGCCGTATTCCTCCATAAAGCTAAGGGATTCCAACGTTTCATTCTCTCCTACAATGACCGACAGTCGTTCACCCGGCAGCTCCAGCGTTACGGAAAAGGGCGTTCCGACGAACCCATAATCAATGACTGTGGGATAAATTGGCGAATGGAGCTGTGACAGAATCTCCACCTCGTTTTCAATCGCCGCACCCTTCTGTCTTGCTACCTTGATGTAGGCCCGGACTTCTTTGTCTTCGTAGATACCCCCGGCATGGAATACGTCGTTGCCGGCGTGCGGGTAGCCAAGTATTTCTATTGGATGGAAGGACTTATAAGTAAGCGAGAAAGGATCAATGGTTTCCCGCCATTTATCTGGATGTTTCATACTCTTACTCCTTGATCAGTTTCTTGGTCTGTCTATGTGTCACCTCTACAAGTCGGGCTTATCTTTCCAATAAATCCACAGGATATAGGAGAATACCAATAGACACCCGCTCTGCAACTTGAAATATCCCATTTTCATTCTCCCTTAAATCGATATTTTATCTCCTGCTTTTGCTGAACGAGCCTTTTATATACACGCAGAAAGCTCCTATCCTTTCCGTTTTCTCATCAAGCTTCTTTGAAAAAATTGACGCTTTATTATACTAATTTTTGAAATATTCGTCAAGAAATCTCAAATACAGGCTTTAGAATCTCTTTGTTGCAGCAATATCAGTGGTAAAGCTATTCCACCATCATGCATGCCTTTACCTTCCATAGCAAAAATAATGCATGTGGCATCGAAAAGCCCTAAATCACCAAATCTTCAAAGATGTTCTATTTCAAAGTGTTTTGAAATTCTCTATTATCCTGCATTACTACCGCCCATCACGCACCCCCAAAAGCATTGTGGCGCAGCCGCTTTAGCAATACCATTAGTATGTATTTTTACAGTATGTAATATTGGAATTCGGATTTATGTTTTACTTCTTCCTTTCTCCCAGTATTAAGCTTATGAGGCATCTGGACAATTCTCTATAACTTTAAGTAATTCATCAAAATGCTCATTAAACAGTTTTGTAATTTGGGGATCGAGCTGATAACCAGCCTGACTGAGAATCTCCTCTCGCCTGTTCCGGTGTCCAAGGTTCCTTATAGCAGCGTTTGCTTACCAGTGCATCAAAAATATCTGCTACCGCTACACACCTGGCATATATTAATGTGTTCACCTTCAAGCTTATTTTGATAACCCTTACCATCAAATCCTTCATGATGCTGCCAGGCTATGCTGACCGCAATCTGCATAATCTCTCCTGGTGAGTTTTCCAAAAGCCTATCACGGCAATATCTATAGGCAGATTTATCGCATCCTAATTTGTATTCATTTTGATTTCCAACAAATCGCACAACTGCTGCCTTCTTCATTATCTCACCCTACAATTACTCAAAAATACATAGGCAACACCTTTTAAGAAGATTGGTAGCTGTACACTCCTTTGCGTGTATCAGCGCTTTCTCTGCCAACGCAGAGCTTCGACGGATCAAAATCCTCATAGGTAATAACGGCAGGACAATGCTGGCATTTACCCTCTAAGAAATAGGCATCCCAAAGATCATCGCCGCTTTCACCTTCACCGTGCAGACAGAAGCGGATTTCAGGGAAACGCTTGAAGAGAAGACACATAAGATGAGAGCCGTCACTTTGTGTGGTATGCTCTCATTTTTTTGCGCGGGAAAAAGAAAGGGCGGGAATGAGAGATATACTCCCAAACCCGCCCTAATAGGTTTATATGTATATAATGGCAAAAGAAAGCACCCTGCCGAAGCAAGGTGTTTCTTGTAGCCATGTTGAGTTCAAATTCATTTGGTGTCAAAGTGGTGTCAAACCGTACTTTTTCACCGTTCGTAAAGCCCGAAAACACTGTATTTACAAGGGTTTTACTTGTCCAAGGGCTTCATCGTGGGGAACAAAATCACATCTCGGATGCTGTCCGAACCTGTCAGCAGCATCACGCAGCGGTCGATTCCCATACCCATGCCGCCGGTGGGAGGCATGCCGTATTCCATTGCTGTCAGGAAATCCTCGTCCAGCATTTCGGTTTCGTCGTCTCCCCGCTCCCGCTGCTCCAGCTGCTTTTCAAAGCGGTACCGCTGATCGATGGGATCGTTGAGTTCCGAATAAGCGTTTGCGATTTCACTGTGACAGATAAACAATTCGAACCGCTCGGTCAAACGCGGGTCTTCGGGGCTGCGCTTGGTCAGCGGAGAAACCTCTACCGGATACATGGTGATAAAGGTCGGCTGGATCAGTTTTTCTTCCACCTTCTGATCGAAGCAGGCATACAGCGCGTTACCCCAGGTTTTTTCTGCCGCTTCCGGCAATTCTACCCCGATTGCTCTTGCCGCTTCCACCGCTTGAGCATCATCAGAGATCGCGCCAAAATCCACACCGGCGTATTCTTTTACCGCGTCCACCATGGTCAGGCGGCGCCATCCGGGCGTTAAGTCCACCGTTTCGCCCAGCCATTCGACCTGGTATCTGCCATGCAGTTCCATTGCGGCGGAAGAAAGGATTCCCTCCGCGATATCCATCATCGTGTGGAAATCAGCATACGCCTGATACAATTCCACCGTTGTAAATTCGGGATTGTGTTTGGTGTCCATTCCCTCGTTGCGGAAGATACG
>DFDT01000195.1 GCA_002368865.1 Lachnospiraceae bacterium UBA3821 | reverse complement strand
CCAGATAGCGAAGGAACTTGGCAGAAGTACATCAAGCATAACAAGAGAAGTTAAGCAAAACAGAATAGTGGTAAGATCGTCATATCCTAATGGCACGGATTGCATTTATCCTCCGCATTGTAATAAGACAGGGCTTTGCGGGGAGGAATACTGCAGCATACGTTGCTGGACATGCATAGAGCACGATTGTACGCAATACTGTGAACGATGTATTACGCACACCTGCAAAAAGACAGAAAAGCCACCGTTTATCTGTGCCTTATGCAGTGAGAAAAACAAGAAGGCCTGCAAGTACGATAAGTATTATTACATTGCCGAAAAGGCCGAGGCTAGCGCTAAGAAAACACGATCAGAATCACGTGGCGGTATCCGTTTAAGTCAAAAGGAACTGCAGACACTTGATGAGGTGTTATCACCACTGATCAGACAAGGACAGCCGTTATCTCACATATGTAATACACATAGGGATGAAATAAAGGTGTCGGAGCGGAGTATTTACAACTACATCGAACAGGGAGAACTTTCTATCTGTAACCTGGATCTCAGACGTAAGGTAAAATACAAAAAGCGTCGAAAAAAGCAGACCGAGATCAGGTGCAATAAGTTTAGTTACAGACACGGAATGGGCGCTGTTTCAAAAATGCTTTAGCACTTGAGTATACGAAGAGTGGTTCACCAAGAACAAAGATATTTTACTGTGATCCGCAGGCTTCGTGGCAGAAACCTCACATAGAAAAGAATCACGAATTTATAAGATATGTCATTCCACAAGGAAAAACGTTCAAAGGGTATACGCAGGATGACATGACGCTGATCGCAAATCATATCAACAGTACAATAAGGCCTGGGTTGGAATATAAAAGCCCGTATGATCTTGTTGAAACTGAAGAAATGAAAAAACTGTTGGAAGTACTTAACATGTCCCCAGTCGCCGCAGACGAGATATGTTTAAATCCAAAACTACTAAGTAAAGAATAAGGAATCATAAGCAGATAGTTAATCATCCATAATCAATACGAAGTGGGTTGCATTAACTTTTGCAGAAGAAAATGCGGGCCGCTGTTTTGGTATGCAAACAATTAAGCCTTTTTCAACAGTTTTAATCGGATTATACCACATAAAACACCACAAAAACAGAAAATACAATGATTAATGTATAAGAAAACCTTCTGATTTTGCAATGAGTTTTTCATTCAAGGGTCAGGCAGACGCCTAGGCAGGTTGGAGTAAGAGTCGTATAAAACAAAAGGGGGTACAAATAATGCATGTACAGGATAAAAGGGCGGTAGAGACTATGTGCAGATGCGGGATCAATCTGGAGGGAATCCTGAAGATGTTTCCCATGTTTCAGCCGGAAGAGGTAGAAGGTATCTTCTGGGATGTGTTGGGAGAAAAGATTGTGGATGTTGCGAAAAAAGAAGTGAATCTGTAAAGCGTCTTGTCGTGACCATGTGGTTATAGTAAAATATAGATATATTAGGTAATTGCGAAACTCGCTAAGCTCGTTCGCAATTCAGCAATTCAGAACTAAAACAAGGATGAATTCGTGCAGAGCACGAATTCTATAATAAGATGCCACGGATCAGATATTTCAGGCGCACTTTAATAAGCTTAAAAGCTTTATAAAGTCGGTAAGTCCTATGCTATGGGGGGGCTTCAGGCTTTGTGGCGTTTCGCAAACGCCTATATAGATATATTAAAGTGGGGCGGGAAAAATAGAAGAGGATGTTTTACTATGGTTGCACAGGAAGTCATAAATGAAATAGACAGGGTTATTAAAGCGTGCTGGAAAGAGGATATATACCCAGGGATTACATGGAGGAGTATTTGCTTAGGGAGGACTCTTTAAAGTGTGCTTTGTATTATCATCTTCGTCAAAAACTTGATACGCTTCTCAGGGAGAACAGCCTAAGAATTTATGCGGAATACTATATGAAAGAGTTAAAGTACAGGGCTGATTTGGCAATTGTTCATATTGATGAAAATTTAGACTATAGTTGGCTTGGTGAAGCGGTTGTTGAGGTTGTGGCTATATTCGAGTTAAAATACACCGGCGGTAAAGACGAAGAGACCTTAAGATGGATCAAGAATGATCTCTGGAAATTTAAGGATTACATGAGAGTTCCGGGATTGAAAAATTGTTTGTTTTACTTTGCGACCATATTTGAGACAGAATGCAGAAGCCTCGCCTGGCTTGATGCAAGAAGTACAAATAATTGGGCGAAAGGCAGAGTGACAGAACTTGATTCCGGCATTATGCGGGATGAAATGATCTTCGAAGTACATTCATACAATAATTTGAATGAGGAAATGAATGATGAGGGAGTTGTTTGGATGGATTAAGCAGGAGCTTTTTGAGTATGAAAGTGTAAATTGTAAATTGAAATATAACTCACACTATGTTTAATATAATTGACAAAATGCAGATAATTGTTTAATATATTAAACATAGATTGAACACAAAACCAAAAGGAGTTTTTATGAGTAAAAAATCGGTTGTGATAATGCCTGCAACCCAAGAAATACTGACTACCATGGGAGAACAAATTAAAAAAGCCAGATTGAGAAGAAATCTTTCGGTAGAATTGGTTGCGGAAAGAGCTGGGATCAGCCGTGCTACCTTGTGGTCAGTCGAAAAAGGAACACCCACGGTTTCTATGGGAACTTATGCAGCGGTGTTGCATGCATTGGGTGGAATGGACAAAGATTTAGAGTTTATTGCAAAGGATGATGAATTTGGGCGACAGTTACAGGATCTGGATCTTCCGATGAGGAAAAGGGCAAAAAGGAACAGGATATAAAATGGCAAACACAAGCAGAAGAACCAATAGAAAAACAACCGGAAAAAAGAATTACAGCAGGAACCAAGCCGCCGGCAGAAATCAGTCCGGCAGGAGGAAAAACAGCCGAAAGCGAAAAAAAATGCTCTACCGCAGAATCACGGTAGGCGTGATTGCGGCGGCCGCCCTTTTCCTGCTTCTTTTTGGCGTGATCAAAATTCCGAAGCAGATCCGTGCGGCAAGCAAAATGGATACGGTATTGATCTATGTGGACGGCGAGAACCTTTCCGATATGCCCAGAGAGCAGGCAAAGAAGTTTTTGGGGGACAAGTACGCCTGGAACATGACCGTTTCCTATAATGAGCAGAGTATGCCGATTGAAAATCCGTTCACGGATGCAATCAATACGGTGGTCAACAGAGCCTATGACGATGCCCAACTGGTACAGGAGAGATTGGACAGAAAAACTTTCTGGAACAAATTTTTCGGAAAAGAAGAGACAGAGCAGGTGGTTATCCGGTATGAGCTGGGCCTGCCGGATATCAGTGAGATCGCGGCCAGTCTGGCTTCTGAGGTCGCAGCGCAGTGGAGTGTACCTGCGAAGAACTGTGTCATAACAGGATACAATGCGGGCAGCGGACTTTTCGAATTCTCCCGGGCAGTGGACGGCAAAGAAATTGATGAAGAAAAGCTGAAAACAGATATCTTAAATGCATATGAAAGTCAGGATTATCAGGCGGCGCTTACCGCGCATGCTTATTCGGTAGAGCCGCAGATCCTTTCGACGGATTATCGCGTCATTGGTTCCTATACCACGACCACAACGAACAATCAGGATCGCAATACCAATGTCCGATTGGCTGCCGAGGCAGTGAACGGACAGATCATACAGCCCGGAGAGCAGTTTTCTTATAACACGGTGGTGGGAGAGCGTACCGCGGCGAAGGGATATAAACCGGCGGCAGCTTATGCCAACGGAGAGACCGTGCAGGAATATGGCGGCGGTGTCTGCCAGGTGTCCAGCACACTTTATAACGCGGTGATCGCGGCGGGATTACAGACCAACGAGAGAACAGGACATTCCTATGAACCTACCTATGTGACGCCTGGTCAGGATGCCACGGTCAGCTATAGGAAGCCGGACTTCGTGTTTACGAACACGAGTGAGGTGCCTGTGGGAATCCGTACGTCTTTCCAGAACCGTACCATGTATGTGGAGATTTTCGGTGTGCCGATTTTGGAGGAGGGAACGAAGCGCTATATGGAATCCCAGCAGGTGTCTCTTTTGGATCCGCCGGCACCCACTTATGTGGAAGATCCGGCAGTGCCTTACGGCGAGGAAGTGGTGGCGAAAAATGCTACCAATGGCAGTATCTGGACGACAGATATTGTTTTGGAGAAAGACGGTGAGATCCTGGAGAGGACTTATCTGCATCGGACAAATTATAAGGGACATGCGGCAGTGATTCACCGAAACACCCAGACGCCCCCGGCGGAACCTGCTCCGGCAGATGACGATGATTGACAGGATTGACAGCGGCAGAGGAGGAAGCTGCATATGGAAGATAAAACGCTCAATATGACGGTTTCACCTGTGTGTACAAAGAATGGGACGAAAGTGGCGTATGTCTCTTTCACAGACGGAGAGCGCACAGCGGAGGGAGAGATTCCCGGATGCAGGATCACACAGAACAAAGGCTTCGATGCAAACGAAGTGGAGCAGTTGGAGAATTACATGCGGCGTGAACTCACGGCCCTAAAGAAGATGGCGGCCCGCATCAATGTCCTGGATGCATTCATGGGTAAAAAATAAAAAGAAAACAAGACAGGAAAGACTGCAGACGGAAGCGGAGGCATAGCATGGCACAGGAAAAAACACCCGAAATTGAAGAATGTCTGGAAAGACTTTTACAATATGCAAAGGCACAGCCGGCGGAGGAAGTACCTATTCTGGAGGCCACAGGCAAAGTGCTGGCGGAGGAGGTCATAGCACAGATTTCCGTGCCGCCCTACCCTAAGTCCGCTATGGACGGCTATGCAGTCTGTGCCGCAGATCTAGCAGGTGCGGACAGGGAGCACCCCGCGCAATTTGCTGTAAAAGGCAAGCTGATGGCGGGGGATTATGAGGAAATTCCCTATGAGAAAAATACGGCGGTTCGTGTCATGACGGGAGCGTTCATCCCTGCGGGATACGATGCGGTGATCCGGCAGGAGGACACGGATTATGGCGAGGATACCGTGACCATCTATACCGACACCAAGCCGTATATGAATTATTGCAAAATGGGCGAGGATATTCAGGCAGGGCAGCCCCTGCTGTCTGCGCACACCAGACTGACGCCGCTGCATATTGGACTGCTGGCGGAGGTCGGGATGGAGAAGGTAAAAGTGTACAAGCCCCTGCGTGTAGCGATCCTCTGTACCGGTTCGGAACTGATGAATGTGGGGCAGCCTTTGCAGCCCGGCAAGATTTACAATAATATTTCTTATATTCTTTCTTCCACCATCCGCAGGGAGGGGCTGGATGTTTCTGCCATGCAGATCTGCGAGGACGAGGTGGATGTTTTGTTGCAGAAACTGCAGGAGGCGTTGGCGTGTTCAGACCTGGTCATCACCACCGGCGGCGTATCCGTAGGACAGAAAGACCTGATGCCTGAAGTTCTGGAAAGGCTGGGAGCGGATATCCTGTTCCGCAGAGCAAATATCCAGCCCGGCACCCCCACCACCGGCAGTGTCAAGGACGGCAAGATCATTTTAAGTCTGTCCGGAAATCCATACGCGGCAACTGTCAACTTTGAAATCTATTTCTGGCCGTTGGCGGCGAAAATGATGGGGCATGAAAGTTTTGACACACAAAATCGGACAGCGGTGTTACAAACCCCTTATCCGAAAAAAAATCATGCCAGGAGATTCCTGCGGGCATACTATGATAACGGCGAAGTGACTTTGCCTTCCCCGGTGCACGCATCCTCTGTGATCTCCAATCTGACACAGTGCAATTGCTATATTGATCTGGAGAAGGGCAGAGAGGTGCAGGTGGGGGACGAAGTGCGTGTGCGCATGATCAAGGGGCAGTAGGGGCAAGGAAACATGCGCAAAATACATTAAAAATACATTGGTATGGTATTCTGTATCTGACCAAACAAAGGAGGGTGCTGTAATGGCGATCAAAGCGGAGATTCTGCTGATCGAGGATGATCCCGATATTGCGGAGAACATACAGGAATATCTGACCAATAAAAGCAAGGGACAGTGGACACTTCACATTGCGGACAACGGGAGGGACGGCGCGGAGCTTGCTGCGGAGGAGGACTATGCAGTGATTTTGCTGGATGTCAATCTGCCCGGTATGGACGGATTTGCAGTCTGCCGAAACTTAAGAAAGCAGGGGATTCAGACACCGGTAATCTTTCTGACCGCGCGGTTTGCCGAGGAGGATGCCCTGAAAGGCTATGAGAGCGGCGGGGACGACTATCTGGTCAAGCCTTTTTCTCTGGCACAGCTGTTCGCAAAGATGAGTGCCCTGCTGAACCGCTTAAACGGCGGCGCGCAGGAGGAGTTTACCTGCGGGGATCTGACCGTAAACCGCAGTGAGCGAAAGATTTTCCTTGCAGGCGATGTGCTTACGCTGCCGCCCAAGGAGTATGATATTCTGCTTTATTTTCTGGAACATCCGAACCGTCTCATCAGCAAAGAGAGTCTGATCGTCGGAGCGTGGGGCTACGACAGCGAGATGACGGAGCGGGGTCTCGACAATCACATCAAAAATATCCGCAAAGCCATTCAAGCCTCCGAAATGCAGATAACCACCATACGCAAATTGGGTTATCGGTTTGGTCAGAAAGGAGCGCAATGAAAAACAATCGGAAGGAATATGGGAAGATTTGGGTTGCAGCACTTTTTCTCACGCTGATCGCCTGTGTGCTGTATTGTATCGTGATCACTTATGTGGTGGAAAACTGGGTGCAGCAGAATGGGGGCGATTTGATCGCACCGGCGTATCTGGCGCATTTTGCCGATCTGACGGAGAAGCGGTTTGCCGGCACCATGGAGGAATTCCAGGAAAACAGTATTGTTGCCACCAATGAAGATCTGTGGAATATGTATTATCAGACGGTGAATGATAAGGTACAGCCCGGCGGTTTCCTGATGGGGGAGAGCGGATTTATTTTCTATAAATCAGGGGGCGTTTCCGTTTATGACCTTGCTACTGTGCTGTGGATAGCAGACAAGGACGGAAATATCGTGCTGCCGGGGGACTATACTGTTTTTCATCATGAAAAAGAATGGGTGCTGGCAGATATGGCGGCGTGTTTTTCGGAGGAGGATCTGCAGAAGATCACACAGATAAAATGCGAGGCAATGAACAGACCGCCGTTTCCTGGTCACACCATAGAGATGACAAAGTATGTCATGAGGGACGGTATCTGTTACCCGCTGCAGATCGTGGTGACGAAAGAGGACGGTGAAGTATTGATTTTTGAGGGGACACCGGATTTTGAAATTACAACCTCTGAACTCGTGACAGACGCATCCTATGAGTGGTGGGATGAGCCTCAGGACATTACCGATCCGAACTACCGGGAGATCAAAGAATACACCCAAAAGGTATTAGCCGGACATACCGCCGGAGAGAAATATGATGCCGTCAAAATGCTGTCCTCCTGGGGAAAGATCGGAAATAAATATCTGAAGACAACGCAGTATATCCTGAATGACGGGGAATACCTTCTCTGTAAAGGAGAACTTAGCGATTATGGATATTTTCTGCAGACAGTGATATGGCTTGGATGGGTAATCATTGCTGTGGCTGCGGTGTTCATAGCTGCCGTGGTAACTCTCCTTAGACGGAGAAAACTGCAAAAGGCAGAGTATGAACGGGCTATCACCAATGCGTTGGCTCACGATTATAAATCCTCTCTCATGATCCAGCGGGGCTATGCGGAAAATCTGATCTACGGTGTATCTGAGGAAAAGAAATCATTATATGAGCAGAAGATTATGGATGAGATCGATAAGATGGATCTGCGCACAGAGCGGCTGCTTTCTCTGTTTCGCACCAATGCAGGCGGCCAGCCTGTCAGGGAGGAAGAGATCAATGTGGAGACGCTCTGCAGGGAGTTGATACAAAACTACGAGGAAGTGTCGCGGAAACGGGGACTGACATGGAAGTTTGAGGAGGGGGCGAGTAGAGAGACCGATCAGAATACCATTGACAAAGACTCCACCGGAAAATCTGCTCAGCTAACAGGAAAAGTATCATCAGAACCGCAAAGTAAGTCTATGATAATATTGGGGGATAAAGTCCTGCTCTCCATGGCTCTGGACAACCTGATCCATAATGCCTGCAAATATAGTCTGGCAGATTCTGAGATTTTGCTCCGTTTCACAAAGAACAGTCTGACTATTGAGAATCAGTGGCAGCCGGTGGAGAAATTCCTGAAGAAGCCGGCGCTCTTCTGGGAGCCCTATGTGACCGGTGATGACGCCAGAACCTCCAGAAATTCCGGAATCGGTCTTGCTGCAGCCAGGCAGATTCTGGAGCGCATGCATCTGAAACTTTCGGTAAAGGTGGATCGGGAGGAGATTGCGTTTATGGTGAAAAAAAGGTCGAAAGGGAAAAAGAGTAAAGGGTCGGGCAGCAAAGTACTTTCCATGTTCCTGATGATGCTTATGATGTTTCCCGGATGTGGCACACAGCGCCAGGTAAGCATTCCGGCGGACGAGGTGCAGGTGGACAGACTATATTATTACGAATACAATGGCACAAAGGGGATTTTCCTGTTAACTAAGGCTCCCGCTTATACCAAAGGCGGCGGCTGCGAGTACAAATATGGTAAAAAGGCAGTGAATCTGAATTATTATGCTGTCGCAGATGGAAGCAAGGTAGACAATAATCCGGGAGAAAGCTATCTGTTTCAGTATGATCTGGCGGGGCAGACCAAACTGTTCCTAAACGGTAAGGAAGTGTGGAATGCCGAAAACGGCACTGCTTCCCGGGATGTGCCGGCTTATGTGATCGAGGCGGCGAAACAGTCTGCCGCACGGAAACAGGGTGATACTGCGCATAACTACAGTTTCACATACGGGAGCAGGGAAGGCGAAATCTATATGAATGACGGTAACGGAGTTGTGATGACCTGGGATCTGGACGGAAATGTGCTTTCGGTGCGGGATGATTCGTATTTAAAGGATCCCTATTGGAGTAAGTAAAGAGGAGAAGATACAATGTCTGACAAGGAAAAATTGTCTTACTTGATTTTCATATTGATCCTGTTATTCCTGCTGTATTGTGCCACATGGACTGCTTACATGTCCTTTCGCTACGAACCTTTTCGGGCGGGATTTCCCATCGGGAGCAATGTGGTCGAGGAGGATGGGATCGTGTATGGTGTTTATAAACACGGTTTTCCGACATGGACGGGTAATCTCACAGTAGGGTCCAAACAGAAGGTGGACCGGAGCAGGCCGCAGGAGGTGGGCGTCAGTTTGTTGATATGGCCCAGAGGGCTGCATGATTATGAAGTCGCGGCATGGTTCTGGGAGGTGGTTCCGGATGAAAACGGCACGCTGCAGGTGGCGGTGCGGCATGTTGCGATGCTGGATGAGCGGATGAATCTGACGGACAGTGTGGAGAATACGTTGGAAACCAGGAGGCTTTACGAAGAAAACCGGGGCAAGATTGAAGAACTGTACCGTTTGGCATATGAACGCTGGGGGATTTTAGCGGCAGAATAAGACATACCATCGTAGAACGGGTTGCAGATTGGGTTGTAAATCGGGCAACGTTAGCGTAAAGTTTTTGTAGGAATTT
>DFDT01000202.1 GCA_002368865.1 Lachnospiraceae bacterium UBA3821 | reverse complement strand
GGGAAGGAAATCCTGATATTAAGTCGGATTTTGAGGAATTGCTTAAAGGTGGGATCCTTGAGGCAGAGATCGACGAGCAGATTGTATATAACCAGCTTGATGAGGATGATAATGCAATCTGGAGTCTTCTGCTTGCATCGGGTTATCTGAAGGTGGATGGTATCATCCGCCCGGAACCGGAGGATGAGTCGCTTTATCGGCTTTCCATTACAAATTATGAAGTTCGACGGATGTTTGGCAAGATGGTTAAAGGCTGGTTCCAGAAAGAAAGGGCATTGTCTAAATTTGTGTCGGCCATGCTACAGGGAGATGTGCGGGGAATGAACCGTTACATGAACGAGGTCGCTTTGAACACCTTCAGTTATTTTGATGCAGGCAGCAAGCCTTCTGACAGAAAATCGCCGGAACGCTTTTATCACGGTTTTGTGCTGGGACTGATCGTGGACAAATCAGAAGCCTACATGGTGAAATCCAATCGGGAAAGCGGTTATGGCCGGTATGATGTGGTCATGGAGCCGAAAGACACAAAGAATGTGGCAGTCATTATGGAGTTTAAGGTGTTTGACTCTGAGGAAGAGGCGGAACTTGCAGACACCGCAGCCAACGCCTTAAAGCAGATCGAGGAGAAAAAATATGATGCCGACCTGCTGCAGAGGGGGATATCGGCAGAGAATATCCTAAAATATGGGTTTGCCTTTGAAGGTGAGAAGTGCTTGATCAAAAAGGCCAAGTCCGGTGAAAAAAACAAATTATGACATTCTGGAATACCCACTTGAAATGTATGAAAAATAATGGGAAAATGAGCGGGTGTATAGAAAAATTTGTTCAGGAAGGGACTTGACAGCCATGTTTAGTCTAATGCTTTTTCGGATGTACGGACTACTACTCATGCGATAAAGGGGGCATGGACGGATGGAAAACCCAAAAAAGGCAGGCAAGAAGAAACAAAAGAATAGAGCAAACGCAAACAAGAAAGCTGCGGATGGCAATGTGAGGCAAAGGTTTTGGGACAATGCGTGGCTGAGATACCAGCGCAAGCGGATCGCGGCAAAATGTAGCGGTTTTAAGAAACGGCTGGAAGGCGGGAAATGGGACGGAAGGACAATACTTTCTGTAGTGAGCGTATTGGTCGTGCTGATCGCCGTATGCGGTATGCTGTTCACTTTTCTTGAGTATCGCAAATCAGACAGGATCTACGGAAAGGCAGAGGAGCAATATGTCACCACATATGATAGATCGGAGCTTTCCCGGGGACAGGCGAGTGGTGCGAATGGCAGCGGCAATGGCGAAAATGGCGCGGACGGGAGCGGCACAGGAAATATTGGCAGAAATACAGACACCGGTACCGGTGCAGACGGAAATGCTGCGGATGGCACTGTTGGAACGGGAGAAATACAAAAGGCATGGTACGAGCAGATCAGCGTGGATCTGGAGGGGCTGCAGGCGGCATATTCCGATGTGGCAGGCTGGCTCTATTTTGAGAATGAGAGCATCAGCTACCCCGTCCTGTATTCCGGGGACAATGAGAAGTACCTGCGCACTGCATACACCGGGAAGACGGCAAATGCCGGTGCCATCTTCCTGGATGGCGAGAATACAAGGGATTTCTCCGATCCGCATACGCTGATCTACGGGCACAACATGAAAAACCTCTCCATGTTCGGCAGGCTACGGTATTACCGGACGGATAAGGACTATTATGAGGGACACAAATATTTCCAGATCTTCACGGGCGGTTACATCTACCGCTATGAGATCTTCGCCTATGGGCAGGTTTCAGCGGATGACAGCATTTATTATGTCTATGGCGCTGATCCCGGTAATGACAAGCTCAGGGCACTCTTAAAGGAGTTAAAGGGAATGGCTCCCCAGGGGAGCAGTACAGAGCCGGGTGTGAACGACCACCTCATCACCCTTTCCACCTGTATCGGCGACGGGGATGTGTGCATGATCGTGAGCGCCGTGAGGGTGGAGGAACATCGCCGATAGGATGCTGTCCTGCATTGCGGTTTTACGGAAACTATGATAAGATAACACTAAGCTTCGTTTATGGAGGTGACGTGGGTCATGGCAAGAGAGATAGCAACAGGGATTCAGGATTTCAGAGAATTAAGGGAAAAAAATGCTTTCTATGTGGATAAGACAGCATTTATAAAGGAGTGGTGGAATGGGTTGGATTCCGTCACCCTGATCACGCGCCCCCGCAGGTTTGGTAAAACGCTGAATATGAGTATGCTGGAATGCTTTTTTTCCAATAAATTTGAGGGCAGGGCAGATCTGTTTGAAGGGCTGGAGATCTGGAAAGATGAGAAGTTCCGGGAATTGCAGGGGACTTATCCGGTCATTTTCCTGTCCTTTGCGGGGGTGAAGCAGACGACCTATGAGAAGACAAGGAAGATTATAAATTTATTGATAAAAAAATTGTTCAATCAGTATGAATGGATGTTAAAGGATGAAAAGTTTACGGATACGGACAGGAAGTTCTATCATCAGGTTTCCGAGGAAATGGATGACGCCATTGCAGCATTATCGTTAAATATGCTTTGTGAATGGCTCTACCGGTATTACGGCAAAAAATGCATTGTGCTGTTGGACGAATACGACACGCCCATGCAGGAGGCCTATATCAATGGATATTGGGATGAGCTGGTCGCCTATACGAGGGCGCTGTTCAACAATACATTTAAGACGAATCCATCCCTGGAGCGTGCCGTGATGACCGGGATTACAAGGGTGAGTAAGGAATCGATCTTCTCTGATCTCAACAATTTGAATGTAGTTACCACTACGTCCGATGAATATGCAACATGCTTTGGCTTTACAGAAAAAGAAGTATTTGCTGCCATGGATGAACAGGGGATACCGGAATTGGAAAAGGAAAAGGTGAAGTCATGGTATGATGGCTTTACTTTTGGTCAGGTGACGGACATTTACAACCCATGGTCTGTTACATCCTATCTGTCGAAGAAGAAATATGATACTTATTGGGCGAATACCAGCGGAAACGGTCTGGTCAGCAAACTGATCCGGGAAGGTGACAAAGGGATCAAGACGGAATTTGAGAGACTCTTAAATGGAGAGTCTATAGAGACAAAGATTGACGAACAGATCATATTCAGCCAACTCTCCGGAAACAGGAATGCGATCTGGAGTCTGCTGCTGGCGTCAGGGTATCTGAAGGTAGTAAACGCTGTGTTCAGCAGTGCGGGAAAACCGACTTATCAGCTTGCCCTGACCAATTATGAAGTGAAGTGTATGTTTGAAACCATGATCCAGAGTTGGTTTGCGCAGACAGAGGATTTCGGTGAATTTGTGAACGCCATGTTCGCTGGTGACGAGGATGCAATGAACGACTATATGAATGAGGTTGCCCTGAACACATTCAGTTATTTCGATTCCGGAAAGGACAGGGCAGGGAGAAGGCATCCGGAGAGATTCTATCATGGGTTTGTGCTCGGCCTTATGGTGGATAAGGCGGACAGTTACATGGTGAAATCGAATCGTGAAAGCGGCTATGGCCGGTATGATGTGGTCATGGAACCGAAAGATACAAAGAATGTGGCAGTCATCATGGAGTTTAAGGTGTTGAATCAGAAAGCAGGGGAAGAATCCCTGGAGGACACTGCAAAGAACGCCTTAAAGCAGATCGAGGAGAAAAAATATGATGCTGACCTGCTGCAGAGGGGGATATCGGCAGAGAATATCCTGAAGTTTGGGTTTGCTTTTGAAGGCGAGAAGTGCTTGATCAAAAAGGCCAAGTCCGGTGAAAAAAACAAATTATGACATTCTGGAATACCCACTTGAAATGTACGAAAAATAATGGGAAAATAGATGCGCATCTATGTATGACGGCGTTAAGTTCGGCTATGAGTTGCATAAAAGAATGCTGGAATGCTATGCGCCCGATTTTGAAGCCGCTTTTCAGCGCTGTAAAATGAAGGATTACGAGATACATATTGAACCCGATACTTTTCACGCCTACCTGGTGTTCACTTTTACTCCCGAGGGGAGAAAGGGAGAGCAGCAGGTCATCAGCTATATCAGGGAGAAAATCCAGTGAGGGGGTTAGGTGGTTCAAATCCATGAAAATGTTGGGCTTGAACCCAAAATGGTTTCAAGAAATATGTATGGTTTATTTCCCTGGGATATGGAGTTTCGGTGGTGCCAGAAGACTGGAAATATACAAATGGCTGGTCGCGTGATGGGCGAAAAGTGAACATATTACACAAATTTTACAAAATTGTTAAATTCCTATAGAATTTCTATCCTGCACTTGGTATACTAGGAATGAGTGTGAAATAGGTTAGTAGTTTTAGGGGATATTTCATGAAAAGACAGAGTGATCGAAAGATTTTAAAATTCATACATACAGCGGCTGCTCTTTCCGGGGCAGGGCTGATCGCGGCATCGCTTCTGGGCGCGCCGTTTACCGTAACGGCGACAGAACTCGGTATGGAAAACCGGACACCGTACCTGCTTGCGATGCAGGCACTGACGGGACAAGTCCTGCAGCCCAGTGAGCAGGCTGTAATCTCGACATGGCAGTGGACGGAAAGCAGCCGGGTAGCGGCGAAAGACCGGCAGACAGCGGTGAGTTCGGAGGATGCGGAGAATGAGTATGCAAACCTTGCCATCGCGCATGTGACAAATTATGTCAACATCCGCAGCCTGCCGTCTACGGACGGAGAGGTTCTGGGCAAGATTTATAACGGCGCGGTAGCGGACGTGCTGGAGACCGCCGGAGAAAATGGGGAATGGTTCCATGTGAAGTCCGGCAGCGTGGAAGGCTATATCAAAGCGGAGTTCTTTATCTATGGCGCGGATGCGGCGGCTGTGGTAGATGATTATGTCACGCGGTATGCTGTGGTAAAAGCGGACAGGCTGAATGTGCGCGAGAGCGCGGATGTTTCGGCGAAGCGGATCGGTTATCTGGATCAGGGCGAGAAAGCGAAGCTGCTGGAGGATAACGGTGAGTGGCTGCAGGTTTCCTATGCCGGAAATAAAAAGGGCTATGTGGCAGCGGAGTATGTGACCATTGCAGAGGAATTTGTGTACGCAAAGTCCATCGAGGAAGAAAAAGCGGAGCTGGAAGCGCTGCGGGCACAGCAGAAGCGCAAGGAAGCATCCGAGACGCATGCGCCGGAGAATACGCAGGTCGTGGCGCCGGTGACCACATATAGTACCAATTCTGAGCTGAGAAGCCAGATTGTGGAGTATGCAAAGCAGTTTCTGGGAAATAAGTATGTGATGGGCGGTAACAGCCTGACAAACGGTACAGATTGCTCGGGATTTACCAGTCTGATCTATGCGGACTTCGGGTATTCCATCAGCCGTACGCCGGCCGGGCAGCTGAGTTCCGCAGGCAGATCCATTGATTACAGTGAGATCCAGCCCGGTGATATCGTGTGCTACGGCAAGGGCAGCTGTTCCCATGTGGCACTTTATATCGGGGACGGACAGATCATTCATGAAGCGAACTCCCGCAAGGGCGTCGTGATCTACAATGCGGATTACGACAATATCCTGGGAGTCAAGAATGTGATCGACTGATTCTAAGTAAATGCCTCTTCCGCTGTATGCGGGGGAGGCATTTTGGATTTGAACAGATATCGGAACGCTTATGAGTATCAGTACGGAATTTTCATTTGAAATTCCCCTAATATTTCCTTGCTCCATTTTTGCAGGTCTTCCAGATAGAGTACGCCGTTTCCGTAGCTGCGAATGCCGTGGGCGGCAGCCATCTCCTCGGTGTAGGTCTCCAGGGGATAGACACCCTTGATGCGCACGGGAGAGCTGCTGTACTGACATACCATGGGAATGGCGCCAGAGCCGGTGTGGGATACGGTGACGGTTTTGGAATCGCCGTCCTCCGTGACGATAAAGGTCACCCAGGCCATGGCTTCCAGCATACTGATGGGATCTTTTTGCGTCGAAACATAATTCCCCAGAGAGTAAAAACAGAGCGCTTCATTGCCGTTTTCGGCCTGGATCCATTCCACGGGCTCTACCACGTGGGGATGGGCTCCGACGATCAGATCGGCACCTGCCTCGGTCATCTGTCTGGCAAATTTTTTCTGATAGCTGGAGGGGGAAGTGCTGTACTCCGTTCCCCAGTGCGGGCAGACAATCACTGCGTCCGCCAATTCATCCGCGCGTTTGATATCTTCGAGGACCTGCGGATTGATGGTGGTGAAATCCATACGGCCGGTCTTGCGGTCATAATTGCAGAGTACTTCAAGCCGCTTCTGGACCTCGGCAGGCATGTAGCCGCTGTTGGGGGCATAGGTGTAATTTAAAATGGCAAACTTTACGCCGTCTATCTCCAGGATCGGAATTTCCCGTTCCGGTGATGGCTCCGCGGCTGATTCCTCCTGCGGCGCGGCTGCCTCCTCCTCTCCGGAATGAATGCCCACCATCAGGACTTCGGGATGTCTGGCCCAAACGGAGACACAGTGGTCGATCCCCTCCACGCCCTGATCGCAGGTATGGTTGGAGGACTGCAGCACCACATTGAAGCCGGCGGCCGCTATGCCGTCCGCCACCTCCTCGGGAGAGTTGAAATAGGGATAGCCGGAAAAACCCAGCTGATTGCCGGCCATGACAGTTTCCTGATTGATGATCTTGATGTCAGCCAGATCCAGGTAGTCGGAAATGCTCTCGTAGAGACATTCGTAATTGTAGCTGCCGTCATTCTGGCGACCGGTGTATACCACACCCATATGCATGAGATTGTCGCCCACGGCCATCAGGGTGATCGGATATTCAAAGGGTTCCTGGGGAAGATCTGCAAATTCGGCAAACACCTCCTCGGGGGACGGACCGGTCGCTTCCGGTTCTTCGGGAGTATTGGTTCCCGGTTCGGTGGGACTTGAGGTTTTATCGCGCCGCAGAAATTCCGGATCCCGGTAAGATTGATAGAGAGCCAGAGAAAGTGTGCCCATGACGGTGACCAGGAACAGAAGGATGACCGTGCTCAGGACCGCGCGCCTTTTTCTTTTGTCTTTTCCCTTCATATCATAACAACCTTTCTGATATTTCGTATCTGCTATTCATGATATAACGGAGTGTCGAATTTCGCAAGTTTTTTCCGAAAAGGTGACGCTATGGCTTGCTTTTTTGCAGGCTTGGAAATAAGATAAAATAAGATGGAAAAAAGAAGATCCTATTCTATAAGGAGAGAAAAGCATGGGTGAAGTTTTGAATTTTAAGTGTCCGTGTTGTGCGGCGCCGCTTTCATTCAGCGGGGCGTCTGGGGAGATGACCTGTAAGTATTGTGATTCCAGTTTCACGATGGAGCAGGTGAAGGCGGCAGAGCAGGCAGAGCTGGAGGATGGAGCGGGCTCTGAGATGACCTGGAGCAGTTCCGCGCAATCCTTGATCCAGGATGAGAGCGGCAAGATCCAGGGCTATGTCTGCCCGTCCTGCGGAGCGCAGATGGTGGCGGATGAGCATACGGCGGCCACGGAATGTCCCTATTGCGGTAATCCGGCGGTCATTCCGCAGTCTTTCGAGGGAATTTACAGACCGGATCTGATGCTGCCGTTTCGGGTGGATAAGGAGCAGGCAAAATCGAAATTGCAGGAGTTTACCAAAGGGAAAAAGCTGCTTCCCAAGTCATTTACCGCAAATAACCGGATTCAGGAGATCACAGGGGTGTACGTGCCTTTTTGGCTGTACAGCTGCCATGCGGACGGTTACGTTGCCTTTGAGGGCGTGAAGTCCAAGAGTTGGGAGGACGAGCGGTTCGTCTATACAAGGAAGGATCATTATCGCATGGTGCGTCAGGGGGAGATGGATTTTCAGCAGATTCCCGTGGATGCGGCATCTCAGATGGATGATGCCACGATGGACTCTCTGGAACCTTATGATTTTACAAAGGCGGTGGCATACGATGCGGCATATTTCAGCGGATATCTGGCAAACCGCTATGATGTGGAGGAGAAGGATGCCCAGCCCAGAGCGAATGAGCGTGTGCAGAACACCTTCCGGACGAAGATGCGGGAGCAGGTGAGAGATTATGAGGAAGTGGCGCAGAAGGGCGAGAGCATTCGCCTGAGTGATGCGAAAGCGGAGTACGCCATGCTGCCGGTGTGGATGATGACCACAAAATATCAGGGGGAGAGTTATACGTTTGCCATCAACGGTCAGACCGGTAAAATGGTGGGAAGT
>DFDT01000161.1:1426-2969 GCA_002368865.1 Lachnospiraceae bacterium UBA3821 | reverse complement strand
GATGGATTATTATTCATCGCGCAATATAGGTGGCTTCTGCTAAGAGGTTTGCTTCAATGAATTAGTTACAGAAAACAGACAAAAAGTGATATTTTCACAAAATTTTACAAGAACAGATGAAGCGAATATGATATAATATTAAAAGCGGTTCAAGATGGCAAACGAAATAACATGTGATTTCGTGAGCGGCCGCTGAAGGACGGTTTGAATTCGGACTGTGCCTAATATATGTTCAGTAATAGTCTGGGCTGAGTGATTTGGGACAGACCCTCATTATCTGAACCGAGCTTGCTCAATATTTCAGTCGCTAATTAGGAGGTTTCAGAGATGGAAAGCGGTATGACAAAGGCGGAGGTGTTAAAGAAGGTTATTCTTTCACAATACAAGAGTGTGCGGCAGTTTGCCGTGGAGATGGACATTCCATACAGTACTCTTGTGACTGCGTTGGAGCGGGGGATAGAAGGAATGGCTTATAGTACGGTAATCAGGATTTGTGATGCGCTCTCGCTGAATCCGGTTGACTTTACACCGCTTGATGAAGGGGATGACCTTTCCGCTCAGATTACTACAAAGCGTGTTATGGAACGCTACAGCAAATTTAACAGGATCGGACGGAAAAAGGTACTTGAAATCATGGATGACTACGGTCAGATCGAAATGTATACCAGAAAAGATTGACCTGGTCGTCAGGAACGGAAGGAAAGAGAATGCATTATTCATGGCTTATCGTGGGAGCGGGGCTGTACGGCGCCGTTTTTGCAAGAGAGATTAAAGAAAAAGGGAAGACATGCGCGGTCATAGACAGACGTGACCACATTGCGGGAAATATTTATACTGAAAAGAAAAACGGTATTCATGTCCACCGTTTTGGTGCGCATATTTTCCACACTTCCGACAAGGAGGTCTGGGAGTATGCCCAGCGCTTCGCGGAATTTAACAACTATATCAATTCTCCGGTAGCAAGATACGGCGATGAGATCTACAATCTCCCCTTTAATATGAACACTTTCAGCAGGATGTGGGGAATCCGCACTCCTCAGGAAGCGAAGGAGATGATTGCCAGGCAGGTCGAGGAGGCGGGGATCAGTGAGCCTTCCAACCTCGAGGAGCAGGCGCTCTCGCTGGTCGGCCGCGATATTTATGAAAAGCTTGTCAAGGGATATACCGAGAAGCAGTGGGGAAGAGACTGCACAGAGCTTCCTTCTTTCATCATCCGCAGGCTTCCTGTCCGTTTTATCTACGACAACAACTATTTTAATGACCGTTATCAGGGAATTCCGATCGGCGGATATACCGGGATGGTGGAAAAGATTCTCGAGGGAATCCCTGTATATTTGAATACGGATTTCAGATCCGCAGTCCGGGAGGTTCCGTCACCTGACGGAAACGGCACTGTGTTTAAGATGGGAGAGGACACCTTTGACAAGGTGCTTTATACAGGCATGATCGATGAGTTTTTCGATCAGTGCTATGGGCCTCTTGAGTACAGGTCACTCAGGTTTGAGACGGAGGAACTTCCGGACACGGACAATTTCCAGGGAAA
>DFDT01000161.1:933-1314 GCA_002368865.1 Lachnospiraceae bacterium UBA3821 | reverse complement strand
ATCGAGCACAAATTCTTCGAATTCGGAAAGGATTCCGAGACGGGAGAGGAGATTCCGGGTACGATCATTACCCGCGAATATCCCGCGGCCTGGGAGAACGGAATGGAGCCTTATTATCCCGTGAACAACGAGGCCAACAATGCCCAGTACCAGAAGTACAGGGCACTGGCGGACGAGAAGAAAAATGTGATCTTCGGCGGCAGGCTGGGGCTCTATCAGTACTTCGATATGGACAAGGTGATCCGCGCGGCTCTTGATGCCGCGAAAGCGAATGCCTGACCTTCCGGTTTTTCGTTTGTTTATTCTTCATCGCGCAATACCCGTGACTTCAGATCGTGGGATACGCGCAAAAAAGGGAAACTCGTTTCATCGTGGGTACAA
>DFDT01000161.1:0-798 GCA_002368865.1 Lachnospiraceae bacterium UBA3821 | reverse complement strand
CAGGCGTGATCCCATGCTTCGCATGGGCGCAAGACTCGCGAGCGAGTCTTGAATAATCCGTTGATAACTATGATTGCATGGGTTATTATTATACCGATGCGCCATAGAAGCGCGTTTGACCCGGCAGATGCGGCATAAGCGGCACTGTCTTTGTATATCCTGTTCAGAGCCGGACGTCAGGACTGCTCCGATGTGACCGGTCCGGGCGGAATCGGGCGGAATGGGAAAGTATTTGAAGGGAGGACTACTCAAAATGCGAAATTATGAACTGGAGCACAAGCTGGAGCACGTATATGCTTTGAAAGACTATGCGGAGGTTGAGAGAAAACCTGTCAACAGCAAGAACTGTGACCGGATTTTGAAGCTTCAGAATAAACGCGTTCACGAGTTAATGAAGGCTGCGTATGAGATTCCGTTTTATCGTGCCCGTTTCGAGCAGACCGGAACCACACCGGATGATTATCACTGCGCGGAAGATCTTTACAAGTTCCCGCTCCTGACCAAGGATCAGGTGCGTGAATGGATGGATGAGGAGATGGAAAAGTATCCGGAAAAATATAAATACTGGCATGTCTCTCCTACATCCGGTTCCACCGGCCGTCCCCTTCGTGTCCTGATTTCCCCCAAAGAATATGGATGGGTCATCGCGAACTGGCTGCGCACCATGGGATATGGCGGATTCAACCCTTTCACCGGCAAGACAATGTGCCGCCCCAACTCCCTGCACGGAGCTGTCGCTGAGTTTGATTCCCCGGTCCAGAAGCTGGGAATCCTCCGCCGCAAATATATGTCCGATAC
>DFDT01000041.1:5780-6831 GCA_002368865.1 Lachnospiraceae bacterium UBA3821 | reverse complement strand
GTTACGCTGGATGCGGTGAATAATCTTTCAGATGCTCTTTCTTCGATCATTACAATAGTCGGAACAAAGTTTGCAGGAAAACTGCCGGATAAGAAGCACCCATTTGGATACGGGAGAATTGAATACCTTAGTGCAATGGTCGTTTCAGGAACTGTTCTTTACGCCGGCTTTACAGCAATGGTGGAGTCTGTCAAGAAAATTCTGTCACCGGCTACCCCTGATTACAGCTCAACCTCTCTTATAATAATCTCAATGGCAATTGTAGTAAAATTAATTCTTGGAAAATATGTCACTGAGCAGGGAAAAAGAGCTAACTCCGGGTCCCTGCTAGCATCTGGCACAGAGGCCTCATTTGATGCGATACTATCTTTTTCAGTACTTCTTTCAGCAATAATTTTTTGATTAGTAATGTTTCATTTTCTGTTTCATAAAGCGCATTTACAGACAGTGCTACAATAATAATATGATCTATCAGAAAACGAGTGGAGACAAGCATAATGAGCGTAATGACAAACGACATACCTATTCTGGAATATGACACCGATCTGTCAGCCGTAATTATGCCAGATCACGAATATATAAATATCAACCTCCCCCAAAAGGCGGTATTTGCCTTTCTTCGCGACGATGTAGACCGCTACGCTAAAGAACATAATGCTGTAGTTGTCACATATTTTGTATCCGCAACAAAAGAATTCCCTGTATACGTGCTTGAAATTGAAGGACAGCAGATCTGCCTTATGCAGGCTCCGGTGGGTGCCTCTGCGGCGACTCAAATCTTAGACTGGCTTATAGCTTATGATGTCCGGGAAATAATCAGTTGTGGTTCCTGTGGAGTGTTGGATGACATCCCTGAAAACACATTTTTGATTCCTTGCAAAGCATTGAGAGACGAAGGAACTTCATATCACTACCTTCCACCTGAAAGGTTTGTTGATGTATCTGAAAGGGCACGTTATGCCATTAAAAAAACGATGAAGGATCATGGCCTTCCATATATGGAAGTAATTACGTGGTCAACAGACGGATTTTATCGAGAAACAAAAGAGAA
>DFDT01000041.1:0-5732 GCA_002368865.1 Lachnospiraceae bacterium UBA3821 | reverse complement strand
AAAAGAGAAGGATGTTCAGTTGTTGAAATGGAATGCTCCGCACTGGCGGCATGTGCCGAGATGCGTGGTGCGATTTTTGGGGAACTTCTTTTTGCGGCTGACACCCTTGCTGATGCGGAGCTCTATGATGAACGTAACTGGGGTGATGATTCCGCAGCGTACGCGTTAAATCTATGTATAGAGGCGGTCTTGAATATTTAAATCTGGAGTCTGACTCCTCGACTCACAGTTTCACCGTCAGCGGAATTTTTCCGCTTCTTGGATTTACTTTAAGATTTGTACAGAAGCGAATTTCATAATGAAGGTTCTCAAGCCCTTTTCCCTTAAGTATGTTATTCATCTGGTACTTAAGTTTTCTTTCAATGCCTTCATCCGCTGCATCGGCAGTATAATCTATTCGAAACGAGTGCTTGTCAATCTGAACAATCTGAAACCCTCTGACCACTTCGACGTTCAGATCATCCAGGACAAGCGGATGCAGAAAATCGGGAAATCCCTTCCCGTTCAAAAACCACAGGACATCTTCATCTCTTCCTAATATCTTGTCAATATGGGTAAAGGGAAGTTCTCCGCGATAATCTTTTGTAAATCCCTGCACCAGATCATCCAGTTTATATCGAACAAGCGGGAATTCAGGGTTGTAAAGCGGAGTGAGTATCAGATGCCCCTGTTCGTCAATCTCACAATAATTCATATCATCAAACAGGTAGATCCCGTCGTACCAGCTGCTTCCCGCTCCAACAAGAAGGGATTCCGAACAGCCGTAATAATCGATTATGTCCGCGCCAAACACTTCCTGCAGTTCCTTTTTCAGGCCGGGCTTCAATGGCTCCCCGCCTGCTATGATCTTTAGCGGATGAAGCCTTACATGCCCGCTTTTTTGTAAGTCAAGAAGAAGAGACAGGCACGAGGGATATCCTGACAAGTAATTCGGAGAACTCTCTCCTATCGTACCCACCCATTCTGACAATGGTTCTGATGGTTTGAGCAGAGTGCTCACGGCATGATATTTTGAAAGGCCGCTGCGCAGAAGTATCGTACTGGCATAGTCCGTACCCACAGACGCAGCGTGTAAATTTCTAATCGGAAGGTCTTTGAATCCTACCGGGTTATTGCCGCCGAGATTGCTGAGCCTGACGAAATTGGCCTCTATAATCGTTATGGCATGTTTCCCGTATAGGAACCAGGCAGGTGTCCCTGTGCTTCCCGAACTGTGGATCATGACAGCGCCGGACTTTGATGTAAAAGCCCCGCGATCGTTTTTTGTCACGGAAACCGCAGCTATTTCGTCGAACCGGCTTCTTACCACTTCTTTGGTAATACACGGAATATCCTCAGGAGATATGGTTTTTAAATCCTTATACGTAATCCCGTGATCCTTCCAATATGCCGGGTAAAACTTTGTCCTTTTCCACGCATAATCCAGCGCTCTCCGAAATGTCCCAAGGCTTTCCGAGTGCACCTTATCCGGAGATTTGGATGCATTATTCCATAGTCTGCTGCTTTCATACACCAGTGCTGCAAGAGACATCTGCCACTCCCTTCCAATTTATTTATTCAGTTTTCTGACGGCCGGAAATTCAGTGCTCCCGCACAGATCAGTTTTCCGCTTGTGCGGTCAAACAGAAGAACATCCTTTCCGTCTGCCACCATCTTCTTTTCCTCTCCGATCGTAAACATCGTGCTGCCGAAGACTACTGCCGTCAAAAGATAGTCTCCTGTCCTCAGTTTCAATGTTGACTCCATACCCGTCGGCATGGAGCCGTAAACGGTCACCGGAATTCCTTCGTTTGTTCCAAGGTGGAGATCTTCCGGGCGGATTCCCAGCACAAAATCGTCCTGCGTCACGGCCGGACGCCCTTCGCCGTCGTTAACCGTAAACTCGTCCACTTTCTGAACATGATAGGCGAAAAGCTCATCCTTATTGCTCTTTTCCACAGCACCTTTTTTGGAAAAGCGCTCCTTTTCATGCTCACGGAAGATCCTCTCCTTCTCATCCCGCTCACTTTGCCACTTTCGAATATCGACAGGTTCATTTGGACAAAAAACAGCTCGCTTATCGCCCAAAAGCGAAAGGGAGATCTCACCGTCTTCATATGCTGTTCCTTTCGCTTCCACAAAGTTCATGGAAGGATTGCCCACAAAATCACCGACAAATGTATTGGCCGGGCGGTCGTATACCGTCATCGGTGCATCGAACTGCTGAAGAACTCCGTTGTTGATCAGGCAGATCTTGGTGGCGAGCGTCATTGCTTCCATTTGATCGTGTGTGACATAAACAAAAGTGCTTCCTGTTTCCACATGAAGACGCTGGAGTTCGTATCGCATTTCAAGGCGCAGTTTGGCGTCGAGGTTCGACAATGGCTCGTCCATAAACAATACCTGCGGCTCAGGTGCCAGCGTTCTGGCGATCGCTACCCTCTGCTGCTGGCCTCCGGACAGTTCCGCTGGATATCTGTCCATAAACATCCCGATCTTTACGACCCGGGAAACCGCCTCAACGCGTTCATCAATCTCCTGCTTCGTAAGTTTTCTTCCGTCTCTGCGGATGTTCTTGAGCCCGAAGGCTATATTTTCATACACAGTCATGTTGGGCCAAAGCGCGTAATTCTGAAAAAGAAATCCGACATTTCTGCGGTTCGGAGGCACATTGATCCCCGTGCTGCTGTCATATACCACCTGTCCTCCTATCGTGATCTTCCCGCTCGTCGGCGTCTCAAGTCCTGCAATCATTCGAAGGATCGTAGTCTTCCCGCAGCCGGAAGGCCCCAGCAGCGTTATGAAAGAATTGTCCGGAATCTGCAGACTCACGTCATCTACTCCGTAAAAGCTCCCCCAGCGTTTTGTTACATGTTCCAGTACGATTTCCGGCATATCAGTTTCCTCCTATTCCGCTGTCAAGGCTTGCGCCTGTCAGTTTATTTACCAAAGTATTGAAAATCAGGATCGTTACGATCAGGATCAGGTTTATGGCGCTCGAAAAAGCGTACAAGCCCATTTCGTCAAAATAGTCCAGCGTTGTGGATAATATGAACCCTTGCGTACATAACAGAAGGAACAGGGATAGCTCCCTCAGGCAGGTCATGAACGGGAGCATATACCCGCTGATGATCGATGACTTCTGAATGGGGATGATGATTCGGGTCATTCTTCGAAACCACGGTGTGTTCTGTATGATTGCAGCCTCTTCCAGTTCCCCGGACAGCTGGAGCATGGAATTCAGGGAGCTTCTCGACGCAAATGGAATGTACTTGACCACTCCCGCAATAATCAGAAGCGTATAAGTGTTAAACAGATTAATGTGCTCGTTCGAAAACAGAATGAAAAATGCGGCTCCTACTGCGATCGAAGGCATCAGGTAAGGAAGAAATGCCACATTATTGACATAAGACGCCCAGCGGCTGCGCCGCTTCCTGGCCACGGCATATCCGATCAGCGTGCCGATAGTGCCGGCGATCAGCGCACACATCAGCGCAAGGAACAGAGTTCCCGCAAAAGCGCGCCAAATCGTCGCGTTATACAGGATTCCCGGCTGTCCGTACATGCCGTTTTCTGTTATGTTCTCGCTGGTAACCCACCACTTTGTAGTCAGGTGCGCGAGATCTCTTGTGTACAGGAAACTGTAATCCCCCGGATTGGGGAGGAACGTCTCAAGTGCAAACAAAAAGATCGGCCATAGACTGGTAAAAAATGTGATTACCGCAAAGATGCCCGCTACCACATACTTCCCCGCGCGTCCGATGTTGATCTTCGTCATTTGTCCCGACTTGCCGGTTACAGTAGTGTAATTCTTCCGGCTCTTAAGACTCAGCTGATTCGCTCCCAGAAAGAGGACTCCGAACAGCATCATGATAATTGCCAGAATACTTGCCTCCCCGGTATATTTGCTGTTCATGGAAATATACTTGGTGGAAAGCGTAGTGAGATTCAGGTAATGCGGAACGGGGTAACTCCCCATCGCGCTGCCGAACACCAGCAAAATCGTGGAAAGGATAGCCGGCCGTATCATCGGCAGAGTAATTCGGGTCATAATTCTCCACCCTGGCGTATCCAGAATTGTAGCCGCCTCTTCCAGGTTCGCGTCCATGTTCTTAAAAATACCGCCGATCAGGATATAGGCAAAGGGCGCGTAATGAAGGCCCAATACCATTGCGCTCGGAAAGATCCCCTGACACCACCAGCGAGGAAAATACACGCCGAAAAGCGACGCGATCAGTCCGTCGGAAGTGCCTGTGATCCGGTTGCTGTAGAACATATGCTGCCAAACGACAGCGAGCGTCCATTGCGGCATGATATAGGGAAAAATAAAAATGGCGCTCAGATACTTCTTCAGTTTCATGTTCGTGCGCGTGACCAAAAAAGCGAATACCCCTCCGAAGAGGATCGAAATCACGCAGGTCAGCGCGGCGAGCACGAGCGTGTTGAAAAGAGGCCGCCAGAGATTGGCTCGCGCCAGGCGACTGGTGAACAGATCGATATAATTGACGACCGTATACCCCTGTGAGCGGCCGGTGAGATGTTGATCGATCGTCCCCGGATGGATCATAAAAGTGTCCCGCACAATGGCGATAATGGGCACTACAGTACTTAACGTGAGCAGTATTCCGAACAACAGCAATATAATATTTGCCGGCTGGGACGCCCATGTCTTTAATCGATTGCGCACTATAGACCCTCTGTTTTCTGTTTCTGTCATAATTGCATCCCCTGTGATCAAAAAAGGGCGCTGCAAAATGCCGCGCCCTGATTTACAGTTCCGTTACAGATCAGTTTCCGGAGTACCGGTCAAGCACGTCGATCCAGCTTCCTACGGTATACGAAACCTCCGCGCAGTACTGCGGATCCTCAAGGACCAGTTCTCCGCTGTCTTCTGCTGTCCACCATTCATAGCCGCGGTCGTTTTTGGCCGGATATTGATCTCCACCGGCTTCGCTGTGATGATATTTCTCTTCGACAGCTGCCGCGACCTGCGGGTTGGCGGAGTATCCGCCCATATCTTTGCCCCACGCGTCGAAACCGTCCTCGGTACACGTCATATAAGCTATAAATGCGCAGGAAGTCCACGGAAGCGGGCTGTTCTTGGTTAGGAACAGATAGTGGCAGTAACCGAATCCGCCGATTCCTTCGTAGTCGTCCTGATAGGCCGCAACCGTGATATTATTTACCGAAACGGCCGCTGACTCCTCTACAGAGCGAAGCTTGGAGTATACAAGCAGCCCTGACTGATCCGTGGCTGATGCGTCCACCAGTGTGTTGCAGATCGGTCCGTCGTCAGTCTGTTCGTTATAACTGTTGACCCAGAGTTTAATCCAGGCAAGCGCGTACGCCCCGTCAGCTCCAAGTCCCAGATCTGCCGCGTCTGTTTCCATCTCTTTAATGACCGGGTCAAAATATGCCTTTTTGGACTCATCCAGATCCTCATAGGCATCCTTCAGCCAGGCAGCATACTGATCCTGGGTCAGCATCATAAGGAAATTCTTTCCGACGATCTCCGAATCTATTCCCATGGCAAGAGGATGAACTCCGTCATAGACAAAGTCCCAGCAGTTTTCAAACTTCTCGCTTCCCGTATTATTAAACATGAACACTTTGTTCAGCGTCTGCAACGGAAGAAACCCTTCGTATGCGTCCGGTGTCGTTCCGTTCGCCTCCGCCCATTCTTTGGGAATAAAAGTCTTCAGCACGCCTGTATCCGCCATTTTGGACTGGATCTGGTTGCCGTCCTGGATCAG
>DFDT01000093.1:6313-9974 GCA_002368865.1 Lachnospiraceae bacterium UBA3821 | reverse complement strand
GCAGAATATATATATACAAATCTCCCGAAGGAAGATTTCACACTGGATGAGGTACGTGGATTATACAACCGTCGGTGGGGGATAGAGACTTCCTTCCGTGACATCAAATATGCCGCGGGCATGCTGTTTTTCCACAGCCGGAAAAACAGCTGCTGCTGCAGGAAATATACGCAAAACTGATCCTCTATAATTTCGGTGAGGCTGTAACGGGGGGAATAGCCATTCAAAAACGTAAGGGAAATATGCAGTACAGTATTAATTTCACGATTGCAGTCTCCCTGTGTGTTGAGTTTATAAGACGAAGCAGTAATGGAGCGGACTTGTTTGAATTAGACGATCTGATATCAAGACATCTGGTACCGGTTAGACCTGGAAGGAGCAGTCCCCGCTATATAAGGGCGAGGACTGCAACTTCATTCCTCTACCGATAATACAATCAACTGAATATTTTCCAGTAGGCAGGACCACCACTCCTGCCTGTTTGCCGTGCCTGAGGCTTTCGCCCGAGACGCAATACGAGAACTGCACCCAGAATTTGACGGTACCATCAGCTTGTAATAGTATATCAAAAAAGACTAACTAAATGCTATCTACTTACCATTGGAGTCTGACCCTCTGACTCATCATCCCAATGTCACATCCAGGATCATCATCGTCACAAACCCAAGAGAAAAGGCAATTGTTCACCAATTTGAGTGCTTTCCTTCCGACATCTCGGGAATCAATTCTTCCACCACTACATACATCATGGCTCCAGCTGCAAAAGTCAGCAACGCACAAACGGCCGCCACCACGATTCTAGATTTTTTTTAGTTATTTTTTCTCTCAACGTATAATATGCAGAGCGTTAATCCTCCAAAATACACCAAGCACAGGACCATTTTGTAGATTCTTTTAAGCCAGATCAGATACGCCGGATGCAATAGTAAAAAGAAATATACCGCTATCCCAAAAGCTATATAAAGGACTATTAGAATGTTATACTTGTACTTCTTAGCCGATTCTTTTTGAACACACTCTCTTGGACAAATCGTTCCGTAATTTACTAGTGATTCTAATGGAACGTCAAGGGTTTCTGCCAGCGATTTGTAAACAGATGGGTCAGGAAAACATAATCCCTGTTCCCAATTTGAAACCAATTTGTCAGTTACACTCAACCGGCCTGCCAACTGCTTTTGAGTGTAATTCTTTTCAATACGCTTACGCTTGATAAGTGCTCCAACCTCATTTACATCCATCTTAACCCTCCTCGACTTTGATTGCTTTGAACGATGAACCATCTCAATCTTAGAAAACGTCATTCCGTTCTGAAGCGCCTGATATGTCGGCAGCTATAAACACCTCCGTGCTTTTAATATAACGGGTGGAAACAAACAATATAAGAACACTTGTTAAGCACTAATCGGTTCGAATGTTAATGCTTGTTAGACTGTGAGAATCCCAAAAAGCAGGTAGTTCCTTAACTTATATAGAAACTACCTGCCACTAGAGTCTTGTACTGTAAAGATATTACACCGCCAAGCCGCTTTTTATCATTCCGCCAATTGCGTTTTCAGAAGGGCCAGAACACCGGTCCCCTTCATTATGAGTAAATCGTATTGATCCCCAACGCCAGTGCCCCCTGTCCCTTTTGTGTCAACGAATAGCCATCAAATGTCGTAGCAATGGAGGCTGGTGTTCCCGGAGTGTTGATCACAATTGCGGAGATTCCCCCGAAAACAGCGCCGAATTGTAAACTCCAACCAGCATCGCAAATCACTGTATTGGCTCCAGCCAAAAGGTCAATGGCGTCAAAATAGCGATCACCATCGTTGATGTCAGCCCGGGAAGCGTGCCTATCAACATCCCGACACTGACACCGATCAGCGCGTACAGCATGACGCCCAGCGTACATACCGACTGAATAGAAGACAACCAGATTGCCATGTTTGTCTCGCCTTTCTCTCAATAAATATTCAGCTTGACTCGAAACGCGACACTGAAAATCAGATAAAGCACAACAACTACTATAATTGTATAAGGGATCGAATACTTCATCGGCTGCTTCAATATCCTCGACAGTACAAACACATAGAGCATCGCGGCCGGCAAAAAGGGGATAAATCTCCAAATAATAAGGAACCCTGCCAAAGCCACCAACACCTCCAACATCTGGTATAGATTGCGATACTGCACCTCGTTCATACGGAAGTAGGTCTTTGGATTTCGGAGCCCCTGAATGATGAGCAACATGGAAAAATAATAACGCCGCCTGCTACAATGGCAGGAAAATACCCCGACCCGGGCACTCCATTCGCGGTCTCTCCGGGAAGTTTCCACCCTGATACAATAAAAAATACAGCCACAAAAATGGCCACAACGCCAAATATCACTTCACTATTTAAAAATCGTTTTTTCATAACTCCCCTCTCGACAATAGGGATTTTTTCTTTTGATCAAAACCGGTACGCTCTTTAATTCTGCGTTCCGGCTTCCCCAATGATCGCCGTATTTTTATTGCGCCAATCCAGCCTCTTCGATAATTGCTGCATATTTTGTTGAGTCAGATATGGCTAATTCATACAATTCATCGGGCTCCAAGTAATTCCAGTCTGTTCCGCGCGTCTTGGTGTATCCCCTGAATTCTTCGCTCTCCACTGCCGCACGAACTCTCTCCACCAAATATCCCCTGATATCATCCGGCACTCCCTTCGGGCAGCCGATGCCGACCCAAACATTACAGATTAAGTCGGGATATCCTAGGTCCGGTGCGATCGGGGCGTCAGGCACTGCGGAGGAAGGTCGGTCATTAAACACACAGAGGCACTTCAGTGCTCCTGAATCTATGTTGGATTTTGCCTCGGAAGCCCCTACCACGATCGCGTCACAGTGGCCGCCAAGCAGCGCAGTCATTTCACCTGCCGCTCCGTCAAAAGGCACATGATTTACCGTAATCCCTGTTTCCTTTTCCATGGTATATGCTGTCAACTGCCAAATATTGTCAGTGCCACCGTCTCCTACAGAAACTTCGCCCGGATTTTCCTTGCAGTATTTCACGAACTCCTCAAAAGTCTGCCATTGTGAATCAGACGGCACTACCAGAGAACCAGACCAGGACTGGCAAAGCCCCAAAAACTCTCCATCGTCCGGCCCTATATCCGCGTAACCAAGAGCACTAATATACATAAGCTCTGAAACAACTGTAGAAATCGTATACCCGTCTGCTTTAGAATTGATCAGTGTCTGCCAACACACCGATCCTGTTCCGCCTGTCTTGTTGTCAACTACGACCGGAACGCCCATGCTGTTTTCCATAATATTGGCAATCGTCCTTGCCATAGCGTCAGATCCTCCCGCCGCCGCATGAACAAACATATTTACTGATTCCTTAGGGGAAACAGCGCCTTCTTCCTGTTCGTTTGTAGAACCCTCAAGCTGTCATACCGATCGCCATTACAAACGCCATTGCAGCCAAGATGAACCTTTTTTCATTTTCTTCCCCTCATTTCTTGATCAAGATATGTTGCGAGTTAAATATGTTTATTAAAAAACTATAGCTGACCGGCACAAATACTCTACTAATTTCCCGGTCCGACTAGGTAATGTTCCGATCTGCCTCGGGCATTTATTCGCGCCGCAGTGCATCAATAGGATTGAGATTTGCTGCCTGTACAGAAGGCAG
>DFDT01000093.1:0-6242 GCA_002368865.1 Lachnospiraceae bacterium UBA3821 | reverse complement strand
AATCCGAAGATAACGCCGATTGCCATTGAAAAGAGAACGCTGAGTATGATCGCCGGTATGCTGATGGCGACCGGCGTTCCTGCTGCCCGGGAGATCACCTCCGCGAGGATGATCCCCGAGATGACTCCCGCGACGCCGCCCAGACTCGTCAGTACCACTGCTTCCGTCAGAAACTGTGTCAGGATCCGGCTGTTTCTTGCTCCAAGCGCCTTTTTCAATCCGATTTCATTTGTTCTCTCTGTCACGGACACCAGCATGATATTCATAACTCCAATTCCTCCAACCAACAGTGCAATACTTGCGATCCAGATCAGCAGGTTATTTGTACTGTTTGCCAGCTCCTGCTTGTTGCGCGCCTTTTCCAGAAGATCCTCCGCTTTATAGGTTACCGCATCTTCTCCCGTGCCGCTTCCGCCAACAGATTTCTTCATAATTTGTTCAACCTGTCTGCCAACGTCACTCATCTTCTCCGTAGACACAGCCCTCGCAACGCAGTCCTGCGGCTCATCATAATTATAAAGGATTGGCCAGTCCGCATCGGGAATTAAAACTATACCGTATTCATCACCGGTGTAGGTCTCATAGTCTCGCAAAGATTCGATCACTGGTTGAAAATTATCTGCCTTCCTGATAAGTCCCACTACAATGAAAGGCTCTCCTAAAAGGTCAACCGTGCTTCCAATCGGTTCAATGCCCGGGAACAGCAGCTCCGCCGCCTTCTCATCCAGCAGCGCCGTTTTGCGGAAATTCGTGTAATCCGCTTCCACAAAGGGCCTTCCCTTATACACAAGATACCCGACTGTTGTTAAGTAGTGTGAATCCACCCCGAAGATACTTCCTCCCGACAAAAAATTCACACCGGCCGTGATTTCCGACGCATACCTGCGCTTATAATAAAAAGAGGCGTCGGCCACACCGCTAAGTTCACGAATCTCTCGAATCTGTGAGTCTGTTACCGGAATCACATTATCCGGCATCCCTGCTTCCATCCAGTACTCCGAATCCCCCTGTCTGAGAGAGACCGTCACGTTGTTGTTGCCCGTACCGATCAGATTCTGCATGATTTGCTCATTTGTTCCTTTTATAGTGGAGACAATGGCAATGATAGATGCAATACCGATTATCACTCCGAGCATAGTCAAAAAGGACCGAAGCCTGTGGGACCAGATTCCTTTCAAAGCAAGCCTGATATTTTCACGCATATCCACTCTCCCCGTTTTCTCTAATAAAGTTCGTAGACTGACGCTTCTCTTGTTTTTGCCCCATCTTTCACGTTTTTTCCGTAAGGGAAGGCAATCCAGTCGTTCGCACTCAAACCGTCCAGCACTTCGTAGCCCGAATCGCTCAGAGTGCCGGTGACTATATATTGCTTTTTAAGTTTCATGTCAACATCCCGCTTATAGACATATTTCCGTCCGTCTTCTTCCCGTATGAAGGCCTTAAGCACCGTCAGAGTATTGCTCCCTCCGTTCGGATTCGATGATGTATAAGATACTTCGACCCACTCTCCGTTCGTCAAGTTTGCTTTCTTTTCACTTACGGCGGCCATAAAGGGATAAAAGGTTTCTGTGCCGCCGTCATAAAACATTCCCGTGCTGTCAGGATAAGGAGAAATGCTTTTGATCTGAGCTTCATACTGTCCGCCAGTCTGCCAGGATGTCACGGTAACAGTGTCGCCTTCCCTGATCGTTCCGAGTTTGCTCTCCTTGATACCACTCTTTACATAGAGCCCTTCCGTCCCGGTGACTGTAATAAAGGCGCTTCCATCTGTAGGCGGCGCGTTGGGATCACCTGCTGTTTTAATCACGCCGTCCATGCTTGCCGTGATCACACCCTTTTCAAGCGCACTTTCCGCTTTTTCAATTTTAATCTTGGATTCCTTGAGGTCCAGTTCCAGGTCTCTTAGTTTTTCCCTTGCTTCCCGCTTTGCCTTAGCCAGTTCTCTACTTGTATAACTGATTTCTCCTGACAAAATTTGAATTCCGGATCCTGTCCCAGTGCCGGGTGCAGGCGCTGTCGGGGGAACAGGACCTGTCTCGGATATGTTTTCGTCACTCATCGATTCAGATTCAGGCTGCTCTGTCGGCTCTTCTTTTCCCGGTTCAGGTTCAGGCTGTTCTGCTTGCTCTTCCTGCGGTTTTTCAGGGACTTCGGGTTCGTCCTGTGTTGCGTTGTTACCGGAGTCATCTGACGGTACCGGTTCAGAGGATTCATGACCTTCACCAGTCTCTTCGTGCTCTTCTTCGGTACTTTTATTGAGCAGTTCCTCTATCTCGCGTTTTCTTGCTTCGATCAGCATTTTTAACTGTTCTTCCGTAAGACAGTCAAAAAAACGTTTCATTTCATTTACATCAAGCCCGCTTACCTGCTCTTCGGTCATGTCAGTAAAAAGCCTCGCGAGAAACGCCTGGTCCAAACCACGAATCTGTTCTTCACTCAGCGAAGCAAGAATGGCCGAAATGATCTCTGGCTCCAGTTCGGAAATCTGATCAGAGGAGAGTTTCTGCAAGAATAATGCCAACACGTCGGAATCGATCTCTCCAACCTGCTCCCTTGTGACGTTTCCCAGTAGAAGTGTTATAATAGCTGACATAGCATCCTGATCAATTTCTTCGACCTGCTCCGCCGTTAGGTTTACCGATAAGCTCTCAAACAAGACAGACAGCGTCTTGCTGTCCATAAGTGCCGCTGCAGAGGCAAATTCCTCCCTGTCCTGCTCACTCAGTGCATTAAGCATGGAAGCAAGGAGCGACCCGCGCTCCTGTTTCTTTTCCTCCATCTCGTCCGTGATCATAAGCTTGTCCAGCATGGCGGCCAGCCATTCTCCGCGCTCCGGATCAGGAATCTCTTTCAGAATCTTCCGAAGAAGCAGAGCAAGTTCTTCCGGCTTGTTCATAGCTGCATAACCGGTCTTACCTGTAGCCAAATCCACTTCTATATCGTACATCTGGTCTAATAGCATGATATCGGTTATCCACGCCTTCTGAAGTGCCTGCGCGTCGTCTCTGACCTGCAGCGCTATGTACAAATGTCCTGACTCTTTCTTTTCGGCTGCTTTTTGCCACTTTTTGATAAAGTCTCCGGTAATCACTACCGTCCCGCCCTTGCACAGGAAAACATAGGGCGTGTCCTCTTCTCCGAGAAAAACATCTTCCGGATCGTCGCGGACAGGTTTTGCGTCTGCCGTAAGGATGTGCTCGTACACTTCCGCCTTGCTAAGCACATCGACCTGATCAAACTCGGCAAAATCCCAAGCCAGATCAAAATCTCCCCCTTCGGAAGTCGGTGAAGTGTTTTCCAAAGTCTTAATGTTTTCCTTTGCAACCGTAATCCCGAGTTCAATCCTTTCGCGATTAAGTTTCTCTTTTTCCAGTTTAAGTTCTGTGGCCCTGGTGTCATAACGAAGAAGAACGTCTCCTTTGCGAACGGGCTGCCCCTCCTGCACCAGAACATCTTGCACCTTCTCCGTATCCGACAGATAAATATGCTGTTCGGCCTGCGTGGTAATCATGCCGGACACGCTGTTCTGCCAGTCCAGGTAATAGCCGTAGTTGAGGTCAGAGACCGGCACCACGGCAACCGTCGAAGAGGTAGTCGAGCGTACAGCTGATGCGATCCCCGCGATGATCGCCGCGACAAGGATCAGTGAGACACCCGCTGTCATTACTTTCTTTTTATTATCTTTGAGGTTATTAAACATTATTGCACTTCCTCATTGAACATTTTTATAGGGGCTCCTCGTTTTAAAGACGCCCTAATTCTCCATCTATGATCTCAGCTCTGTTTTTTGCTCTCCTGGCGATTCCCTGATCATGCGTGATCACAAGCACCGTCACTCCTTCTGCGTTGAGTTCTTCAAACAAATCCATAACCTGTGCCCCCGAGCGGGAGTCAAGCGCCCCCGTCGGTTCGTCTGCGAGCACAATCCGGGGATTGTTGACAAGTGCCCTTGCGATTGCCACTCTTTGCTTCTGTCCTCCTGACAGCTGACTCGGCAAAAAATCCATTCTGTCAGTGAGTCCGACCCTGCCCAGCGCCTGCTGTGCTTTCTCTCTTCTCTCTTTTCGAGGAATGTTCGCGTAAGTCAGAGGAAGCTCAACATTCTCAAGAGCCGTCTGTCCACCAAGGAGTTGAAAGTTCTGAAAGACGAACCCTATCTTCTCCAGCCGAATGTCCGCCAGTTCGTTTTCTGAAAGGCTTCCCACTTCTCTCCCGTCGATCAAAAGACTTCCGCTGGTCGCCTTGTCAAGACACCCGATCAGGTTCATCAGCGTCGACTTTCCCGAACCCGACGGGCCTACAATAGCCGTGTAATCACCCTCATTCACCACAAAATTAATACTCTTAAGTACAGGAACCTCCAACTTTCCCTGATAGTAGTTCTTATAAATATTCCTGCACTCCACAATCTTCTTCATTGCTGTTCTCCGCTCATTAGCACAGTTTTCATGCCCTCACTCAATGACGGATCCGGTATGCAAATCGCGTCCTCAGCCGAGAGCCCTTCTGAGATCTTCACCTTTCCAAATTCTTCACTAGTTTCTGAGATCGTGACCTTTTGCTTTACCAGTCTGCCATGGTCGTCCTTCCAAACGAACGGATGATCAGGATCAGTCAGATCCACCATGTAGTCAGGAATCCAGAGCCCCTCGGAAATACCCTCTTCCCCTTCTTCCAAATCCAGCTCCACATAGACATGCTGCCCCATAATCAGCCCTTCGCTGCTGTCTAGCTCAACATAGAAAGGATATCGAGAACTTCTGCTAGTCTCCGAGCCCATAACCATGTAGCTTCCGCTTTCTGAAGTCATGGCATTCTCTGTATCGATCTTGGTGATCCTTCCTTTCCATGCGTTATCGTTAACCCTCGAGTGAACGATGACGGGCGCGTCTACATAGAGATCTCCAATGTTTTGTTCATTGACGGCTCCCTTCACTCTGTAAGTGCCCACCTTCATCACAGTGATGAAGCTGTTGTCGCCGGAACCCGAATAGGAAACGTCGTTCTCATTAATGCTCTTGACAACTCCGTCGATTCCGCTGACAACTTCCGCGTTTTCAATATTATCCTCCAGTTTTTCAATTTCCGCTTCCTTAATCTCGATGTCCAATTCCTTGTCCTTGAGGGCAAGTTTTTGTTCCTTGATCTGAACAGTATAATCAGCCTGCTCCGAGGAGGATGCGTTCTTCTTCTCTTTTTCCAGCTGAGAAATTGCTTCTGCCGTGCTGTCATATTCATTGTGAATACGTTCAAGGTCTATCTCTGCTTGCCGCAGGTCTTCTTCATATTTCGAGGTATTATAAACAAAGAGAGCCTGGCCTTCTTCCACCTCTTCTCCCTCCGAGACGAAGATCTCCTTGACATCCACGTCGTTGTTTTTAGATACCGACCATGTACTCTGTGACTCTATGATCCCAGAGTAACGATTGATCATACCAAGTGCTGCATTCTGCCCGGTCAGATTCTCAACCGTCTCCACATAAGCCGTTCCGTCAATAAGATTTCCTGAACCCCTTAGCCTGATAATCAATATCGCCGCGATTAGCAGCGCTGCGGCCGCGATCACAATCCATCTTATATTCTTCTGAATAAAAACAGTCATATGTCCCTCCACGTAACCATGCTTCTGCCTTCGCTCTTTACAAGTAATGATTATAGCCTTGGCATAATATACAACTTGCTCCTTTTTTATATCCTATCTTCCGGTTGACTTTCCCCTTTTTTTCATGCCTGCAATCTCAACAGGTTTCAGACTTTTGTTTTATCCCGCCATTTGTAAATATACTTTATTGTTGATATGTTTAAACTAACATGGAAACAGTAACAAATCACAAACCGATCTATGCCTTAGGCTTAAAATCATCAGAAGAAAAGGTGAAACCCAACCGTCTGTCGTAGTCTGGATGCTGATATAGAACTCTTCTTCCATGTAGCCTGCTCGATTTCTTCCTCAATCCACTTGCGCGGTGAATTTGCAGCTAACTGTGAGCGCTCGGACCAAGCGTCATGCTATTATAGGCATGACAGATTTGTGCTTTGTTTGTGCTAATATTTTAATATTTAAAGGATCATTTTCCGTTTAGAGTACAGTTGATGTGCCATCTTGAGGATTAATATGGACAATCTGTTCTGATGGCGAGTTTGGTCATCATTCTGCGGTGAATAAAAGTGAGGTAACATCTGTGAAAGGTAAGGAAGAAGTGTTTAATCGACCAAAAGAATGGCTGAATCGCTAAATTTAC
>DFDT01000013.1 GCA_002368865.1 Lachnospiraceae bacterium UBA3821 | reverse complement strand
TGACTACCTCAACATAAAAATCCACGATATCCGAAACGCCCTCCCCCTGCTTCTTGGTCAATCTGTGGCGGCGCATATCCACCTCGTCGCAATGGGAAATACCGCGACCCGAATTACTCCGGACGACTCCTTGAAAATCACCCCATTTTACAGCTCTTGGTGTGAGCAATCCGTCATTTTCACCCTCGACCAACCAGACGATCAGACTGGGAAGCCATAGAAAAATATCACCGAAAGGGTGCCTCATCACAAACGCAAAGCTCTGATAATAAATATTGGGGGAATTCGTATGGGTTTGATTAAATTCTTCTGCTTTCTTTGTGGTAAGGGAATGAAAGACCTGATAGGAATCAGGTTCTTTGTCTCCCAAGATGCGAAATACCAGGTCTGTACAGGCACCTGCCACCCGTACCATCCAATCGGGAAATTTTAAAAGCAGATCCACTGTCTTGGAACCGTGGTGAGGTGAGTTGATTGTGGTCACAGACGCTATGTATTTCTCTAAATGATAGTCACAGATTGCCGCGCGGACATCCAAGCCGCCTTTGGAATGAGCGATAATATTAAGTTTTTCCGCTCCTGTCTCGCTTATGATTGTCCGGATTTTGTCAGCCAGCACTCTTGCATTGGTTTCTATGGACGCGTTGCTGTCCTGACCGCCGTAGAAAATACGGCAGCCCATTCTTTCCAAAGCTTTCGGAATACGTCCCCAGTAATTGATCCTCTTGCGGTCCCTGAATCCCATTCCATGCACCATGAGAATGGGGTAACGAGTGGCTCCAGTCATCTTTATCTCCTGTATTTATTCATAACCTCGTGAATCGCTTCCTGTATACCGTTCAGACGATAGTTTAACGCTGTGCGGTCTATCTCCTGTCCGTTGTCCCACCAGATGGGACAGAAACGATAACGCAGTGCATATTCCATCACAGCAGCAGTATAGCGCACCACGCTCTCCGCGTCCTTGTCCGTATGTGTGGCCGCGAACTCACCGATAATGACCGGTGTACCCTTGTCTGTAAAGTGCTCCTTCAGCTTCCGCATCTGCCCGTCCAGATAGGCAAAATCAGCATCCGTGCCCCATGTCTCCTGATAACCCCAGGAAGAACTTCTGTCTGCAATGGCAAACGTCGCCGGTGAATAATAATGCACGGACAGGATCACGCGGTCATCCTCCGGTAATACAGTCCCCTCGCAGGTCTTATCAATGTCAGTCCAGTAACCTGCCAGCAACAGATAGCGGTCTGCATTTTTCCCGCCGGAGGTGCGGATCAGTTCCGTAAATTCCGCATTGATGCGATTCTGGAGTTCACAACCTTTTGCATCCCCCAGATCATCAAAACCGATCTCATTCATGGACTCAAAGATCAAATGCTCATCATAATCCTGAAACCGTGCAGCAAGCTGCGTCCAGATAGCGCGGTACTGCGCCATTGTCTGCTCATAATCTTTGGATGCATTCGTGAGCCAGGAACTCTCATGATGAATATTTAGAATGACATACAGCTCTTCCTCCCTGCACCAGTCCACCACCTGCTGCACTCTGTCCAGCCATTGCTTATGGATGGTATAAGCAGGGGCTGCATCTACATGATTTTTCCATGTGACCGGAATACGGATCGTTGTAAAGCCCTCGGATTTGATATAATGGATCAGTTCTTTTGTCGTTTTCGGATTGCCCCAGGCGGTTTCGTATTCCATATCATCCGTAAGCCAGGTACAGTCCACAGGATCTAAAGTGTTGCCTAAATTCCATCCCACACCTAAATTTTCTACAAAAACCTGGGCACTGACTGCCTGCTCTGTCTGTGGCTGTGTCGACATTGTTTCCCTCTCTGCGCCACCTGTCCCCGGCAGGCTGGCTTTCACGCCACCCGCTGCAGCATCGCTTTCCGGGGAGACATTCGAAGCTGCAGCCAAATCTTCCCCGGCATTTTGTATCCCGCAAGCCGTAATGCAACCTATGAGTGATACGGCAAGAAACAGGCATATCCTATTTTTAAATTGCAATTGGGATATCCTTGATCTGTTCTCCTGTCTCATAATTATCCACACGCACATCCTCTCTGGTAAACTGATAAAAATCATGAATCTCCGGGTTCAGCCAGAATGTGGGGGCCGCTTTCGGCTCCCGTTTGATCAGCTCCTCAATGATCGGCACATGTCTATCATAGATATGTGCATCCGCGATCACATGCACCAGCTCTCCCACCTGCATATCACAAACCTGCGCCAGCATGTGAACCAGCACGGCATACTGCACCACATTCCAGTTGTTTGCCGCCAATACATCCTGGGAACGCTGATTGAGAATCGCATTGAGGGTCAGCTTGTCCTCTCCTTTTCGCTGGGTCACATTAAAGGTCATACTGTATGCGCAGGGATACAGGCGCATCTCATGAAGATCCTGATGCACATAAATATTGGTCATGATACGGCGGCTAAACGGATTATTTTTCAAATCATAAATTACCCTGTCCACCTGATCCATCATACCCTCTTTGTACTGATGCTTCACCTGCATCTGGTAGCCATAAGCCTTGCCGATGGAACCGTTCTCATCCGCCCATTCGTCCCAGATATGACTGTGCAGGTCATGAATGTTGTTGGACTTCTGCTGCCAGATCCAAAGGATCTCATCTGTCGCGGATTTCAGCGCGGTACGGCGCAGCGTCATGATCGGAAACTCTTTGCGCAGGTCATAGCGGTTCACCACACCGAATTTCTTGATCGTGTATGCCGGGGTCCCGTCCGGCCAATGAGGACGTACCTTTTCGCCCTCGGTACTGGTACCGTTCTCCAGAATATCTTTGCACATCTCAATAAATACTTTGTCTGCGTAGCTCATTTTATTTTTACCCTTTCTCATGATTCATTGACTTTTATGTAACATTATTCTTATAACTCTTTAATGAAAAACCTGTTCATGGTGGCATGAACCACACCTGCGGGCTTTTCGATCTCTCTATATCCACACTTTTCGTAAATATGAATGGCTGCCTGCAGGTTTGTATGCGTTTCCAGATACATCCGTTTATAACCCAGATCGCGTGCCTTATCTTCTATCAGGCCCACGAGCACATATCCGATTCCGCGCCCCTTCACCGCATCTACAAGATACAGCTTTTGCAGCTCCGCACAATCCTCAAAATACGCAAACTCGGCGACACCGACGCCGCCTGCGACCTCTCCATCCTCTGTTGCAATATAATAGTATCTCTTTTGCTGATCGCCAAGATAAAACTCACTCAGCCGATTTAAGTTTTCATCGTAATAAACGGTTCCCGGCAGATCCAGCGCATGTGCTTTTAAATTTGTTCTCACGATATGCGCGAGAATGCTGTCATCCGCCTGCGTTATCTCCCTGTATTCCATATACCTTTTCCATCCTGTTTTTTCACTTGTTGATCTGTTTTGCATCCAGATCAGAATTCGTCTTTTAATTCCTCCAACGACCGGATCACCCGCACATCTTCCAATGCTGCCGGAGCTGTACGGGAAATATAAATCGGCGTGATCCCCAGCGCTTTCGCCGGCTCTACATCGGAAGTCACCGAGTCCCCGATATGTATGACTTCGTCAGGCTTCACTCCCGCCACTTCCAATGCTTTTTCAAATATGGCTCTGTTTGGCTTGCATGCACCCGCCAGTTCCGCTGAAATGATTCCCGCAGGATGCAGACCTTTCAGTTGCATGGATTCTTCCAGATAACACAGGTCGTCATTGGACAAAATGTAGATTGGCAGCTTCACCCTTTCAAAAAACGGCTTTACATCATCATACAACGGCGCGTAAACCCAGACTTTACGCCACACCTCATGCATATAGGCAAAATCTCCCCGAAGACCGTAATGCTCCGCACAATGGGCAAGTATTTTATCTACCTTTTCATCATTTTTAATAAAAGAAGCACCAAAGCTTTCCGCCTCTAGCTCCTTGACTTTCCCCCACACCACACGCAGGATATCTTTGGGATTTTTCAAGTCACTGTGAGTTGCAAAATAGCTGAGTAACTCTCTCGTGTACGGCTCGTCCTCCTGAACGATGGTGCCGGTGTAATCTAAAAAAATGGCTTTCATGCTGCTATTCCTTTCGCTGTCTTTTTATTGAATAAATTGTTTCTCCCACTCGCAGGTCTGTGTGTCAATTATGAGAAACGCAGACTCCCCGATCTGCCTGCCATTCTGATAGGTCGAGAACACATCCGTGGAGATAAACCCGCCGCCGTCATATATCTTCTCCACCGGCGTATGTCCCACCACCTGGATCCATCCCTCCCTGCGGAAAAGATCGGCACTGCCATTATACTGCGGCCTGTACCAAATAGGAGACTCATCCGACCACATCCAGCCCTCGCCCTTGGAGTTAACCAGCGCGAGCATCCGGTCAAGATCTTCGTCGGTGTCAAAACTGATCTCCGGCATTTCCGGTGCGGTTTCTTCCGCCTCTGACGATTCTGCCTCCATAACTTCTCTGATAAAATAATTCCGCAGTCCGCCATGGGAGAACAATACATGATCCGTCCGATGCACAAAAGCGATCAGACTGCTGTCCGTCAGTGCAGATTCCAGTTCAAACAATTTCCGGCATACGGTATAAGTGGCGGTAATGGAAAAACCGCTCTCCCGCTGATTCCACAGATAACAGACATCATGGTTGCCATAACACCATTTAGTGTTCGGAAAATCCTTGGCAAACCTGATCGCACGGTCATAGGTTTCCGCATATAGCTCTGTCTTGAACGCTTTATTCCAATCGTCCGGAATGTCCATCAGACAGACCGCCGAATCTGCTGCGCCTTTCCGCATCAGTTTATCGGCTTCGTCAAAAATCCATGGTTTCAGATGTATGTCCGGGATCACTAAAGTTTTCATGTTGCGTTACTCCCACTTATCGCACAGCGAATTGATCTGATCCGCAAACTTGGCCATATCTTTATTAGCCAGCCCATCGCTCTTGGAGATCAGAGCCATCAGGCGCTGTCCCGCAGCCACCAGGCGGGCAAATACACCACTGGCGGGTTTTGCTTTTTTCTTGATGAGCACAGGGTCTGCTTCGTAAAGGAACTGGTTGGAAAGCAGGTCGAACTCTGTGCCGCTGTAAGGCGCATAGGCGCGCTGCCCATGCTCGATCTTCAGGCATTCCGCAAAGGCGGTGCTCACGCCGTCCTCACCGTGCACAATAAAGACTTTCTTAGGTTTCTCCTCAAAAGCTTCCAGCCATTCGATCAAGCCGTTTTTGTCCGCGTGACCGCTCATGCCGCGCAGCTGTTTGATATGGGCACGCACCTGAATGGATTCACCAAACAGCTTAACCTCTTTTGCACCCTCTACAATGCTTCTGCCCAAAGTTCCGACTGCCTGATACCCCACAAACAAAATGGTACATTCTTCGCGCCAGAGGTTATGTTTCAAATGATGTCTGATACGCCCGGCCTCGCACATACCGGAGGCGGAAATGATAACCTTGGGATCGTCATTGAAGTTGATATCCTTAGATTCTTCACTGGTGATCGCAAGTTTCAAACCCGAAAAGGCAATCGGATTAATGCCTTCCCGCACCAGCGCCATAGCTTCCTCGTCAAAGCAGTCCATGCGGTTGTCCTGGAAGATCTCGGTGGCCTCCACCGCCATAGGGCTGTCTACATAAACCTGGAAATTCTCATGTCCTTTTACCAGGCGGTCCACCTTCACCTGCCGCAGAAAATACAACATCTCCTGCGTTCTGCCCACCGCAAAGGACGGGATTACCACATTACCGCCCCGGTCAAAGGTCTCCTTCAGGATCTGCGCCAACTCCTTTACATAATCCACTTTCTCCGTGGTATGCAGCCTGTCGCCGTAGGTGGATTCCATGACCACATAATCTGCCTGCGCCGTGGGTTTCGGGTCTTTCAGCAGTGGCTGCTCCTTATTGCCGATATCGCCGGAGAACACAATCTTCTTCGTGCGACCGTCCTCAGTCAGCCATACCTCGATGCTGGCGCTGCCCAGCAGATGTCCGATGTCTGTAAACCGGATTTTTATGCCTTCACAGATGTTCACTTCCTGATCATAATGACAGGGCACGATGCGCTTGATCACACCGTCCGCGTCCTCCATGGTATAAAGCGGCTCCTGATGTGCTACATTCTCGCTTCGTTTTGCCTTGCGGTTGCGCCACTCCGACTCCATCATCTGAATGTGCGCACAGTCCCGCAACATAATGCTGCACAGATCCGCTGAGGCATCTGTGGTGAAAATCTGTCCTCGAAATCCCCTTGCATAGAGCAAAGGCAATAGCCCCGAATGATCCACATGCGCGTGGGTCAAAAACACATAGTCGATCCGCGCCTCATCCACCGGTAGCGGCGCACTCTCAAAGGTATGAATTCCCTGCTCCATACCATAATCCACCAGGATATGCTTCCCCGCTGCCTCAAGATAATGACAGCTTCCCGTCACTTCATGATCTGCTCCGATAAATACTAATTTCATGCATAACCCTCCTTGCTGTCTATTCTAGATTTTATGTAAATTCCCATACTATCCCCACTTTACACTTTTATTTTATTCTCTTTGCAGGCACTGTGCAAGGGATTTATTTGAAAAATAGGGTTGACAGCACGAAGTTTATGCTGTAGAATATGTTTTGTTCGCAAGCATTGATTGCGATATGCGCGAGTGGCTCAGCGGTGGAGCACCTCCTTGCCAAGGAGGGGGTCGCGGGTTCGATCCCCGTCTCGCGCTTTTTTTATTGCCCAAATGAATGAATAAAAATCAGGCACGTCATACAAACCGGTCTGTACCGAAATGTATGATGTGCCTGTTCTATTTTCCCTGCAAATTATCCCAATGCTTAACCTTGTGTATATCTGGTGAGGAACTGTTTGGTCCGCTCCTCTTTCGGCGCATCGATCACCTGCTTTGCATCGCCCTGTTCCACGATCACGCCGCCATCCATGAAAATGATCTGATCCGCCACATCTCTGGCAAACGCCATCTCGTGGGTCACAATGATCATCGTGGTCTTCTGATCCGCCAATCCTCTGATGACCTTCAGCACTTCGCCGGTCAACTCCGGATCCAGCGCCGATGTGGGCTCATCAAAGCACAGGATATCCGGTTTCAGCGCCAATGCCCTGGCAATGGCCACTCTCTGCTGCTGTCCGCCGGAAAGCTGGTGCGGATAATGATCCATTCTGTCGGAAAGCCCCATTTGTGCCAGGAGCGCTTTCCCGTGCTCTTTGATCTCCTCCAGGATCTGCGTCCGATTTGCCTTGTAATCCGAACGTTCCTTTGCCAGCAGTTCTTCCGCCAGCGTTACATTCTGCAAGGCCGTATACTGCGGAAAGAGATTAAAGGACTGGAACACCATGCCAAAATGCAGACGTTTTGTGCGCAGATCTTTGTCCCACTCCTTCGACGGACGGGATGCATCGAATAACGTCTCACCCTTCACAACGATCGTCCCCTGGCTTGGCATCTCCAGAAAATTTAAGCATCTGAGCAATGTGGTCTTGCCGGAGCCGGAGGATCCGATGATCGCAAGTGCATTGCCTTCCTCCAGTGAGAAGCTCACATCCTGGAGTACCTTTGTATTGCCAAAATGTTTTTCAATATTTTTTACTTCCAAGATCGCCATGTCATGCCTCCTACCTGAAATAGTCCAGCTTGCGCTCAATGAGATTAAAGAGCACCGTCAGAATCCCCACAAACAACAGATAAAAGACACCTGTATAAAACAGCGGCCAGGTAAGGCCATCAGATTTCATAAAGGAATATCCCGCAAAGGTCAGCTCGTATGCGGCAATGATCCTGGCAAGGGAAGTATCCTTCACCAGGGTGATCACCTCATTGGACATGGGCGGCACCACCCGCTTGATCATCTGGAGCAACGTAATCTTAAAGAAAATCTGCATCTTCGTCATTCCCAGCACCTGACCGGCCTCTCTCTGTCCGACCGGAACGCCCTCGATACCGCCGCGGAAAATCACGGAAAAATAGCATGCATAATTAATGGAAAAAGCCACCACAGTCGCCGTGATACGTCCGCTCTCCCCGCCGTTCCAGATATTGTGTCCCAGCCACAACCCCGGTCCGTAAAAGATAATGATCAACTGAAGCATGAGGGGGGTTCCTCTCACGATCCAGACCAAAATATCGATCAGCCACTTTACAGGTTTGCATTTGCTCATACTCAAAATACCTATCACAAGTCCCAACGGCAGAGCAAACACAAGTGTCAGAGCAAATATTTTAAAAGTCGTCCACAGACCATTCATCAGGGACCAGGTAACCGGCCAAAACATAGGCAAACTCCATATCCTTTGTCAATTATTACTTGTTTACAACTACCACCTGTGCGTTATTGCAGTATGCGTTGGTGCACTCCATGGACTCCTTGACCTCGTTGGTCAGAGTCATACCGTTCCATACCACATCGATATTCTTGGAATTGAGCTCCATGATCTTGTTGTCCCAATCGATCTCTACGAACTCAACGGTAACGCCCATTCTCTCAGCAACCACACGGGCCATATCTGCATCAAATCCGATCCACTGATCCTTGTCATCCTTGTAATCCATCGGCGCAAAATCCGTGATTCCTACGATCAGAGTACCTTTTCCCTGAATATAAGCCACATCACTGTCGCTTGCAGATGCGGTAAACTCTGCAGCAGCCTGCTCCACCAGAGACTCCTGTACGCCATACTTCTCTGCAGTGGTCTTCAGGGAACCATCCGCATAGGTATCAGCAAATACCGCATTGATATAAGATGCCAGGTCAGAACCCTTACGGCAGCCTACGCCGTACTCCTCGGTGGTCAGCTCCTCCGTGTGGATCATGTTAGGATAGCTGGTGCCCTCACCGATCATAGCGCCCGCCATGAGCAGATCGATGATCGCCGCATCAGAAGTACCGGATGCCACTTCCATCAAAGCATCTGCCTGAGAAGCCACAGAATTGATCTTGAAGCCTTTCTCCTTGGCAACTTCCTCTCCTGCACTTCCCGCCTCTACTGCGTATACCAGCTCTGCCTTTGCAGACTGGGAAGCGCCGGTTCCTGCATTGCTGCCGGTGTTACAACCGGTAAGCAGCAGCCCGGACATCATGGTCAAGGTCAATAACATTGCAATTTTCTTTTTCATAATTCTCTCCTCCATAAAATAAAAATCGGGAGCAACTCCCATAAAACAAGGGCTATTTTACCATAGCAACACACTAAAGTAAAGACACAAAATTCACAGTATTTGCGGATTTTGTGTCTTATTTTTAGCATTTTAACCTTATTCAGATACTCTGTCGGCGTATTTGATGCGATATACTCTCCGCAGGGAGTCATTGATACGCTCCTCAGAGATCACACCGTTCTGCACTGCTTCCAGCACACCGTTGTACGCCTTTTCAAAATCCTCCGGCATCAGGATCATGTCACAGCCCGCTTTCAGCGCCATCACCGCCGCCTCATCCGCGCCATAGTATTCCGATATTGCCTTCAGATTCATGGCATCCGTGATAATCACGCCGTCAAATCCCATCTCGTTCCTCAAAATATCCGTCACCACCGCAGATGACATAGAGCAGGGCGTATTGTCACCCGAAAGAGAAGGTGCCGACATGTGACTCACCATCACCATATCCGCTCCAGCATCGATTCCCGCCTGGAAGACCACAAATTCATTTGCTCTGAAATCCTCTGCGCTGCGATCCGTAGACGCCAGGCCTGTATCCGTATTTTGCGTCGTGCTGCCCATACCCGGGAAATGCTTCAGACACGTGTCAATCTTCTTGCTCTCCAGCCCTTCCACCATTGCGGAAACAAGCGGACTCACCGCATCCGCAGAATCACCGTAACTCCTTTTTGCCATGACGGAATTTTTCACACTGTTCAGATCGGCTACCGGAGCAAGATCCAGGTTAAATCCATAAGCGGCCAGATAGGTTCCTATATTCTCGCCCACAGCACGGACTGCATTGGCATCCCCCGCCGTTCCCAGGTCCGCCGCGCCTTTTTGTTTCTCAACCAGACCTTTCTCCTCCAACGGGCTGACAGAACCGCCCTCATCTTCCACTGCGATAAACAGCGGATAGTTGGCATAGAGCTTGGTGGTATCAATCATTTCTTTGAACTGCGACTCATTTTGTATATTTCTGGTATTGTAGATGATTCCACCCACAGAATACTTTGTCAAGGCCTGTTTGGTTCCGTCCCCTGCCTTTACCGCAGTACTGACTCCTGTGATCGATTCCGGCGTCACAACAAACAAGCCCGCCACCTTATCCTCCAAGGGCATCACTTCAATGCCCGCATTGACGATCTCATCCAATTTCTGCGCAGGCGTCAGTTCAATGACCGGTTCTGTCGGAGCTTCACTGCTGGGAGGAACTTCCAGGCTCTCCTCCGTACCCACCATCTGATCGACCTGATCCTGTTTCACCTGTCCGTTTTCTTCACCCTTCTGTGTCAGATACTGTATGCCATATACAATGCCGCCCGCCATCAGTAAGATCAATACCACAAGGACGATATAGGCAATGATCTGATTCCGAATACGCCGCTTTCTGCGCGCTTCCCGCTTCTCCTGCTGCTCTTTTATCTTCTGATCCATATTCTCAAGCACCTCTGACCTATCTATGTTAAAATACATCGATTCTTTCTGTTGATATCATACTGTTCTATCATACATTACTTTTCGACATTTTTCCACTGTAAAATATTTCTTTTTTACTATTTTCTAAAAGATTAAGAATTAGCCGGTATTTATAGCCTTGGGGACACGAAAAAGAAAGAGGGTATCGATTCTGCCACATCAATACCCTCTTTCAGACTATGCTCTCCAACGGCCTTTACCTCTCTTTCTGGTTATTTGCTCTTCGTACCTTCCGGTATAAGCATGTCCTCAATATGAAGTTGTCATTCATCTTCCACCTGTTCTCCTATCTTTCCACATCCTCTTTGTATTCATATACTGCAACGTTCCGAGATGATCATCTGCGGCAACTCGCTGCTCTCTTCTGTGTACTCGATCAATCTATGTTAACGTTTATTGAGGGCCGTGCGCCCTATAAAGAACATTTCATCTTTCGTACTTTGTGGAAGATGTTTTCTTTTGTTGATATTACTATAGCATGGCTCAGGATATTTGTCAACACATTTTTACAAAAATTTTTAAATTTTTAGTTTTTTCTGGTATTTATTGTAGAATTTTCTGGTAATTTTTGAATAATAGATTTTTTTAATGAAATTTGCGAATCAAAAGGGCGGGTTCGCTCAGATTACCGCTCGCGCTTCTGAGTAAAACCGCCCTTCTATCTTTCCTACCCTTTTACACGTCTTATGATCAAAGCTTTGTGGTCACAAAAATGTCGTAGATTGCCTTGATCGCTGTCTCGAAATCGCTGTCCGCCACTCCGATAATGATATTCTGCTCGGAGGACCCCTGATCGATCATCTTCACATTGATCCTGTTGTGCGCCAATGCGGAGAAGATTCTTCCGGCAGTACCGCGGGTGGATTTCATCCCGCGTCCCACCACTGCGATCAACGCGATATCCGCTTCTATCTCAATGACATCCGGCTTTGCAAGTCTATGGATTCCTGCAACTACCTGCTGTTCTTTGTTCATAAACTCGTCCTGATGCACAAAGACAGTCATGGTATCAATACCGGAGGGAACATGCTCAAAGGAAATGCCCTGATCCTCAAAAGCCTGCAGCACTTTCCGCCCGAAACCGATCTCAGAGTTCATCATATCTTTCTCAATATACACGGAACAAAAGCCCTTCTTGCCCGCAATCCCTGTGATCACATATTTGGACTTCTGGCAGGTGCTGCCCACGATCCAGGTTCCCTTGTCATCCGGCTTATTTGTATTTCTGATATTGATGGGAATCCCTTCCTGGCGAACCGGGAAGATAGCATCCTCATGCAGGACACTTGCTCCCATGTAAGAAAGCTCACGCAGTTCCTTGTAGGTGATCACATCGATGCTCTCCGGGGAATCAATGATCCTGGGATCGGCGATCATAAATCCGGACACATCCGTCCAGTTCTCATACACATCTGCCCTTACCGCTTTCGCCACGATGGAGCCGGTCACGTCGGAACCGCCTCTGGAGAATGTCTTCACCGTACCGTCCGGCTTCGCACCGTAAAATCCCGGCACCACCGCCAGACCGCACTCCGTCAGTCTATGGGACAGGATCGCATTGGTTTTCTCCGCGTCAAATTCTCCTTTTTCATCAAAGAAAATGACCGTTGCCGCATCAATGAATTCATAGCCCAGATACTTCGCCATGACAATGCCGTTCAGATACTCGCCGCGAGAAGCCGCATAGTCTCTGCCCATCTTCGCCTTGAAATTCTTCTCGATGGTCTTGAACTCCTCCTCCAGAGAGAGCTCCAGCATCAATCCTTCAATGATCTCATCATAACGCGCCTTGATGGCTTTCAGTTCCTTGGAAAAAGACTTGCCTGCTGCCGCCAGATCATAACATGCATAAAGCATATCCGTCACTTTGGTATCACCGGAAAAACGCTTGCCCGGCGCGGAGGGAACCACAAACCTTCTGTGCTTGTCCGCCCGGATGATGTCACCCACTTTTTGAAACTGCTCTGCACTGGCCAGAGAACTGCCGCCGAATTTTACTACCTTTGCCATTTTTTCAACTCCTCGATTTCTCTTTCAGATATTTTAATATAAACGGATCCTGCTCAAAACCGCATCGCCCAGCGTCTGGCATTTCTCCGCAAACTCCTTTTCCTTCATAGGGGTGGTCAATACCGCAAAGTCCTTGTCTCGGCCGGGAATCTCCAACAACTGTCCCCCTGCGAAAGCAGCCTGCGCCTCAGCCTTTTTCCCGGCTTTCACGCGCACATAGTACGCATCCTCAATATCCGCCACATCCGCCAGCTTCGCGTCCTGCGCCTCCCAGCGGCAGGGAATATTTCTGCCCAGATTTCTCGCACACTCTACCACATCGCCCACAACAGCGCTGGCCGTGGGAAGTTTTCCTGCGCCGCGACCGTAGTACATGGAATCACCCAGCATATTTCCGCGCACAAATACGGCGTTGAACACATCGTTTACCATCGCCAGCGGATGATCCTTGTCCACCATGAAAGGCGCCACCATCGTCAGCACTTCATCCTCTCCCACCGCATCGCTCTTTGCCAACAGCTTGATCGTTCTGCCCGCTGCTTTTGCATAGAGGAAGTCATCTGCCGTGATCTTGGTGATACCCTCTGTATAAATTTTTTCGGAATCTACATTTTTACCGGTCATCAGAGAGGACAGGATCGCAATCTTACGGCAGGCGTCATGACCTTCCACATCCGCTTCGGGATTTCTCTCGGCATACCCTTTCTCCTGTGCTTCCTTCAGAACCGTATCAAAGTCAGCGCCCTCGCGCTCCATTTTGGTCAGAATATAATTCGTGGTGCCGTTCAGAATACCGGTAATATTCTCAATCTTCTCAGCTGTCAGGCAGTCGTTTAACGGGCGGATGATCGGAATACCGCCGCCTACGCTTGCCTCAAACAGATAGCTGCAATGATTTGCCTTTGCGATCTGCAGAAGCTCCGGACCATGTTTTGCCACCAACTCTTTATTGGAAGTGCAGACACTCTTGCCTTTCTCCAGGGCAGCTTTGGTGAACTGATATGCCGCGCCTACGCCGCCCATCACCTCACACACGATCGACACCTCACTGTCATTCAGGATCGTATCAAAATCATGGATCACTCTGTCTCCATAGGGATCCTCCGGAAAATCTCTCAGATCCAGAATGTATTTCACATTCAGTTCCTGACCGGCATTTCTGCTGACGATCCCATTATTTTTTCCAATGACCTCCACAACACCGCTTCCCACAGTGCCGTAGCCTAATACTGCAACCTGAACCATAACTTGTCTCCTTTATATTTTATCTTGCTCTTTCGCTTTGTTTATTCTCGCGCCAGAATCTTTACATGCCGCACACCTTTCTGAGCTTCCATCCGCTCCAGCATCTTTGAAATGTCTCCCGTGGTCTTGAGCACCTGTACGCTCAGACTCAGCGAGGCAATACCGTTGATGGGAATACTTTGATGGATGGTCAGAATATTTGCCCCGTACTCGGCAATAATCTTCAGCACATCCGACAAAAGCCCCGGCTCATCATCCATCTGAAAGGTCAGGGTAATGGTTGTCCCCTGTGCGTTGTCATGGAACTGAAAAATATCATCCTTGTACTTATAAAAAGAACTGCGGCTGATGCCGACCGCATCAACCGCTTCCTGAATCGTCATCACTTTTTCCGATTCCAAAAGCCTCTTTGCTTCGACCACCTTGAGCAGCACCTCGGGAATTGCCTTCCGGCGCACCACAAAATACTTTGCTGTATCTTCCTGACCCATGATTATCCCTTTCTTGTATTTGACAAGCGGACACTTGTTTGTCAACGAAAGATATTCTAACACAGGATACCCAAAAGCACAAGAGGAAATTTAAAAAGAAAATTTACTCCGCCACCGGATCGCTTCATCCCGATAATGTTCTGCCACATGCATCAGCTCCTCATACTGAGCCTTTGCGCTGTCGATCATGCCTTCCAGTTGTTTTGTCTGGTCTTCTTTCCTGTTTAACTGCTCCCTCAGCTGCTCCACTTCCTCCATATGCTCCGGCTGTTCCCTGATCTCCCTCGCCACAAACTCCGCATCTACCATATAAATCTGTGCCGTATGTCCCCGCTCCACGACTACCAGCACATTTTGCTCCGTTTCCAGAAGATGTACGGTATCATCCGCCTTAATCCCAGAAAGCACCTGCCGACTAAATCTAGGTTGAAAGGGACAAATACATTGCAAAAAACGCTGCCCCTGTTCTCTCTGACCGATATACCAAAACACAAGCTGTCCCTGGTGGACGGACAATGTAAGCACCTCTCCCCCTTCTTCCTGAATCTGATAGTAGATCAGATTATCCCGGGTATTGCGCAGCAGAATTTCCCCTCTTTCATTGGAATAAACATAATAAAACACTCCGTCAAACCGTTCTGCATCAAAGCCTCCCGCGTAGTCATTTGCCAGCAGGATGGGACGTCCGAACCGTTCTCCTTCTTTATACTGAAGGATCAGCTGTTTTCCGATATTGAAAAAGATGATCCATTGCTCCTGCTGAAATTCAAATATCTTAGTCATAAAAAAGCCCGCATGAATTATTTTACTTCATCTTATGGTCACAAAAAAGAATTAGAACATATTATATACTAAAGAAAACAAAGGATTTTTGATATGGCTAAATGTAGATGCAAAGCACGTGCACGCATCGTCAGCGATGTAGTGCAATCTATGAATAATGGCGGCAAATGTCGGGATGTGTGTACCAATCCGATCTGCGGCGAACCGAATATGCTCGGGATTTACGCACCTGTGATCTATGACGCGATCGGCATCAATCTCTGCACAACCTTTGAGTTAGAAGAAGATATCGCAGAGGATTATCCTTCCGTGACAAGCGCTTCCATTAAAGTAATCGGCGCAGACTACAGCTATGGAGATGATGCTGTTGTGATCGAAGCAATCACCAACCGTCCCAACTGCTTCCGCATCACCCTCTCCGATATAGAGGTTCAGTTTGCGATGAATCTGTATGATTGCTGCGGACGTCTGGTAGACACCATCTATCCCACAGCACTGTATCTGCCGCCTTCCGATACAAATCCCTCCTTTGACGAGGATACCAACCCCAATTCTGTGGAATTGGAAATCTATGCCCCTTACGGGCTTTCCTACAATACAGAAGGCGGTACGCCGAGTCCTGTCATCAACTTCATCGGCTTTGACGCGGAACAGAATTTTGTCACACAGGGCATCAATCTGTGCTGCATGGCAAAACTTCTTGACTTCAGCACAGACGATAACACCGCAACCGTCGGCATTACCTTTATGCTGCAGAGCCTGTACTTCGCAGGTTACAAAGTTCCTAACTCCGGCAAGATCGATGTTCCCAAGGGAAGCATTATCGCACCGGAAGACACAGACTGTATGCGTTTTGTAGCGGGAGATCTTTTGAATCTGGCGATCAAGCCCCTGGAACTTGGCAGCCCCCGCTATGAAGAGCGGATGAAGCAGGAATGCTGCGGCGGCAGCTGTAATGGCTGCGGCAACGGCAACAACGGCGGAAACAGTGGCAACAACTCCTGCGGTTCCTGCAACAACGGCAGCACCGCAGATGATACGGTCGTGATCAGCTGCGATGAAAATACGGCAGCAGCTTCCACGCCGATCTGATGGCTATAAAAAAGCAGCGAGTCAGGTTTCCATGCCTGATCCGCTGCTTTTATCATTGTCATCACAAATTCATATGCTTTCAAATCTAGATCAAAGGATACTTGTCCGTCAATGCCTGCACAATCGCTCTCGCTTCAGGCACCTTCTCCTCGCCGCCCTTCACTACCATAGCGATGGCCTCGGCAATCTTGTCCATATCCTCGGTGTTCATGCCTCTGGAAGTAACCGCAGGCGTACCCAGACGGATACCGCTGGTCACGAACGGAGACTGAGGGTCGTTCGGGATCGTATTCTTGTTACAGGTGATGTGCGCCTGATCCAGAAGCTTCTCCACTGCCTTACCGGTAAGATTGTAAGTGGTCAGGTCAACCAGCATCAGATGATTGTCCGTACCGCCGGAAACAATCTTGATTCCACGGCTCATCAAGCCCTTGCAGAGAGCCTGTGCATTGTCCACAATACCCTGCTGATATACCTTAAAGTCGTCGGAAAGCGCCTCTTTGAAGCAGACAGCCTTCGCAGCAATCACATGCATCAGAGGACCACCCTGGATACCGGGGAAGATCGCTTTGTTGAAATTAAACTTGTCCGCTGCTGCCTGATTGCAGAGGATCAGACCGCCTCTGGGTCCTCTCAGCGTCTTATGCGTGGTAGTGGTCACTACATCCGCATAAGGGATCGGTGAGG
>DFDT01000019.1 GCA_002368865.1 Lachnospiraceae bacterium UBA3821 | reverse complement strand
CTCCCTGGCACCCTCTTCCTGGAGTGCGCTTTCTTCATAACTTTTCAAAATAATCTCTTCCAGCATACTCCTGGTTTCTGAGTTGATCGGATGAGCAATGTCTCTGTATTCACCATCAGCAGACTTTTTGCTCGGCATCGCAATAAAAAGTCCCTTTTCACCTTCGATTACTTTAATATCATGGACGACGAACACACTGTCGATCGTGATGGAAACGACTGCTCTCATTTTGCCTTCTCTGGCAATCCTTCTCACTCTTACGTCTGTAACATGCATAGCGTTCTCCATTTCTAAATGGTATAACGTTCGCCTTTTTCAATTACGATCTTTATACCATTTTCACCTCTGTAACAGGAATTAGCCTGAATGGTGTCGCCGCTTTCCACGATGCAGTTCTCAATTATAGTATTGTCTCCGATGTACACATCATTCAAAATTAAAGAATTCCTTATTACGCAATTATTGCCCACATAAACCTGATGGAACAGTATAGAATTCTCTACCGTGCCGTTGACGATACAACCGCTCGAAAGAAGGCTGTTTTTGATATTCACGCCGACATTATACTTTGCCGGAGGCAGATCTGCTGCACGTGAATGGACCTCCGGATATTGCCGGAAAAAGAAGTTCCTGATCGGCGCCTTCAAAAAGTCCATGTTGGTACGGTAATAATCTTCCACGGAAGCAATATTGCTCCAGTAGTCTTCCATACGGTATCCGTAAATTCGTTTCAGACCTCTGTACCGGATCAGAATGTCCTGTACGAAATCGTAACGATTTTCTTCCATACTCCTTTCAAGAAGCTCGATCAGGAGCCTCCTGCGGATGACATAGATACCGCACGAAATCGTGCTGTACTGTGCCACCACCGGTTTCTCAACGAAATCCTGGATCCGGTTATCTTCATCCATGCGGACGATACCATAACGCTCCACATTGAAGTCCTCAGGCATTTCCTTGACTACGACAGTGATATCCGCCCTCTTATCGACATGATAAGCCAAGACGTCATTGTAATCCATCTTGTATACACAGTCCCCCGATGTAATGACTACATAGGGCTCGTGTGATGTCTTCAGAAAGTTGATATTCTGTGCGATCGCGTCCGCCGTTCCCCGGTACCAGTTACTGTCTGCATCCGCAAAGGAAGGAGTGAACAAAAACAGCCCTCCCTGTTTCCGTCCGAAATTCCACCACTTTGATGATGCAAGATGTTCGTTGAGGCTTCTCGAGTTGTATTGCGCTAATACCGCAACCTTCTGAATGCGGGAAAATTCCATGTTGCTGAGTGCAAAGTCAATGCTGCGGTAGCTTCCGGCCACCGGCATTGCGCAGACCGCTCTTCTTCTTGACAACTCTTTTAACCGTTTACTGTTTCCGCCTGCCAGTATGATGCCAATTGCTCTCATGCCTCGACCTCCTTTTTTGAGGCTTTTTTATGTCTTTCCATGTTGCAGGTCAAAGAGGAATCCTGTGTGCCGATATGCGCACAGAATCCGGGTCGGACAGCGTCCGGATCTTGATCCGGGACGCAGCTGCATTTGTCACGGCTCCCGGGCCGCAACCTGCAGTGTTCTGCCGCTGGCAAGCCATCCACCGGGGTAGTCCGCTTCCGTCGTATGGCCGCAGATCATCACGTTCTTCCCGATATGGACACCTGCAGGGATCACAGTGTTCTCCCCTACAGTGACCAGTCCCGCGCAGTAAATATCAGGCCTTGTATCATTCGGAGCTTCCTCCCCCTCTCCGAGAATCGCTCCGTCTCCAATGACTGCATTTTCCGCGCAGATGACCTTGTCAAGGATACATCCGTCTCCGATGACCGCTCCGTTCATAATGATGGAATTACGAACAATACTACCCGATCCAATAATAACATCACATCCGATCACAGAACTGTAAACCTTTCCGTAGACCTCCGTACCCTCACCGGCAATTGTCCTCTCAATGACACTGTCCGGCCCGAAGAACTGCGGTGTGATCGATGTGCTCTTGGTATAGATCTTCCAGTACTCTTCGTACAGGTTGAACTCAGGTACAATATCGATCAATTCCATGTTGGCTTCCCAGTAGGAAGTCAACGTGCCGACATCTTTCCAATAACCGTTGAATTCATACGCGTAAAGAGGCGCTCCGCTTTCTCTGCAATAAGGAATGATGTGCTTTCCGAAATCCATTCCGGGTTCATCCTTATTTGCAAGGAGAGCTTCTTTGAGCGTACTCCAGTTGAAGATATAGATTCCCATGGATGCCAGTGTACTGCGGGGATGAGCAGGCTTCTCCTCGAAATCCGTGATTCTTCCGCTGTCATCAGTGATCATAATACCGAAGCGGCTCGCCTCTTCAATAGATACGGGCATAACTGCTATAGAGACAGCGGCTCCGTTCTCTTTATGCGATTCAAGCATTGCCTCGTAATCCATCTTGTAAATATGATCACCTGACAGGATCAGAACATACTCCGGGTTATAGCTTTCCATATAGGCCATGTTCTGATAAATCGCGTTAGCAGTACCTGTATACCATTCGGTATTCTGAATCTTTTCATAGGGCGAAAGCACGCTTACGCCGCCCAGATTCTTATCCAGATCCCACGGGATACCGATACCTACGTGCGCGTTAAGACGAAGTGGCATGTACTGGGTGAGGACTCCCACTGTATCAATACCGGAATTAATACAGTTGCTGAGAGGGAAATCTATGATCCTGTATTTGCCGCCAAAGGAAACGGCGGGCTTTGCAACATCTGAAGTAAGTATTCCAAGTCGGCTGCCCTGTCCTCCTGCCAGAAGCATGGCAATCATTTCCTTTTTTACTATCATCTTAACCTTTCCTCCCGTTAGTCCGTCTGATGCGGACCAAGACTGAAAAATAAGCCGGTTTCACCTAACCATATTGGTTTCGGCAGCTGAAAAAGTATATCATATTGCGAAGAAGATTAACACAATTACGTCAATATATTCGCAATATAATTATAACACAGTGTGGCAGGAAAAGGAACTGTCCATTAATGTACATATAGAATTTTTTGTTTGTACCACATTTTCGGGAATATACTGTGCATATTCCCCGCCGAGCTTATTTTTTTGGCAAAAAATAGCTGATATACCGTATTTTTTCCGATATTTTTTCCTTGTGCAGGTCATCTGGCACACAATTGTCCAAGCTTAATAAAATGCACAAATGCAGTCGCTGCCGGACACATCCCACTTGCGAAAGAGTATGTAGTGGTGTAAATTACTGTAAAAGTCGTTGAGGCGGACACACAGATGAACGGCCTGTCAAGGATACACGGACATTTAATCGGCCGGACGGCTTTTCAAAACCAGCAAAGGAGATTACATATAATGTATCAGATAGATTTTAATCATCCTGTCAGCGTCTTTTTCGTCGGAATCGGAGGAATATCCATGAGCGGTCTTGCGCAGATCCTCGCAAGCGAAGGCTTCACTGTCTCCGGGTCTGACCGCAGCGAGTCCGCTGCCACCCGTGAGCTGGAGGCGTCCGGGATCAGGGTCATGATCGGACAGAGAGCCGAAAACATTACAGATGATATCGATCTGGCAGTCTTTACGGCGGCTATCCATCCGGACAATCCTGAGTATATCGCTGTTCACGAAAAGGGGATCCCCTCTCTGAGCAGAGCTGAGCTGCTCGGTCAGCTGATGAAAAATTATCGTCTGCCTGTCGCAGTGAGCGGCACACA
>DFDT01000060.1:43033-43267 GCA_002368865.1 Lachnospiraceae bacterium UBA3821 | reverse complement strand
ATGCTTATGCCATTGAGTATGATTGCATCAATGGAAAGCAGCTCGATCCCACCTTGGAATTTAAACATGTAAAGGGGTTGTTCAGCGCAGGTCAGCTGAACGGGAGCAGTGGGTACGAGGAGGCGGCCAGCCAGGGTCTGATTGCGGGGATCAATGCCGCCATGAGAATTTTAGAGAAAGATCCTTTGGTTTTGGATCGGGGAGAAAGCTATATCGGTGTATTGATCGACGACC
>DFDT01000060.1:0-42997 GCA_002368865.1 Lachnospiraceae bacterium UBA3821 | reverse complement strand
ATATAGGCGTTTTGATCGACGACCTGGTGACAAAGGATAACAGAGAGCCTTACCGCATGATGACATCCAGGGCAGAGTACAGACTTTTGCTACGTCAGGATAACGCTGATCTCAGACTTCGGGAAAAAGGTTATCAGGTTGGATTGATCTCCGAGAAGCAGATGAAAGAGCTTCAGGCCAAGAAATTTTTGATCGAAAAAGAGATGCAAAGACTGAAAGATACTTTGCTTGGCGCTAATAAGGAAGTTCAGGATTTTCTGGAATCCAATGGAAGTTCCACATTGAAGACAGCCGCAAGTCTGGCAGAATTGATCTGCAGGCCGGAGTTTGATTATGAAAAGATTTCCGGCATCGATAAGAATCGATCGGTTTCTATGGAAGAGTTCATTCAGGAGGCGGAGGAATATTTTTGTCCCGTGAGCCGGAAGCTTCTGGATGAAGTGAAGGAACAGGTGGAGATTGAGATCAAGTATGAGGGATATATTCTGAGACAGAAACGCCAGGTGGAACAGTACCAGAAAATGGAGGAGAAGAAGATTCCCAAGAATCTGGATTATGATGATGTGCCTTCTCTGCGGATTGAGGCCAGACAAAAGCTGAAAGAATTTCGGCCGGTTTCTGTGGGACAGGCTTCCCGGATTTCCGGTGTGTCGCCGGCGGATATTTCTGTGCTATTGATCTATCTGGAGCATAGAAGCCATAACAGACAGGAGAAATGATTGAAAGGAATTCTAAAAATATGAATGAGGTTTATAACACTTCTCAGTTTGAGAAAGATTTACATGAACTTCAGATTGATCTTGAACCCGTTCAGATCGATCAGCTTCTGGTCTATTATGAAATGCTGGTGGAGTGGAATCAAAAAATGAATCTGACTGCCATTACGGAGTACGATGAGGTTTTGAAAAAACATTTTATTGACAGTCTCTCTCTGGTGAAAGCGGTTCAGCCGGGCGGCTCAAATCTGAAGCTGATTGACGTGGGTACCGGTGCCGGATTTCCGGGACTGGTATTAAAGATTGCTTTTCCGAATCTCCAAGTTACCCTTTTGGATTCTCTGAATAAACGTATTTTATTTTTAAATGAAGTGATCCAAAAATTAGGTCTGCAGGGAGTGGAGGCAATTCATGGCAGAGCGGAAGATTTTGCTTCGGAACATTCCGGTCAAAAAAATTTGCGGGAGCAGTTTGATCTCTGCGTGTCCAGAGCTGTGGCGAATCTTTCCACACTTTCGGAATATTGTCTTCCTTTTGTGAAAGTGGGCGGACAGTTTATCTCTTATAAGTCGGAAAAGCTTACCGAGGAGACGGAGACGGCAGGAAAAGCAATCTCTGTTTTAGGCGGACAGGTAAACCGACAGGTAGATTTTTATCTGCCGGATTCTGATATTTACCGGAATCTTTTTGTGATCGACAAGGTGAAAGAAACACCGAAGAAATATCCGCGAAAAGCAGGATTGCCGGGGAAAGAACCAATTAAATAAATATGACATTAGTGTCATAGAAAGTGAAGGTGAATGAAATGGAATCTTCTGTGTATGATGAGTTACATACTGTATTGCAGGATTTGACAGATCAGCGAAAACAATTACAGAAGCAGATAGACAGTAATAATTTACAGATTCATGAGGCAGAGTGTTTCGCCCAGGAAATCTTGAATAAGGATGAAGAAGATTTTACTGTCTTTTCTCCCAGAAAATATGAGGACATTTATCGCACACAGTTAGATCAATCTTATGACAGAAAATCTTCTTTGGAAGGACAGAATCAATTATTGATTGATAAGAGGGACAGATTGGATGTAATCATTCATCTTTTAGAGAGTCTGTCCGACGATCGCAAGAAAAAAATTGAACAAGAGCAGGATTTTGCAAAAGAAAGTAAGGATGATGTTTTACGTGAAAAATTAGCTGCCATGGAAATGCAGGAAGTTTTTAAAAACAGGATTGCCAGCGAATTGGAAAACAGGATCATTTCTCAATTTCAGGAGATCACACAGAAGATTGAACTGAGTAAAACATTTTTTACACAGGATCCCATGAGGGCAAAATTGGAATTATCCGGTTTGGAAAAATGTATCGAGCATACGGAATCTGATCTTGTAAATATGGTGGCTGATCTGAACGCTGTAGATTATGACGGGTTACAGCTGCATGAACTTTTGGAGAAAGCTTTGTACAGAGTAGATGAGACCTATAGAGTTATGTCTGATTTCGAAATTTTTTCGTGTGAAAACAGAGCAGTAAAAATTGTTCTCTATCAGTTTTTCTGTAAATTCTGTTCCGAGATACAGAAGTATGACGATGTTGAGAAGATTATCGCCAGTGGTAAGAAGGTAAATGATTTTTTTGAAATTCATCTGTCCTGCGGTAAGGAAGATTCATCTGATCTTCTCGACATAGATTATCACGCGGATGGATTTATGTCAGATCGATTGGAGGAATATATTTCTGCGTTGGGTGGCAGCGTGGAGATCAGAGAGAAGGAGATATTTATTTCTGTTAAATGAAACGTATAACATTTATTATGTAAAAGGAAGTGAAGGACACTCCATTCCGGTAGATGTGGAGTTGGAAGAAGTTGAACCGCCGGAAATCCTTTATCACGGAACAGGGGAAAAGTATGTTTCTTCTATTGATAAGGAAGGGTTGCTGTCGAAGAGCCGACTCTATGTGCATTTATCATCAGATATGGATACGGCAATCAAGGTAGGGAAGCGACATGGAAAGCCGGTGATTTATCAGGTATTCAGTCACAATATGGCGAAAGATGGCTATACATTTTATCGGTCAGTCAACGGTGTTTGGCTGACTAAGAAAGTCCCGGTCAAGTACTTAAAAAAGGTTTGTGAATCATAAATACTATATCTAGTGCTGAAAAAAGGAAAATGTTTCACGTGAAACATTTTCCTTTTATAATTCACTAATATAAAATTTGCTACAATATAATGTTTCACGTGAAACATATAAACCCAAGATATTGTGTTGGAAATCTGTGAAACATTAAAAAAACACCAGTAATTATATTGTAATTTCGAAGAGTAGGAAATCATATATCTTGTGGTCTACAATATATAGCGATATAAATATCAAATAAGGGTAGTAAATGATATGGTATTTTATAAACTATTTTATAATGGAATTAATGTTTTCAGAAGATAATTCCATCATATGATCTGTAGTAATCTGCATTCCAAAATTTTCATCACAGAACTGGTCATATTGGCTTTGACTGTAATTATAGTCATTCACATAATCATCACCTTCTCTGCAATAAGAAATACAGTAAACCATTCCGGCATTTTCTGTATCAATATTGGATGGGTAGGGATTTCCGTCATAATCCGCAGACAGATAAGATTTTTGCCAGGCATCTACATATGCTTGAAAGGTATACGCATTTTTATCGTTTTGATACTGATAAATACCATAAGGATAAAATTCATCTGTGGAACTCAATCCATAATTTACAGGTACAGGAATCAACACAGTTCCCTTATCGTAAAGTTTTACAGAAGAAGATTTATTCCATTTCACATGAAACGTGTCTGTGGCAATATCATATTGATACACATAAAAAATATTTCCAAAAGAAGATGTAGTTGTCCAGGCCAGGATCAATTCCTCGGTATCTTCTTCATCTACTTTCTGTATAGAAAAGAAATCAGCTTTTGTATTTGTACTTTTTCCATCCGGTAATACAGAATGATCCAATAAATTTGTCAGTGCCTTTTGGTACGCAGAATAAAGTTCCTGCTGTTCAGGAGGGAGAGCAGGAGTTGTTTCTGTCTCGGAAAAAGATGCAGTTATATCGTTTGTGGCATCTTTTGAATCCTGATTTTGTGAAGATTCGGATGAATTTACAGTGGAATGATAGGTGCTTTCATCAACAGAAGCAGAGTTCTCATTATTTGAAATTTTTTTACACCCTGAAAGAAGCAAACCGGATGAAAGTATCCAGCCGGTAAAGCCCAAAATAATAAATCTTTTTATAACAACCCTGCTATTCATAATAGGTTATCTTCCTTATCGTTATAATCAGCATTACCAAATTATTCTAACATTATTTATAGTATGGCACAAGAAAAACTGTAATTTCATGTAGATATCTGGAATAAATCATGCTATAATGGTTCACGTGAAAAAATGTTTAAAATGACAATTCCTAAAATGAAAGGTGAGGAATATGGGAAGAATAATTGCAATTGCAAATCAAAAGGGTGGAGTCGGAAAAACCACCACATCTATAAATCTTTCAGCGGCGTTGGCGATGAAAGGAAAAAAAGTTCTGGTGATCGATTGCGATCCTCAGGGAAATACGACCAGCGGATTTGGTGTAGATAAGAATGAACAGGAAAATACGATTTATGAATTGGTCCTGGGAGAGTGCAGTATCGGTGACTGTATTATCCAGGATGTGATCCATAACATTTCTCTGATTCCTGCCAATGTAAATTTGGCCGCGGCCGAGATCGAACTGATCGGCGTGGATCACAAGGAATATATTTTGAAGAATGAAGTTGATTATGTCAAGGATAATTATGACTATATTATTATTGACTGTCCCCCTTCTTTGAATATGCTGACGATCAATGCCATGACAACGGCAAACAGTGTGATCGTTCCAATTCAGTGTGAGTACTATGCGCTGGAGGGATTGAGTCAGTTGATCCATACGGTGAATCTGGTGAAAGAGCGTTTGAATCCTGCTTTGGCATTGGACGGTGTGGTATTTACCATGTATGATGTTCGGACCAATCTGTCTGCTCAGGTGGTAGAGAATGTGAAGGAGAATCTGAAGTCTCATATTTTTGAAACTATGATTCCGAGAAATATCAGATTGGCAGAGGCGCCCAGCTTTGGCATGCCGATCACAAGATATGACTGTAAATCTGCCGGTGCAGATGCGTATCTGAGATTGGCGGATGAAGTGATCCAAATGAAGTGATCCAAAAGTAATCATAGTGAAGAGGTCACGTAATATTAAAAATAATATTATATCATATATAAATATTATGTATAACTTAATCAGTATATCATTTACATAAAGGAGAGCAAGGTATGGCAGCACAGAAAAGAGGTTTGGGCAAAGGCTTGGGTACTTTGATCCCGGATGTGGTAGGCGAAGCCAATTTAAAAAATCCGGCTCCTGCATCTGCAAAAGGGAAAAGATCAAAATCCGAGAATGATTCTGCTTCCAATGAAGATAAGACCATGGTAAAAATTACGATGGTGGAACCCAACAGGGAACAGCCGCGTAAGAATTTTAATGAGGATGCTCTGCAGGAACTGGCGGACTCCATTAAACAGTTCGGATTGATCCAGCCGATCCTGGTGCAGGATCGCAAGGATCATTATGAGATCATTGCCGGTGAGCGCAGATGGCGTGCGGCAAGAATGGCGGGTCTGGAAGAGGTTCCGGTAATCATTCGGAATTATTCGGAGCAGGAAATCGTGGAGATCTCTCTAATCGAGAACATTCAGCGTGAGGATCTGAATCCGATTGAAGAAGCACAGGCTTACAAGCGTCTGCTGACGGAGTTCAATCTGAAGCAGGATGAAGTTGCGGAGCGTGTATCCAAGAGCCGTGCGGCGGTGACAAACTCGGTGAGACTTTTGAAGCTGACCGATGAGGTGCAGCAGATGGTGATCGATGAGATGATCTCGACGGGACATGCCCGTGCGCTTTTGGCAATCGAGGACCCCACTTTGCAGTACACGACCGCTTTGAAGATTTTTGACGAAAAGCTCAGTGTCCGCGATGTGGAGAAGCTGGTCAAGAATCTGAACAAACCGCAGAAACCCAAGAAGGTCAGCGATGAAACCATGAAGCTCATCTATCAGGATATCGAGGAAAAGCTGAAGAAGCGTCTGGGTACAAAAGTCATTGTGACATCCAAGGGCGAGGGTGTGGGCAAGATTGAAATAGAATTTTATAATAATGAAGATCTAGACAGACTTGTAGATCTGATGGGAGAGAAATAAATGAATACAGCGCTATTACAGCAGATGGGTCTTGGGGGACTGGATGCCGGATATCTGGTGATCGGCATGATTGTGCTGGCGGTATTGGTGATCATTCTTTTGATTCTTTTGATCTTGCAGATGCAAAAGGTCAATCGTCTGAAGACGAGACTTTCCAGATTTACTGCGGGAAAGGACGGCAGCAGTCTGGAGGAGGATATTGCCAAGCTTTTTGAGGATAATGAGTTTTTGAAAGATGAATCCGAAAAAAATCGCAAGGACATCAAGACTCTGTACAAAAAGACGGAATCCGCTTATCAGAAATTGGGCATTGTAAAATATGATGCATTTAACCAGATGGGCGGGAAACTGAGTTTTTGCCTGGCGCTCTTAGATGAGAACAATAATGGTTTTGTGATGAATTCGGTACACAGCACGGACGGCTGCTACTGTTACACGAAGACGATCAAAAACGGTGAGTGTAAGCTGGATTTGGGCAAAGAAGAGGAAAAGGCTTTGGAGAAAGCTCTGGGAAATACCGGTGAAAACCCTGTCGTAAAGGAAGTGACCGACAGAGTGAAGGAAGACAGAAAGTCAAGATAAGTCAAGAATAAGTTAAGATAGAAATAAGCCGTGAGGCAAAATGGAGGATAATAAAAATGATCGACATTAAATTTTTGAGAGAGAATCCGGATCTGGTGAAGGAGAACATCAAAAAGAAATTCCAGGACGAGAAGATCACATTGGTGGATGAGGTGATCGCTCTGGATGCGGAAAACAGAAAAGCTCAGCAGGAAGCAGATGATCTGCGTGCGAACCGCAATAAGGTTTCTAAAGAAATCGGCGGCATTATGGGTCAGATCAAGAAGCTGGAAAAAGAGGGAAATACTGAGGAAGCTAATGCAAAGAAGAAAGAGGTAGAGGAGAAGAAGGCTTTGGTGGAAGCGGGCGCAAAGCGTCTGGCTGAGTTGGAGGTACTGGAAGGCGAGTTGCAGGAGAAGGTGACCAATATCATGATGAAGATCCCGAACATCATTGATCCTTCCGTACCCATCGGTAAAGATGACAGCGAGAATGTGGAGATCCAGAAGTACGGTGACCCTGTGGTGCCTGACTTTGAGGTGCCTTATCATGCGGATATTCTGGACAGTATTTCCGGTCTGGACAAGGATGCGGCAGGCCGCACCAGCGGAAACGGTTTTTATTATCTGATCGGTGATGCGGCGAGGATCCATTCCGCCATGATCAGCTATGCGAGAGATTTCATGATCGACAAGGGATTTACTTATTGTATTCCTCCTTTCATGATCCGCAGCAGTGTGGTAAACGGAGTCATGAGTTTTGCCGAGATGGAAGCAATGATGTATAAAATTGAAGGTGAGGACTTATACTTAATCGGTACCTCCGAGCATTCCATGATCGGTAAATTCAAGGGACAGATCGTGGAGGAGAAGAATCTGCCGATCACGATGACTTCCTATTCGCCTTGTTTCCGTAAGGAAGTTGGATCCCACGGAATCGAGGAGCGCGGTGTGTATCGTGTGCATCAGTTTGAAAAGCAGGAGATGGTGGTGCTGTGCAGACCTGAGGATTCCATGGAGTGGTATGACAAGATGTGGTCTTACACCGTAGAGTTCTTCAGAAGTCTGGATATTCCGGTGCGTACTCTGGAGTGCTGCAGCGGCGATCTGGCGGATCTGAAGGTGAAGTCTTGTGACGTGGAAGCATGGAGTCCCAGACAGCAGAAGTACTTTGAGGTTGGTTCCTGCTCGACGCTGGGCGATGCACAGGCGAGAAGATTGGGTATCCGTACCAAGGGTGAAAACGGGACTTACTATGTGCATACCTTAAATAATACAGTGCTTGCAACTCCCAGAGGATTGATCGCATTTTTGGAGAACAATGTGAATGCAGACGGAACGATCGATATTCCCGAAGCGCTGAGACCTTATATGGGCGGGAAAGAGAAGATTTATCCGACGAATGCGAAATAGAAAAAATGACACATTTGTCAAAAAAAAGAGTTTTTTATTGAATTTTACTCACAGAAAGAAGGTGAAATTTTTGCATAGATTCTTACGGGCGATCGGGTTCAGTGAGCTGAATGACAGGAAAAAGCTGAAGGACATTCTGACGGATGTAGTGATGCATTCGGATGAGCGGGCTTACACGACGAATAAGGAAGACATTATGCTGGGAGAATTCCGCAAAAATTTCGCCAGTGGGATGGGGATTGCGGTGTGCGGCGAGTTCGATGAGGAGGATAAGTTTATCTATGATTATTATTTTCCTTATCTGGAGGGAAGCGGGGTCACTTCTTATGAGGATGTGTCCGTGGAGCGGCACGCGGCAAGGGAATCCTATGCGGGTGTGTGCGATGATATCAAGGTTGGAATCTCGCTGATCTTTTATCTGCGGAACATGATCCCATATGTGAAGGCACAATCTCTGGGAAAACTGCCGGTGCGGGGGACCTCGGTGACGATGTCGGCGTTAGCGTTAAACGGATCTGTGATGCTGCCGATCATGAAGGACGAGATGCAGAAGGAGCAGGTCCGGAAGGATTCCGTGAACCGCACGAATCTGTTGGCGGCTGCGAAGAAGGGCGACGAGGACGCTATCGAGACATTGACATTGGAGGACATGGATCTGTATACTTCCATCTCCAGAAGAATTCACAAGGAAGATGTCTTCAGCATGGTGGACACGTACTTTATGCCTTACGGGGTGGAGTGCGACCAGTACTCGGTGCTGGGCGAGATCGTTGGGATCAGACTTGCGGTGAACCATATCACCGGAGAGCAGATTTACGTGCTGACAATTTGTTGTAATGAGTTGACATTTGACGTCGCAATCAATATAATAGATTTGTTCGGGGAACCGAAAGTCGGCCGCCGGTTTAAGGGCGTGATCTGGCTGCAGGGATATATTAATTTCCCGGAGGACTAGTATAAGTTGGTGTAGCACAGTGGATAGTGCAGTCGCCTCCTAAGCGAAAGATCGGGCGTTCGAGTCGCCTCACCAACGTTTCAAGCATTAAAAATACTACATTTTTAATGCTTTTTTTGTCGGGTTATAGTTTGAGGGATAATTCTGATCCTCATAGCAGGAGTAGAGATTGCCACGTTGATCAACGATCCGTCCAATACAAAACTGCTGATAAAGGGAACATACGTTATCGCGATCTACATTTGTGCGATTTTCGGTTTTCGCAGACGAAACGGCATTTTTGAGGAGATGCGTTCAAGGATGACAGGAAGGCGCGAAAATCACTGATGCGCGCGATTTCCCTTTACAATGATAACCGTTATGACGATGCCGTTGTCCTGCTGGACAGCCTGCACTCTCTTTGTATTTCTCCCGGGGATTATTGAAAAACCTAAACCCCCAGCTATGCTGGGGCGAATAGAGTGAGCGGAAAGTCAGATGATGAAGGAAACAGAAAATATTGTCCACATGAATTTGGATTTCCTGCCTTTGACAACGAATGCAACAATCAAACGAGGGGAATCAGCGGTACCCTTTGGACATATCCTATGGACTCTATTATATAAGCGTCCGGGAGCTCTTGACTACAGAAATTTGTAACTATTAATCGTATAGAGGGATTGATTATGGAGAGACACTCCAGAACTGACTCTCTATACCACAGAAATGAATAAGCCCAGACCCTGTATATCTGGGGGTATAGGCTTATTATACGAGGGGGAGTAATATGAGACGGATACTAATAGAAAAAGACAGCATTAATCCAAAAACATGTTCTTATGGTTTTCCGTGGAAACATGATTCTATCTGTTATAATTTTCGCATGCCCGCAGAGAGTGTGGCGGCTGATAAAATAGGTGAGATTGAGAATAAGGCTGACATAGAAACACTGGTCATCGGCTGTGACTTGTCCGACTATGGTTTTATTGATGAGATGATTGGATTGGAGCAACTGTACATTTATTCAGGGGCAAATATTTATTCGCTTGATTTTATAAAGAATTTGAACCATCTTACCCAATTGTATATTGCAGACTCGCATATAGAGTCCCTAGATCCGTTGAGCAGATTAATACAGGAACGGAAAAGACTGTATGACTCGGAATCCGATATTCATAAGCGCCTGTTTCTGTTGATAGAAGGAATCTGTATCAATTCGGATAAAAATCTCGATGGGAAGCCGCTGGTAGAACAGGGTTTGTATATCTCTGAAGTAATTATAAACCATAAGAGAATAAAGAGGGATCATTATGGCATACGAAATATATTGTAAAAATTGTGGAAGAAAACTACTCAAGTATGAAAAATATGAAAGGAAATATAAAAGTCCTGTGGCATGCTGCAAAAAATGCGGGAAGGAATACATAGACCCAAGATGTCACGAGTTGGCGATCGAAGGGATTCCGGAGGCAGAATTCAAAGTAACAAACGGAATTTTTCTGTTTATTATCGGTGCTTTGATAGCGTGGAGAGGATTTTACCTGTTTGGAATGCGTATGCTTGGAACACCCGATTCTATGCAGTGGTTTCTGCCGACGGTGATCCTGTTGTCAGGTCTTGCGTTGATAATCGGAGCAATCATTGATGTGATCCGAATTCTCACAGGAAGCAAAAAGCGAAAATATGAGAGATTGCTGGAAGAATCCAGGGTTCGTATCAGTAATGATGAGTACATCTGGAAACTAAAAAATTTAGGATATCTTCGGGAAGGGACATCTGAATGAAAAACAGATTTTTGAAAACAATTTTATATATTATATTGGCGGCATCGTTTATAGGCGTGTTCTTTGTGATGAGTATTATGGATTTAACAAACACAAAGGATGTTCATGAAACGTCTATTGACGCAGCAGCGCAGTTGTTAGTTGTTGAAAACAGTATTAACGGAATCATTCCAACAGGTAAAGATTATTACTATATTGGAATCAATGAGGAAACCGGTGATATTTATACCATACATGCAGGGAAAAAGTGGCTTACAGATCATTTTGACTCAAATGGTATGGCGAATGGGAATCGTGTGGCAATTAAGGGATTGGCAAAGCGGGCAGGTGATCATGATGTTGAGAAGGAGCTTGCACAAAGAGCCGGTCAGGTTGCATATAATGCGGCTGAAAGCGGATATAAGTCAGCTTTGGAACCGGGCAGGGTACTTGAACTCAACTACGTCCGGGACGCTATCGTAAAGCTGATCGCAGGGATATTGATCCTTGCAGTAGGAATCATTCTTTTTGTTTTCAGGAAAAGGACGGAAGAATTTCCGGCATGGGCCAGAAAGGCGATATTGGTGCTTGTGGTAGTGACACTTATTTTTGCGCTCTGGGCAATATTGTAGGATAAATGACGGAAGGATAGAGTGGATCTGTGAAGGAGTTACAAAACAAAAAAGAGGGAATCAGGCAAAGTATCTTTTGGTCGTTGGTGACTCTATCGATTCCTACCATATTGGAGCAGATGCTCTCTACGCTGTTGCAGTATGTGGATACCGCTATGGTGGGAAGGCTGGGTGAGAACGCCACGGCCAGTGTCAGTGTGACCACTACGGTGACCTGGCTGATCAGCAGTGTACCGGCGGCATTGTCCATTGCGGCGCTGTCACTGATCGCGCAGGCGGTGGGCAGCGGGGATAAGGAGAAAATAAAGCGGGTTGCCAGTCAGGTGTTGCTTTTGGCGGCGATATGCGGGTTGGTGCTGGGCGGTGTGTCGATGGCGCTCAGCTCTTATATTCCGGTGTGGATGGGGGCGGATGTATCCATTCAGAAGCAGGCTTCCACATACTTTTTCATTATCAGTGTGCCCATGGTATTCCGGTCCTGCAGTTCGATCCTGGGGGCTTCGATCCGGGCGACAAAGGATGCGAAGACGCCCATGGTCATCAATCTGTGTGCCAATTTTCTGAATGTGGGACTGAATTACGTTCTGATCTATACGCTGGCATTGGGAGTAAACGGCGCGGCCATCGCGTCGGCGATTTCGTATGGGTTGGCGGGAATCTGCATGTTTGCGGCTTTCCGCAAAAAGGAGCTTCTTCACTTTGCCTGGAAGGATTGCAGGTGGGACAGGCCTATCGCGGAGGAATGTGTGCGGATCAGTATTCCGGTGCTGGGCACGAATGTGGCTTCCTGCTTTGGATATGTGGTGTTCGCCAGTCTGGTGACGGGGATGGGTAATACCATTTTTGCGGCGCATTCGATCGCGGTGACGGCGGAGACGATCTTTTACATTCCGGGGTATGGACTTCGAATGGCGACTTCCACGCTGGTAGGGATTTCGCTGGGAGAGGGAAACCGGAAAAAATTTGAGCAGGTGTGCCGGCTGAGCGTGGCGCTTACCATCGGGATGATGATTTTAAGCGGCGTGGTCCTGTATTTTGCGGCGTATCCGCTGATGTGTCTGTTTACCCCCAGTGAGCAGGCGGCGAGGATCGGGTCGGAAATGTTAAGGCTGGTGGCTTTTTCGGAGCCGTTTTTCGGGCTGATGGTTGTCATGGAGGGTATTTTTTATGGGTTGGGCAGACCGAAATATGCGTTTTATGTGGAGACGATCAGCATGTGGGGCGTGCGGATCCTGCTGACTTATGTCTGTGTGCGGATCTGGCATCTGGGGCTTCGGGAAGTGTGGTATTGTATGATCGCTGACAATGTGTGCAAGGCGGTGTTGCTGGCGGCGCCTTTTTTGAGTGGGGGATACAGAAAGAAGCTGTTCCCGGAGAAAAAATAGTTGTAAAAAATGGGTTCTTGTACCGTGGAAAAATATATGTTATGATAGGCGGGAGAGAATACGTTTGGAGGAATACAGATGAATCTGGTGATTACGATGAGCCGCAGGTTTGGCACGGGTGCCAGCCTGATCGCGAAAGAGTTATCTGAGAAGCTGGACATTCCGGTGTATGACAAAGCTTATATTGAACATCAGATGGAGGAGAGTTCTTATGCCACGGAGTCCGAGGTGATCAAAAAGCTGGCGGAGAATCCCTGCATTATCCTGGGGCGGTGTGCGTCGGAGATTCTGGCGGGCCAGCCGAATGTGTTCAATATTTATATTGTGGCGGACAGGGAAGACCGCATTCAGCGCATCATGAAAAAAGAGGATCTGTCCTATGAGGACGCGAAGATCATGCTGGAAGAGAATGACAAGGCGAGGGCGGCATATTATAATGAAAATACCGGAAAACTCTGGGGGGATGTGAACAATTATCACATGATCTTAGACACCTCCAAGTTGGGGATTGAGAATTGTGCGGATATCCTGATGCGGTATTTTGAAAAGGTGGAGTTGATCTGATGAGGATTGATTTATCGGGATTGCATTCCGGCAAAAGGGAATGCAATCTTTTTTTCGCAATATTGGTTTTCATTGTGATCCTGGCGGTGTGGGGAAACGGTGTAGGGCAGAAGCGGCTGGCGGAAACGGTGCATGAGAAGAATCTGTTTGCCATGGACACCTATTTCAGCCTGAGAGCGTATGGGCCGAATGCGGAAGCCGGGCTCACCCTGTGCGAGGACCGGGTGCGGGAACTGGAGAAGCTTTTGTCCGTGACGGCGGAGGGCAGTGATGTGTGGCGGATCGATCAGGAACAGGCGGCGTCTGTGGCGGAGGATACGTTCCGGCTGATCGGGGAAGCACTGCGGATCGGAGAACAGACGGACGGTGCGTTAGATATTACGTTGTATCCGGTGCTGCGGGCCTGGGGTTTCACCACCGGGGATTACCGGATCCCGGAGAAGCAGGAGCTGGCAGAACTGCTGACTGCTGTGGATTACCGGGCGGTGGCACTGGAGGGAGGATCGCATTCTGTCACGGTGCCGGAAGGGGTACAGATCGATCTGGGCGCGGTGGCCAAGGGATATACGGGCGATGTACTGATCGATATCCTGCGGCAGCAGGGTGTGACTTCCGCCATTCTGGATCTGGGCGGCAATGTACAGACGTTGGGAACAAAGCCGGACGGTACGCCCTGGAGGGTGGCGGTGCGGAATCCCTTTGACAGATCGCAGGTGGCAGGTGTGTTGGAAGTAAATGACATGTGTGTCATAACATCCGGCGGATATGAGCGTTATTTCACAGGGGAGGACGGGCAGATCTACTGGCATATTCTGGATCCTGTGAACGGAATGCCTGCCCGGAACGGATTAGTATCCGTTACGGTTGTGGGGGAGCAGGGCGTGCGGTGTGATGCGCTTTCCACGGCACTGTTTGTCATGGGAAAGGATAGAGCTGTCGCATTTTGGAAGCAGCAGGGCGATTTCGACATGATCCTGATCACGGAGGACGGAGAGCTGATCCTGACGGAAGGGCTCCGGGACTGTTTTGAAAGCGGGGCAGATTGGGCGGAGCAGGTTGTGTATATAGACTGAACTGTAACATTAAATGAGAAAAATCTGTGAAATCGCTTTTCATTTTGGGAAAAATGCGATAAAATATAGAGCACTGTGGGAGCACAGTCAGTAACAGTGTTTTTGGGAAGGAGATATTTGAAAAATGTCCGGCAAAGAGAACGGGAATAAAGAAAAAGTTGTCACCAAATATGATCTGAAGGTAGAGCGCAGAAAAGCTGCGAAGGAGCAGGAGAGAAAGAGCAGGATGAGGACCACTGCGATCACAGTGGTGGTTGTGATCGCGATCGTGGCCTGGATCGCGTCTTATCCGATCCTGAATTATGTACATAAAAATGAAAGCTGGATCAAGGTGAATGGCGCCGATATATCCAGAGAGGAATTTGACTATTATTACAGCAACGCAGTGAACAGTTTCTTAAGTTCATACGGGTCTTATGCGTCTTACTTCGGATTGGATGTGAATTCTGATCTCGCAACGCAGCAATATTCGGACACATTGACCTGGAAGGACTATTTTGAAGAGGAGGCAGTAAATAATCTCAAGACCTACAAAGGGATCCTGGCAGATGCTTCTTCGGCCGGCTTTGTCTATGATACGGCTTCGGATGTGGAGAAGTTCCACGAATCTCTGCAGGAGAATGCCAAGGAGGCAGGGGTTTCCGCAAGGGAATATCTCAAGAGTCGTTATGGCGCATATGCAACATTGAGTGATATTAAAAAGTATATTGCTGAGAATGCATATATTGCTGCCTATGTGGATGAGAAATCGGAGGATTTCAAACCGTCTGACGAAGAAGTACAGGCATATTACGATGAGAATAAGGCAAGCTATGATTCGGTCGATTATTATATTGAATCTTTTGAGGCTGAGATTCCGGCGGAGGATCCCACAGATGAGCAGATCGAGGCAGCGATGAATCAGGCATCGGCGGAAGCAAATGAAGCGCTGAGTACGCTTACCCAGAGCGGAAATCTGATGGTAAACGAGACCAAGGCTTCCATTTCGTATCCGTATTCGGACTGGCTGTTTGATGACAGTAGAAAAGAAGGAGATCAGACGGTTGTAGAGGATACAGATTCCCATGCTTATTATGCGATCCGCTTTGTAAAGCGGTATCTGAACGAAGAGACTACAGCCAATGTTTATGCCATTATCAGCGAGGATAACAATGGGCAGGAAATCCTGGATGAGTGGAACGCCGGGGAGGCAACCGTAGAGAGATTTCAGGAGCTGGTTAAAAAATATGATTCTAACGGATCAGCCGACGGTTATTATGAGAATATTGTACCCGGCAATCTGGAGTCCGAGGCAGAAGCCTGGTTGTCCGATGCAGCGCGTCAGATCGGAGATGTAACACTGATCACACCGGAGAGTTCGGATGTAAGCTATGTCTTCTATTATGCGGGACAGGGAGAAGTGTCCTGGAAGGCCAGCATCATCAGTACCCTGAGCAGTCAGAATGAGAGTGCCTATGAAGAAAAGATTTCGGAAGGCATCACGGTGGTAGATGAAAAGGGACATCTGAACTACCTCAAGGTTGAGGCGGAGCAGGATGAACAAGCCGAACAAAGCGGACAGGACGAACAAGCGGAGCAGAACGGGCAGAATGAAGAAACTGAGCAGACGGTGATGCAATAGGGCTCCCGCAAATAGCATGTACCACAAAGACCATCGATCGATGGTCTTTGTTTTTTTAAAAAATTGTGATATGATAAAAAAGACTATGACGAAAAGACCTGTGGTTGTTGCATGAGGTAAGGAATGGACGAAAAAGTATTGGTTTTGGATATAGACGGTACGCTGACCAACTCCCGGAAGGAGATCACACCTGCCACCAGGCAGGCAATCCGGGAGACTTTGAAGCGTGGACATAAAGTGATACTGGCGTCGGGAAGGCCCACGCCGGGAATGTACCGTTATGAGAAAGAGCTGGAGCTGGAGAAATACGGCGGGTATCTGCTATCTTTTAACGGAGGGCGGATCGTGGAGTGCCGGACCGGCGAGATCGTATATCAGCGCACATTGCCTGCGGAGATCATTCCGGGATTGTACCGCTTTGCCGCGGAGCATAGATGCGGGCTGGTGACGTATTTCGGCGATCATATCATTTCGGCTTTTGCGCCGGATGAGTATGTGCAGATTGAATCCCGCATCAACGGAATGGAAGTGCGGGTGGTGGAACATTTTCTGGAATTTGTGGATTTTGAGGTCAATAAATGCCTGTTGACTGCACCGCCCGAAGAAGCGGAGGACTATGAGCGGGAACTGGCGGCAAAATACGGAGCTATCCTCAGTGTCTATCGGTCGGAACCTTTTTTCATTGAGATTATGCCGAAAAATGTGGACAAGGCGACCTCGCTGGACCGTATGCTGGAGACCATCGGTCTGACCAGGGAAGATGCGATCTGCTGCGGAGACGGATTCAACGATATTTCCATGATCAGATATGCGGGCGTGGGCGTCGCCATGGGAAATGCACAGCCTGCGGTGAAGGAAGCAGCGGACTATATTACGGACACCAATGACCGGGACGGACTGGTGAAAGTGATGGAGAAGTTTCTTTTAAACGATAAGGCCCGGGAGATCAAAATATCCATACCAGACAAGGCGCAGCAGATCATTGACAGGATCACATCCGCAGGGTATGAAGCTTATATCGTGGGCGGCTGTGTCAGGGATTCCATTCTGGGAAGGGAGCCGGAAGACTGGGATATCACAACTTCCGCAAAGCCGGAGGAGGTCAAGGCGCTTTTTCCCCGTACCATCGACACGGGGATCCAGCATGGTACGGTGACGGTGATGCTGGATAAGGAAGGCTTTGAAGTCACAACATACCGGATTGACGGGAAATATGAGGACAACCGGCATCCCACGGAGGTGATCTTCACACCGAATCTGAGGGAGGATCTACGGAGGAGGGATTTTACCATCAATGCCATGGCATACAATGAGAAGACCGGATTGGTGGATCTGTATGGCGGGCTGGAGGATATAGAGCGGAAACTGATCCGATGTGTGGGAAACGCGGAGGAACGCTTTACGGAGGATGCGCTGCGCATCATGCGGGCGATCCGGTTTTCGGCGCAGTTGGGTTACACGATCGAGGAGAATACAAAAGCGGCGATCCGCAAGCTGGCGCCGAATCTGGCTGCCATCAGCGCGGAGCGGATCCAGGTGGAACTGGTAAAGCTGTTGGTGTCGCCCCACCCGGACTATCTGCGGGACGCCTATGAAATGGGCGTAACAAAGGTATTTCTTCCGGAGTTTGACGTGTGTATGAACACGCCTCAGAATCATCCCCACCATAGGTACAATGTGGGAGAGCATATTTTACATTCCGTATTGGAGATCGAGCCGGACCGCATTTACCGGATTGCTATGCTGCTGCATGACATCGGAAAACCTGCTACGCTTCAGACGGATGCGGACGGGATCACGCATTTCCATGGGCATAACGAAGTGGGTGAGGTCATGGCGAGAGAGATCCTGCACAGGCTTCGTTTTGACAATGATACGATTTATAAGGTGTGTAAGATCGTGCTGTATCACGATTACGGGAATTCCGTGGAACCGGATGCCAGGGTTGTGCGGCGTGCCGTCAACCGGATCGGGGAGGATGTGTTTCCCATGATCTTTCTGGTGAAGCGCGCGGATGTGCTGGCACAGAGCGATTTCCTGCGCCGTGAAAAACTGGAAATGATAGATGAATGGGAGCAGATCTATCGGGAGATCATAGCACAAAAGCAATGCTTGTCCCTGAAGGATCTGGCGGTGTCCGGGAAAGATCTGATCGCGCTGGGATTCCGGCCGGGACCGGAGATCGGGCAAAAGCTGCAGCAGCTTTTAGAATTGGTATTGGATCAGCCCGAATACAACACGAAGGAAAGACTTTTGGAGGAACTGAAAAAGGAATAGCATAATTTGAAGCACAGGTTCATAAAGTAGATTAGCACTTTAGTCAGGAGGGTATGAAGGTGAATGACAGAGCGGTTAATCTGCTGGAACAGTATGATGTGGAGATTTTGAAAACCCGAAAAGGGCGGGGGGCAATTTTGTGTGATACGCCGGACGGGTGTCTGATCTTCAAAGAATATTCCGGAAATCCGCATTCGGATGCGATGGAAAGATTACAGCTGCAGGACCGGCTGCTGAAACACCTTCAGAAAGAAGATGAAGTCCGGGTGGAGCAGATTCTGCCAAATAAAGAGGGAGAGCTGTTTGTCACGGATCACGACGGTGTCAGATATATTCTCAAGACTTACACCGAAGGGCGGGAATGCAACATCAACGAAAGGCGGGAATGTCTTGAGGCGGTGCGGGTATTGGCAAAGCTGCATACGCATATGGAGCTTCCGGCCGCGGAGGCAGGGAGCACAGAGCATTCCGGATTTTTGTTCCGTCCCGGTATGGAGTATGGAAAACGAAACCGGGAGCTGAAGCGGGTGCGGAATTATCTGAAAAAACGCAGTCAGAAGACTTGGTTTGAGATTTATCTGCAGCAGAATTTTGATCCTTTTCTGGAACAGGCGATTGTACTTTCGGAGGAATGGCAGAAGTACGAGGATCTGTATCCGGCGGAAGAGAACCGGGCGCAGAACGTGACATACTGCCACGGAGATTACCAGTATCATAACCTTTTCTATACGGATGCGGGCTGGTTTGTGGCTAATTTTGAAAAATGTATCGCGGACGATCCGGTGCGGGATCTGTACCTGTTCCTGCGAAAACTCCTGGAGAAAAGCAACTGGTCCGTTGCCCTGGGGCGGGAGCTTCTGGCGGCCTATGAGGAGTTGAGACCTTTGTCCGCGTTCAGCAGGATCGATCTTTATTATCGGCTTTCTTATCCGGAAAAGTTTTGGAAGATCATTAATTTTTATTATAATTCCGGGAAGGCATGGATACCCGGCAGAAATCTGGAGAAACTGGAAAAAGTAGTGGACCAGGAACCGGAAAAGCAGGCGTTTTTGGATGCGGTGTTTCGAAATTATTTTTAGAAAGAGCCGTTGTCGGGAGATACAAAAGGAGTAAGATACGGCATGGGTAGGATAAAAACAATTTTGTGCAGTAAGAATCTGGTGTTCCTGGCAGTTTGGGCGATGGTTCTGGCGTTTGCGGCAGGCTGCGGCGGGCGGACGGAGCAGGAGGCGCAGCCCGAGCCGTCTTCTTCTGCAGAAAACAGGGTGGATACGGGATTTCGCGTGACCACGCCGGAGAGTTATGATTCCACGGATACAGCTGTTTTGGTCAAAAAAGATAAAAAAGAGAAAAAGGTGACGCTGTTAAATCTGAACAGGAGCAGGACTTATACGCTTTCCATGGACGGCACGACGCATCTGTATGATAAGTACGGAGAAAGTGTATCTCTGGAGCAGATCGCGGAGGGAGATATCGTAGATGTTTCTTTTTTGAAGGGAACCAGGCACCTCACCAGCATGAAGCAGAGTGCAGAGGCGTGGAAAAACGAGGGAATTTCCCGTTATGAGATCAACTACGTGCGCAGTGAGGTGAAGATTGGGGAAGATATTTACAAGCTGACGGAGAATACGCAGTATTTTTCCATGGGGCAGGCCATTGAGAAGATGGACATCAATCCCGGCGACGTGTTGGATTTCCAGGGGCTGGACAAGCAGGTGCTGAGTGTGAAGGTTGCGAAGGGACACGGGTATCTGCGGTTGGTGAATGATGAAAACTTTGTGGGAGGCTGGATTGAGATCGGACAGTCTACGATCCAGCGGATCACGGACGACATGCTTCTGACGCTGCCGGAGGGATCTTATCAGGTGAACATTTCTCACAGAGGAGGAGGCGGTGTAAAGAACGTGACCATTCACCGCAATGAGGAAACCGCTCTTGACATCGGAGATCTGGAGGTTGCTGAGGTTCAGAAGGGGATGCTGATCTTTTCCGTGAGTCCTTCCGGTTCACAGGTGTATCTGGACGGCGTGATCACGGATGTGTCGGAGCCGGTCACTTTGGAATATGGGATCCATCAGATGATCGTGAAGGCGGACGGGTATAAATCCATTACTCAGTACCTGCGGGTGGGACAGGCCTCCGCAGGAGTCAATGTGGTGCTGGAATCGGTGGCGGGAGAGGAAACCGACAAAACGGAAGTGACAGATGTGTCGTCAGATTCCTATAAAGTTCACTTGGATGCGCCGGAAGGGGTTGAGGCTTACCTGGACGGAAATTATGTGGGCATCGTGCCTTGTTCTTTCAAGAAAGTGTCCGGAGCCCATGTGCTCACTCTGCGCAAAACAGGATATACCACCCGGAGCTATACAATTCAGGTGGATGACGAGGAGAAGGACGTTTCGTTTTCGTTTGCGGAACTGGAAGCGGCGGACGGCACGACGACGGACAGTACAGTGACGGATAATACAGCGACAGATAGTACAGTTTCAACGGAAAATTAAAAAAATCAGAAAAATGGCAGAAATGCGCCAATTGTTTGGAAAATATCTTGACAAACGAAAAGAAACACGCTATATATGTATATAGCGCTTGAAAAACGCGTGTAATACAAATACACTCAGTGTAGAAACCAGAAAACCTATTGTAGGAGGAGTTAGAAAGAATGAACAAGACAGAATTGATCGCAGCTATGGCTGAGCAGGCAGGACTTTCCAAGAAAGACAGCGAAAAGGCTCTGAAGGCATTTGTTGATGTTGTGACCGGAGAGCTTAAGAAGGGCGGCAAGGTTCAGTTAGTTGGTTTTGGTACTTTTGAAGTTTCCAAGAGAGCAGCTAGAGAGGGCAGAAATCCTCAGACCGGCAAGACCATGAAGATCAAGGCTTCCAAGGCACCTAAGTTCAAGGGTGGTAAGGCTTTGAAGGATGCTCTGAACTAATATTCGTCTATTTTGAACGGAAAGCAAAGGCATGTCACATCGGTCAGGATTCTGGCGGGGGACATGCCTTTTTCATTAATACAGAGAGGGTAGATATTATGAGATTGGATAAATATTTAAAGGTGTCCCGTCTGATCAAGCGCAGGACGGTGGCGAATGAAGCCTGCGACAGCGGCAGAGTGCTGATCAATGATAAGCCGGCGAAAGCCTCCGCGAATGTGAAGGAGGGAGATATCGTCACGATTTCTTTTGGCAACAAGGAAGTCAAGGTGGAAGTGTTGGATGTGCAGGAGACGGTGCGCAAGGAGGAGGCAAAGGAGTTATTTCGTTACGTGTAGGCGAAATCAGTTCTATTTTGGGGCATACCACATATATTGAATTAGAAATATCGGGAGGTGTTGCCCATGGAAGACCTGAATTCTACGACACGCACGCATAAGCTCACCATGATCAACCGCAAAAACAGTACCCTGACAGGAGTAAACGATGTCCTTTCCTTTGATATTCATGAGATTTTGCTGGAGACAGAGCAGGGGATGCTGATGATCAAAGGGGATGATCTGCATGTGAGCAGGCTGACACTGGATAAAGGCGAAGTGGATGTGGAGGGAAAGATTGACAGCTTTACATACTCTGACGTATCAAATGTTGCCAAAAAAGGAGAATCTCTGCTGAACAGACTGTTTGGTTAATGTCCGGCCGGGAGAATGTTTCATGACAAGTGAAAATGAATTTTTGCTTTTATCCTTTTTGACCGGAATCTACGTCACCTTTGTGTACGATCTGCTGCGCATTTTCAGACGGGTGATACCTCAGGGAGAATTTATGGTGTCCCTGGAGGATATGATCTTCTGGGTGTACTGTGCGTTGAAGGTGTTTTTGCTGATGTATCATGAGAGCAACGGGACTTTGAGATGGTTTGCGGTATTCGGCGCACTTGTGGGAATGTTTCTGTACCGAAAGCTTATAAGTACCTTTTTTGTAGAGCATGTTTCCCGGTTGCTATCCTATATATTGTGTAAGGTGAAGGGGATACTAAACAAGATATTGTGGTTTTTTATGCATCCGGTGATAAAAATTATGCATAAAATGTATGAAAAAGGGGAGCGGGCCCTCAGAAGACATGCCGTAAAAATGCTGAAAAAACGGGAAATCCGCAGACAATTTTTCAAAAAGCAGTTGACGCCAAAGAAAAAAATGCATAATATAGAAACATAGGGGTACGTTGATATGGAAAAAGTTTCGAAGAAAAAAGTTGCATATCGGAAGAGAACGCAGAACCGCTTCAGTATGATCCTGGTGGTCATGGTTGTATGCCTGATCACGATCGCTGTGGGCATGCGCAGTGTGGAGATCAATCGAAGGATTGCGGAAAAGGATGTACAGATCGAGCAGCTGCAGGAGCAGATTTCGGCGGAGCAGAAGAGATCGGAAGAGATCGAAGAATTTCGCAAGCGTTCCCAGACGAAACAGTATTATGAGGAAGTAGCGAAAGAGAAGCTCGGGCTGGTGTATGAAGGAGAGCTCGTGTTTCAACAGGAAAAGTAAGGCAGAGAGATAGAAGGGAGTGCCGCCCCGGCTGATAAAAAAGCCAGAGTGACAGTCCCTTTTTTGCTATACAGGGTTCGGGATATATTAGGATGCGGCAGGGAGGCAGCAGAAAAAATGGCGAAAATACTGATTGTTGATGATGACGAAATGAATCTCATGGTGACAGATATGGTGCTGTCCGAGATGAAATATGATGTTTCAACGGCGTCCAGCGGCGAGGATTGTATCGCAATGCTAATGCGGGAGCCGTATGATCTGCTGCTTTTGGATATCGAAATGCAGGATATGAGCGGGATTCGGGTGTTGGAGCAGATCCGGGACATTCCCAAGATCAGGGAGATCAAAACCGTGTTTCTCACGGCATCGTCCCATAGGGCGGATATGTCGGATGCGATCCGATTGGGAGCCCTCGATTTTATCCGCAAGCCTGCCCTGCCGGAGGATCTGATCGGTGCCGTGCGTCAGGCGCTGCAGGCCAGAGAGAAGGAACTGATCCTGGCAGTGGACGACGAGCCTATGAACCTGATGGCAACCGAAGAACTTTTCGGCATCCGTTATCATGTGCGCACTGCGTCCTCAGGACCGGAAGCACTGCAATCCATTCAAAAAGAGAAGCCGGATCTGGTATTGTTGGATCTGCATATGCCGGGCATGGATGGGTTGGAGGTACTGAAAGAGATCCATGAGATGGATGGATGCGAGAATCTGCCGGTGGTATTTCTGACGGCAGATGATGATGTGGACACGGAAGCAAAGATCTTTAAGGCCGGCGCCATTGATTTCATTGCAAAACCTTTTGTGATGGAGGTTGCGCTGGAAAGGATCCGCAGATTGCTGGAGTTAAAGCATTTACAGGATTCCCTGCAGGATGAGGTGGAGCGCAAGACGGAGGCGCTTCTGGAGAGCAATCAGAAGATACGCAAGCTTTCCAACCAGGTCATATACGCACTGGCGGGAGCCATCGACGCCAAGGATTCCTACACCAACGGACATTCCAAGCGTGTGGCGGAGTATTCGAAGGAACTGGCCAGACGGCTGGGAAAACCGGAGGCGGAGACGAATGAGATCTATAATATCGCGCTTCTGCATGACGTGGGAAAGATCGGCATTCCCAATGAGATCATTAATAAGCCGGGAAAGCTTACAGAGGAAGAATATAATGCGATCAGGAATCATACCATCATGGGCCACAATATTCTGAGTACGATTTCGGAGATGCCGTCTCTCTCCATTGGCGCCCGCTGGCATCATGAGCGTTACGACGGTAAGGGATATCCCGACGGGATCGCAGGGGAGGATATTCCAGAGATTGCAAGGATCATCTGTGTGGCGGACTGTTATGATGCCATGTCCTCGGACAGGAGTTATCGAAAAGCGCTGCCGCAGCATATTGTGCGGGAGGAGATCGAGCGGGGCAAGGGAACCCAGTTTGACCCTAGGGTCGCTGAGGTCATGTTACAGATGATCGATGAAGATAAAGACTACCGGATGAGGGGAAGTAAGGATGGAAACTGAGGAGAAGGACATTTTTTATGAGAATGATCTGAGAGTTTTGAAAAGTATTACCGTGGTCATGCGATGGCTTTGGCTGGCCTTTCCGTTTATTTATCTCGGAAATGCAACCGGTTTTTTTCAGATTCCGTATCAGACATTGTGTCAGATGGCCGTTGCCAGTTTTGTGATCCTGTGGCTGCCCACTGTGGCGGAGTGGGTGGGAGTTTCTCCTGGGATCAGACGGTATGTGTGTGTGATCGGGCTGGGCACGGTGATTGCCATGCTTGCCACCAATGAAAATATCGGTATTTATATGACTTATGCCCTTGCCATGGTCACAAGTCTGCTTTTTTATGACAAAAAATTTACGCTGAAAATTTCAGTCATCAGTTATCTGATGATCGTGCTCTCTCTGTTTTTCCGCGCAAACGGCGCGAATCACGGGGAGTTTGATACGCCCATGATCTGGTGGATCTCCAGATCCATGGGTTTTTTGATCGAAGCGGTGACGATGACAACGATCTGTACGGTGGTGGCAGGTATTTCCCATCAGATGCTGGAGCGCCTGGACGACGCGAGAAAAGAGGCGCAGGTCGCGGAGGAAAAAGCCAGACGTTCGGACGAATTGCAGAAAGCCTGGAATGAGGCGGAAAAAGCCAGAATGGCGGCGGAGAAGGCCAATCAGGTCAAGAGTGAGTTCCTGACCAATATGTCTCATGAGCTGCGCACGCCCTTAAATGCTATCATCGGTATGGATGAGCTGATCCTGAAGGAGACCGGGGAGGAGCGCACAAAGGAGCACGCCATGCATATTGATCGTGCCGGACATATGCTGCTCTCGCTGGTCAATACAATTTTGGATTTTTCACAGACACAGGAGAATGAACTGCAGCTGGAGGAAACCTTTTATTCCCTGTCCGAGGTCATAAGCGACCTCCGGCATATGTTTGACGGATTGGCACAGGAGAAGGGGCTGGAGTTTACGGTTTCGGTGGACGAAGCATTGCCGGATCAGCTCTACGGAGATGTGGACCGTACCCGGCAGATCCTGGTGAATCTGGTTTCCAACGGGATCAAGTTTACATCACAGGGCAGCGTGAAGCTGGAGGTGCAGCAGGAGGAGCGGGAAGACGGCGGTTCTTTTGTGAAATTTGCGGTGAGTGATACGGGTATCGGGATCCGGGAAGAAGATAAGCACAAGATGTTCAAAGATTTTGAGCGGCTGGATCTGGAGAAGAATCGTACGATCCAGGGTGCCGGGTTGGGACTGGCGTTGACAAAGCGCCTGGTGGACCGGATGAACGGTACGATCACTATGGACAGTACTTACGGGAAAGGAAGCTGTTTTACGGTGTATTTGCCCAAACAGCAGACGGATGAAACGAAGGCGCCTGCGGAGCCGGAGACCGTTCCTTCAGTTGGGACTGTGACAGACGAGAAGGAGCCTCTGACAGAGGAAAAGGGGAAGCAGGAGGAAACCGGCGAGATCAGAGGGAAAAAGAGCAGATGGACGTTTCCTGTTACAAAGAGTAATATCGCACTGATCGTGCTGGGCGTGCTGATCAATTACGGCGGCAGATTTTTGGCTGCAAAATTGTCGCTGCCGTTCTGGCTGGATGCGGTGGGGACTTTCCTCACGGCGATCCTTTTGGGTCCCATTGCCGGAGCGATCACAGGCGGTATGATAAATGTGATCATAGGGTTTGCAAACCCGGTGTCTTTCTGGTATCTACTGGTGAATGTGGGGATCGGTCTCTCGGTGGGATACTTTTTTCCCAGGGAACGAAAGACCGATGCGTTTCAGGCGATTGCCACGGCGGTCTTTTCCGGGTTGGTGGCGGTGGTTTTGTCCACGCCGTTAAATCTGATCTTCTATCAGGGATACACCGGAAATATCTGGGGGGACGGTCTGGTGGATATGCTGTCCCAGGGCATCAGCATTAGGATTGTCTGCAGTTTTTTTGGGGAGGCCTTTGTGGATATGCCGGATAAGGCGTTGAGTCTTTTCATTGCCATGCTTTTCATCCGGGCGGGCAGGATGTATCGGACGAAGCAACCTAAAAAAGGACCGGGGAGCAAGGTTTCCGCATCGGCGGCAGCAGGCGTCCTGCTGACTGTGGGATCGATCTTGAGCATTGGGATGCATGGCGGCATGACCGTACAGGCGGCAGATTATATGTCGGAGTATGAAACGATCCTGTATGACACGGACGACGGATTGGCGGCCATTGAGATCAATGCCATTGCCCAGACGCCGGAGGGATATATCTGGGTGGGTACCTATTCCGGAATTTATCGCTATGACGGTTCTCATTTTGAGGCGATGGAGCTGGATGAACGGATCCGCAACGTCATGGCGTTCTATGTGGACAGCAGGGGAAAATTGTGGATTGGCACCAATGACAGCGGTGTGGGATGCTATGATCCGGCGGATGGCAATATCCGTTTCTATACCATGGAGGACGGTCTGGCGGGAAATTCCATCCGCGCGCTCTGCGAGGATGATGACGGCAATATTTATGTGGGCACGGCGGGTTATCTTTCGATCATTGATCCGCAGGGGAACATTACCACCTGCGATCAGTGGACCGACATCAGTTTTATCCGTACCCTGGTGAACGCGGGAAACGGAGCGGTGGGCGGCGTGACCAACAGCGGCGTGCTTTTCTTTGTTCAAAAGGATCACATGCTGTGTAAGGAGCGGTTTGCGGATGGTTCCGGCGTGTACTATGCTTCCATTGCCGGGGGGGGAGACGGCAACTTTCTGGCGGGCACTTCCACCAATCTGATGGAGTTTATCCGCTTTGACGGAACGGCTATCCGGCATGGCAGAAAGGTGGATACGGAAAATTATGCTTATTGTAATATGATCCGCTATTATGAGGCGGAGAATGGATATTTCATCTGTCAGGAAAACGGCATGGGGTTTGTGGACAGCAGAGGCCGGTTTACGGACATGACCGCGAGCGGGTTTGAAAATTCGGTGTCGGATGTACTGGTGGATTATCAGGGAAACATCTGGTTTGTATCCAATAAACAGGGTGTGATCAAGTTTTCGCCCAATCCGTTTATTGATCTGTTTAAAAAAGCGGGTCTGTCCGGCAATGTGGTGAATGCACTGCTGCTTGCGGGAGACGATTTGTACATCGGTATGGATGATGGGCTTGCGGTGGTGGATGTGCGTACGGATCAGAAGCGCAGCTATGATTTTCTGGAGAGATTTGCAGGTGTACGTGTCCGCAATATCTCCCGGGACAGCGCCGGCAATGTGTGGGTGAGCACCTACGGAAAGGACGGTCTGGTGCAGATCGATCCGCAGGGAAATGTGACCTGTTACAATGAGACTACGGCGGGGACATTGGGCGGCAGATTCCGCATGACCCTTGAGCTTTCCGACAAGACGATCCTTGCGGCCAGCAATGTAGGACTGAATTATTTTCAAAACGGCAGGCTGATCGATACCATCGGGGAGAGCGAAGGGCTAATGACGGCGCAGATCCTGACACTGGTGGAGAAGGCTGACGGCACAATACTGGCCGGCTCTGACGGGGACGGTATTTATGTGATCCGGGACAGAAAAGTGGTAGGACATATCGGCATAGAGGAGGGGCTGCAGACGCTGGTGGTACTTCGGATCGTGCCCTGCAAGGACGGATACTTCTATGTGACCAGCAATGCGATTTATTACGACGACGGCAGCCGGATCCGGATCTTGGACCGGTTCCCGTACAGCAACAATTATGACATATATGTCACAGATCAGAATGAAGCCTGGATCAGTTCCAGTGCCGGCATTTATGTGGTGAAGGTGGATGATCTGATCGAAAACGGAGAATACAGGTATACGCTCTTAAACCGTACCAGAGGCTTCAGTACATCCCTTACGGCCAACGCATGGAATACGGTGACGGAAGATATGCTCTTCCTGTGCTGTAATGACGGCGTGCGCATGGTGTCCACGGAGAACTACAATACTTATACACAGGATTACAATATTAAGATTAGTTCCGTAATTTGTGACAGCAATGTCATATCAGAAGAGGATCAGGTCTACCATATTCCGGCAACGACGAGACGCGTGCAGATCCAGGCGGCGGTGTTAAACTACACACTGTCCAATCCCCTGATCCATGTATATCTGGACGGAATGGATGATCCCGGAATAACCGTGCATCAGAATGAGCTGACGTCGGTGGTCTACACCAATCTTTCCTATGGACATTATACGCTGCATGTGCAGATCCTGGGGGAGACGTCGGATGAAGTGCTCCGGGAGGAGACTTTCGCGCTGGTGAAGGAGGCTCAGATCTTCGAGCGGCAGTATTTTAAGGTGTATCTGCTTGCGGTCTGCGGTATCTTTGTGGCTTTTCTGGCGTGGATGATCGCAAAGCTGGGCAGCCTGGCGCTGATCAACAGGCAGTATGAGGAGATCCGCGCGGCGAAGGAGGAGGCGGAACAGGCCAACCGCGCCAAGAGTGATTTTCTGGCGAATATGTCCCATGAGATCCGCACGCCGATCAACGCGGTGATCGGTATGGATGAATTAATCCTCAAGGAGACCAGGGAGGAGAAGACCAAAGAATATGCGGCCCATATTGACCGTGCCAGCCATACGCTGCTTGCCCTGATCAATGATATTCTGGACTTTTCCAAGATCGAAGCGGGACGGCTGGAGATGGAGGAGGATGCTTATTCTCTCGGAACACTGGTCAACGATGTGGTGGGGATGATAGAGGTCAACGCAAAGAATAAGGGGCTCTCGTTTGAGGTGAAACTGGAGGAAAGCCTTCCCGACAAGCTGTGGGGTGATGACAAGCGCCTGAAACAGATCTGGATAAATCTGCTGTCCAATGCGGTGAAATATACCAGAGAAGGCAGCGTGGAGCTGGCGATCACGAAGGAAGCCAGAGAGGGAGATATCCTGAGTCTGAAGATACAGGTAAAGGACTCGGGTATCGGTATCAAGGAGGAAGACCGGGACAAGATATTCGAAGGGTTTGAGCGATTGGATACGCATCGGAACCGCAGTGTGCAGGGAACGGGCCTGGGACTTACCATCACCAAACGGCTGGTGGAGCAGATGGGCGGCGAGCTGGAATTTTCCAGTGTTTACGGCGAGGGAAGTTGTTTTACCGTATATGTGCCCCAGCGGGTGGTTTCCGAGGAACCGGTGGGCGATTACAGATCTTATGCGGCGCAGGCGGATGAGGAGGATATTCTCACCGGTATTCTGGCACCGGATGTAAAAGTTCTGGTGGTGGATGATACGGAGATGAACCTGATCGTCTTTGAAGAGCGCCTCAGGGATACAAAGCTGCAGATCACGAAGGCGGCCAGCGGAGAGCAATGTCTGGCGTTAGTGAAAAAAGAGAGTTTTGACATTATTTTCCTGGATCATTTTATGCCGGGTATGGACGGAATTGAGACCCTAAAATGCATGAAGCAGATGGGCATTGAGAATCTTTCCCAGAATGCGCCGGTGATCGCACTGACCGCCAACGCCATAGAGGGGTCCAGAGAGATGTACCTGGAGGCCGGGTTCACGGATTATCTGAGCAAACCGGTGGAGTACAAGGATCTGATCCGGCTGTTAAAGCGATATATTAAATATACGTCTATGTCACAGAGTTCGGACGGGACGTCCCAAGGAGGGGCATCCCCGGCGGAAGCGGCGCCGGAAAAGAGGCAGATAGAGGACGGCGGGCAGCGGATCCATACGGAGATCGGTATGCAGTATGCTTCGGGCAAGAAAGATTTTTATCAGAAACTGCTGAAGATGTACTATGAGCAGGGTCAGGCGAAAAAGGCGGAGCTGGAGAAAGCTTTGGCTGCGGAGGACGTGAAACAATATGTGGTGACAGTGCACTCCGTCAAGGGAAATTCCCGGATGATCGGTGCGGTGGAATTTGCGGAGCAGGCGCTTTTGTCGGAGCAGGCCGGTAAGGCGGGTGACATGGAGTTTCTCCGCACGCACCACGAGGCACTGTTACGGGAGTATGATAAAGTTTTGCAGGAAATCCATACGATCATAGAGGAGGACGGAAAATGAATTCCACGGTAATTTACACAGAGGAGATTGACGATCTGGAGGAAGCGGCGGAGGAACTGTTTGCGCAGGCGGAACCGTTTGCGTTTTGCAAAAACTCGCTGGCGATCCTCTTTACGGAGGAGGAGACGGAGTATCCCAAGCTGTACCGGCTGTTGTCCGCGAAGTGGCATTTTCCCATCATCGGCTGTACGGCCATGGCGATGCTCTTGGGAAAGGAAGGCTACTGCAATACAGGGATTTCGGTGATGCTTCTGTCTGCGGAGGATTGTTCCTTTACCGTGGGTATGACGGACGAGTTAAATGTCAATAATTATGAGGAGCAGATCGGGGATACCTATCGTGCTCTGTTGGCGCAGACGGATGCGGAAGTAAAGCTGGTGATCAGTTACGGCGGTATGCTGACGAAGGAGGAAGATGTGGCGGGAGATAATCTGGTCAGCGCCCTGAATGCGGCAGCAGGCGGCGTACCGATCTACGGCGGGACCGCTTCCGACGGATTCAGCTTTGACGGATTCCGTGTCTTCTGTAACGGGCAGGTGACGAAGAACGGACAGGTGATGGCGTTGGTGACCGGTGAGATCAGACCGAAGTTTGTCCGTGTGAATTCCGTAGAGAATATGGCCAGTTTTTCCTACGAGGTGACGCAGTCCAGGAACAATGTGGTGTACCGTCTGGGCAACGGCACGCTTTTGGAGGCGCTGAAAAAAGAAGATATGGTGGTAGATAAGGCGGATGTGCTGGGCGATTATCTGTTGTCTCCCTTTGTGGTGACGGTGAAGCAGGGGGACGGAGAATTTGTGGAGGTTGCCAGAAATCTCTCGGTGCTCAACCAGGAGACGGGAGCCGGTTCTTTTCTGGGGGTGATCCCGGAGGGGGCGATCTTAAATATCGGCATCATCAACCGGGCAGATGTAAAGAAATCCGTGGAGCAGGCGTTTGATACTGTTTTTCAACAGATACGGGAGTCGGAGTATCCTTATCACACCTTGTTATGTAATTCCTGCTGTGCCAGATTCCTGGCGTTAGCGAGCAATACGTCGGCGGAGGTGGAAGCCTATGCAGGACGTCTGCCGGAGGGCATTTCCCTGATGGGATTGTACGCGTATGGGGAGTATTGCCCTGTGAAAGGAAATTTGTCGGGAAAAGACTATAATATGTTCCATAATTTTACCTTTACGATCCTGGCGCTTTAAAAAGGAAGAACCGACGACTACAGCCGAATGACACGGAGGCATAGAGCTTTATGGAGACAGCAGAGCTTCAAAAAAAAGAAACGACGGAAGACGAAAAGCAATTGCTTTTGGAGCTGAAAAAATTAAACAGAGAGGTCAAGCGACTCAGGAAAGACAATGAGATCCTGCGCATGGCCAATGAACAGGCTGCGCACACGCAGGCCTATATCCAGCGGGACAGTATCCGGCAGGTGTTCTATAACAACCAGCTGCTTCGAACATCGCCGTATCTGTTGATCCTGACGGACGATCAGCTGCAGACCGCCATGACGTCGGATGTGTTTTTTGAGTATAATACCACGTATGACAGGGACAAGCTCCGCAGGGGAGTACCGTTAAAAGATGCGCTGACCGGCGTGCTGGAGGAGTCGGATCTAGAGGTCTTTATGGAGCACTGTCACGCGGCGCTGCAGGGAGAGGCTGTGGAACCGTATCTTGTCCGCAGCATGGTAAAAGGGCGCAAAACAGACTGGCAGATCACGATCCGATGCATGGATCAGGATGGCAGGGTGGTCGGTGTGAATATTCTGTTCGTGGACATGACAAAGATTGTGGATGCACTGGAACGGGCGGAGATGGCGGATAAGGCCAAGAGTAATTTTCTGGCAAACATGAGCCACGAGATCCGTACGCCTATGAATGCCATAAACGGTATGGCGGAATTTATCCTGCGGGACAGCAAGGAGGAGGACGCCAGGCGTTATGCGGCGTTTATCAAATCCGCATCGAAGACTTTGCTCTCCATCATCAATGATATTCTGGATTTTTCCAAGATCGAGTCAGGAAAGCTGGAGTTGGTGGAGGATTCCTTTTTAATGGCTTCTGTGCTGAACGATGTGGTTACGATGATGGAGATCCGGCTGCAGGACAAGCCGGTGGAACTCAAGGTGGACATTGAGGAGGAAATTCCCAATGCTCTTTACGGGGACGAGGTTCGCTTTAAGCAGGTGCTCATCAATCTGCTGGGAAATGCGGTGAAGTTCACCAAGGTAGGGCATATCAAGCTAAAGATGCGCTATGAAAAAATAGACAGCGAGCACTGCCGGATCAAGACGAAGATCATAGACACCGGAATCGGCATCAAACCGGAGGATATGCAGAATATCTTCTCCAGCTTCACCCAGGTGGACACCAAGAAGAACCGTGCCGTGGAAGGCACCGGTCTGGGACTTGCGATCAGCAGAAGTCTGATCGAAAAGATGGGCGGATCGATCCAGGTGGAGAGTGTGTACGGCAAGGGAACGACGTTTTCTTTTGATGTCGTATGCCGTGTGGAGAGCTGGCGGGCCATGGGAGACCTGGAGGAGAAGATACAGGATTCCATGGCGGATGCTTACCGGGTGACTTTCTCGGCAAAGGGTGCCAGAGTGCTCGTGGTGGATGACAATGAAATGAATCTGGAGGTGGCTGCGGGGATTCTCACGCCGTATGAGATTGAAGTGGTACGAGCGGGAAGCGGTATGGAAGCGATGGTTAATTTCCCGAGACGCAAATACGATATTGTGTTTATGGATCATATGATGCCCGGCATGGACGGGGTGGAGACCATGAACCGGCTGCGGAAAATGTCAGGCGGTCAGCAGGCGGTGATCATTGCGCTTACGGCCAATGCGTTGAGCGGTGCGGCGGCGGAGTATAAGGCGCTGGGATTTCAGGATTTTCTGGCAAAGCCCATCGAACCGCGGGATATGGATGAGCTTTTGCGAAAGTATCTCCCTAAGGAACTGATCCGGCCGCTTGCGCCTAAGGAGCAGCCTGCCACGGAGGAGGATTCCGCGAAGGCGCCGCTTTCCATGGAGGCCGTTGACACGGAGCTGGGCTTGCGATATTGTATGGGCAATCACTCATTTTACCGAAAGATGCTGCATGCGTTTGTCAACGGCGCGAAATACACGCAGCTGGATACGCTGTTTCGGGAGAAGAACTGGGCGGACTATCAGGTTGCGGTGCACGCCGTCAAGGGAACGGCGCTGACCATCGGAGCGGTCACGCTTTCCGGGCATGCCAAGGAACTGGAATATGCCATCAAGGATGGCCGATACGGGTATGTGGAGGAACAGCACGCGGCATTTATCCTGGAGTATCGGGAGATCGTGAAGGCGATCCGGGCGAATCTGGACGAAGGGGACGGAGCGTAAGAAACGTTTGTCGCAAAAAAAAATTCGGGGCGTGTCCCTGTTTTGACAAAAGGTGAGTCAACCGCTGATTATACTATATTTCACAATTATCCCGGCGGGCTGGCGGGAAAGCATGCCGGCAATGTGCCCGGGGGAAATAAAGTGAGGAGTATCCATGTTGACAGCGGTAAAGGAAGCACAACGATTTTTATCCGGCAGGGTATCGCAGCCGGACAGACGGGATTCCATGCGGGTCCCGGAGCTCTGCAGACAGAAGCTCCTGCATTATGCGGAGAGTTTTGAGGAATTGGCCAGATACCTAGAAGCGGATGGCGGTCTGCAGAATGCGGCACAGGCACAGGAGCAGGCGGAACACAAAAGCGGGACAGAGGAACGGCGGGAAACCGGGACGGATGGGCAGGAAACCGGGACGGACAGGCAGGATATGCTGGAGCAGCGCCGGACTCTGGAAAATCGCATGATGATCGGGCACAATCTCTATGAAATGTCGCAGATCATGACACAGCTGGCGGATGAACTGCTGCAGTGCCGCCCCATGGAAGAACGCTACCAGAGGATGATCCGCCATGCGCTGCGGGCGGAGAGCATTTATGCGGATCATTTTTGTTATCTGACGGACAGGGATGACAGCCGCACGATCTGCATGACGATCTACACGGACAGGGAGGACATCTGTTCGGCTTCGGAGGCGGCGGACATGCTTTCCGTGCTGCTCAGACGGCGGTTGAAACTGTCTGCAGCCAGCCCGGTGCGGATTGAAGCGGAGCCGCATTGCTTTGTGTTTGTGGAGGAACCCAGGTATGTGATGCTGACGGGTTTTTGTAAGGTAAAAAAAGAGGACGAGCAATTGTCCGGTGACCACTATTCCATATTGGAGTCGGAAAAGGGGAGAATGACGCTCTTATTGTCCGACGGGACAGGCTCCGGCGAGGAGGCCAGCAGGGACAGCGAGAAAGCACTGGATCTGATGGAAAAATTTCTGGAGGCCGGGTACGATCCCTACGCAGCCGCAGATATGGTCAATGTGGCATTTTACGTGGAGGAGAGGGACATTTCCCATCCGACGCTGGATCTGTGTGAGCTGGATCTGTATGACGGAGTCTGCCGTTTCCTCAAGGTGGGAGGGGCGGTTTCCTATATCAGACACGGGCGGACCGTGGAGTCTGTCCGGCAGAGTTCGCTGCCTTTGGGTATTTTTCGAAATCTGGAGAGAGCGCATACGGAGTGTACTTTGGGTGACGGCGATCAGGTGATCCTGATGACGGACGGCGTACTGGCAGCGTTTCCCCAGGAGAATGCGGAGGAGATCCTGGAGGAGACCATTGCGGATATGCGGGAGATCGGACCGGGTGAGATTGCGGAAAAGATCATAGAGACGGCACTGCACGCCTGCGGCGGTCATGTGAAGGACGATATGACCGTGCTGGTGGCGGGGGTCTGGGAGAATACTTAAGGATGACAAAATTGTTGGATAAAGTCTTTGACTATATAAAGGAACAGGGGATGCTGCAGCCGGGCGAGCGCGTGGTGGCAGGCGTTTCCGGCGGGGCAGACTCGGTTTGTCTGCTCCTTGTTTTAGCGGAGTGGAAGCGGAGATATCCGATGGAACTGACGGTGGTCCATGTGCATCACGGGATCCGGCCGGAGGCAGTGGACGACGCGCGGTTTGTGGAATCCCTCTGCGGCAGGTACGGTATTCCGTATGTCCTGGAAAAGGCGGATGTGCCCGCACTGGCGGCGGAGTGGGGCTGCGGAGAGGAAGAGGCGGGGCGGAGATTCCGCTACGAAGCGTTTGAGAGGGCGGCAGTTCAGTACGGCGCCGACCGGATTGCGGTGGCGCACAATCTGAATGATCTAAGCGAAACCATGCTGTTTCATCTGTTCCGGGGAAGCGGTATCAAAGGATTGGCCGGCATTCCGGCGGTGCGGGGGAAAGTGATCCGTCCGCTGCTGTGTGTGGAGCGAAGCGAGATTGAAGCTTATCTGAAGGAATTGGGACAGGATTTTTGTCAGGATCACACAAATGAGGAGGATGTTTATACCCGCAATCGGATCCGGCATCATATCCTGCCCTATGTGGAGGAGAATATTGTGTCCGGCTGCGTGCGGCATATGGGTCGTACGGCCGGGCTTCTGGCGGAGACGGAGGATTATCTGGCGGAGCAGACGGCTCAGGCCATGGCGGCGTGCGCGGAGGAGATCTGCGCGCCGGCGGATGCAGCGCCCGGTGTACAGGAAGGAGCTGTTTCCAGGCAGGCGTATATTGTGGATTGCGACGCGTTTTTGCCGCTGCATCCGGCGATCCGGAAACGTCTTTTGTATGAGCTGATAAAAGCATTGTCGCCGGGGGCGAAAGATATCACAAGTGTGCATGTGGATGCGCTGCTGGAGCTTTTGGCGCGGGAAGGGAACAGAGAGATCCATCTGCCCTTCGGAATCCGGGCTGTGCGGGAGTATGGGAAAGTACGGGTGATGCAGGGGTCTTGGCAGCAGGAGGGATCCATGCATCCCGATCAGCAGGTGGAATTTCAAATTTTATCCAGGCAGGATGTACTGTCAGGGGAAGAAAAAAATCTGATTTTTCCTCAAAATGAGTATACGAAATGGTTTGATTATGATAAAATGAAAAAATATCCGATCATGCGTACCAGAGCGGAGGGAGATTATCTGACCATTCGGGATGGAGCGGGAGTGCTTTGCCACAAGAAGCTCAAGGATTATCTGGTGGATGCAAAGATCCCGGCGAGGGAACGGGACCGCATTCCGGTGCTTGCGGAGGATTCCCACGTGCTGTGGCTGGTCGGTTATCGGATCAGTGAGTATTATAAAGTGACAGAACAGACAGAGCGTATTTTACAGGTACAGATAGAAACGCTGCAAAAGCAGTGATACGGAGGAAAAAGATGGCGGAACATATTAGAGTACTGATCTCGGAAGAAGATGTGGATGCCCGGATCCGGGAGATCGGGGAGCAGATCAGCAGAGATTATGCCGGCAAGGAGGTACATCTGGTGTGTGTACTGAAGGGCGGGAGCTTCTTTTTGTGCGAGCTGGCAAAGCGAATTACAGTGCCGGTGTCGCTGGATTTCATGTCTGTGTCCAGCTACGGCAGTGAGACCATGTCCAGCGGCGTGGTGAAGATTGTCAAGGATCTGGATGAGCCGATCCAGGGCAAGCATGTGCTCGTGGTGGAGGATATTGTGGACAGCGGCAGGACGCTGAGTTATCTGAAGGAAATGATGCTGGACAGAAAGCCGGAGTCCCTGCGGATCTGTACGCTGTTGGACAAGCCGGACAGACGTGTGGTGGATGTGGATGTGGATTACACAGGATTCCATATTCCCGACGAATTTGTGGTGGGTTACGGTTTGGATTATGCCCAGAAATACCGCAATCTGCCCTATATCGGCGTTGTGGAGTTCGACGACTGACAGCAATATATCTAGAGAAAACAGAGGTGACATAAGTGAAGACAAGCACGAGGCATTTGAATTCCTACCTGATCTGGATCGTGATCCTGGTGATCATGATCATCGGACTCAGCATGTTCCGGAACGGGGCGGAAAATTACACAAAAAACGGGTTTTTGAAGGACCTGGAGGGTGGAAACATTGTTTCTATCGTGATCCAGCCGAATAAAGAGACGCCTACCGGTTATCTGGAGGTACAGCTGAAAAACGGCATGGAGAAACGGCTCTATGTGACGGATATCATCGAGATGGAAAAGGAAGTCCGGGAGTACGGATATGATCCGCTGACGGAGGATGTGCAGCGGGAGAGCTGGGTGCTGACAAGCCTTTTGCCGATGGTGATCGTACTGGCGGTGGGGATCTTTCTGTTTATGATGATGAACGCCCAGAATTCCGGCGGTGGCGGCGGCAGCAAGATGATGAATTTCGGCAAGAGCCGTGCCAAGATGACCGTGGGAGAGAAAAATGCGACCTTTGAGCAGGTGGCGGGCATGGACGAGGAAAAGCAGGAGCTGGCGGAGATCGTTGATTTCCTGAAAGCGCCCACCAAGTATACGAAAGTGGGTGCCAGAATTCCCAAGGGCGTGCTTTTGGAGGGACCGCCCGGTACCGGTAAGACGTTGTTAGCGAAGGCTGTGGCCGGGGAGGCCGGAGTGCCGTTTTTCTCCATCTCCGGATCGGATTTTGTGGAAATGTTTGTCGGCGTGGGTGCTTCCCGTGTGAGAGATCTGTTTGAGGAAGCCAAGAAAAATGCGCCGTGTATCGTGTTTATTGATGAGATTGATGCTGTGGCCCGTATCCGCGGAACCGGTATGGGCGGTGGCCATGACGAGAGAGAGCAGACTCTGAATCAGCTGCTGGTGGAAATGGACGGTTTCGGTGTGAACGAGGGTATTATTGTGCTGGCAGCCACCAACCGTGTGGATATCCTGGATCCCGCGATCCTGCGTCCCGGACGGTTTGACCGAAAGGTAGCCGTTTCCGTGCCGGACGTGAAGGGCAGGGAGGAGATTTTGAAAGTACACGCCAAGAACAAGCCGCTTTCGGAGGATGTGGATCTGAAACAGATTGCCCAGACCACAGCGGGCTTTACGGGCGCGGATCTGGAGAATCTGCTGAACGAGTCAGCGATCCGGGCGGCCAAGGAGAGCAGAGGATTTCTGACCCAGAAAGATATCCAGGAATCTTTTGTGAAAGTTGGCATTGGTACGGAGAAAAAGAGCCGCGTGATCTCGGACAAAGAAAAAAAGATCACGGCGTACCACGAGGCGGGACATGCAATCTTGTTCCACGTGCTGCCCGATGTGGGTCCGGTCTACACCGTATCCATCGTGCCCACCAGTTCCGGTGCGGCAGGCTATACCATGCCTTTGCCGGAGCGGGATGAAATGTTTCTGACCAAGGGTCGGATGCTGCAGGATATCATGGTTTCCCTGGGCGGGCGGATCGCGGAGGAGCTTATCTTCGGCGACATCACCACCGGCGCATCCAGTGATATCAAGAAGGCGACCAAGGAAGCCCGCAGGATGGTGACGAAATTCGGTATGTCCGAGAATATCGGCGTGATCTGTTATGACGATGACAGCAATGAGGTGCTCATCGGACGAGATCTGGCGCATGCGAAGAATCACAGCGAGGCGGTCTCTGCGGAGATTGACAGAGAGGTGAAGTCCATCATCGATGACTGCTATGCGAAGGCAAAGGAGATCATCGTGGAGCACATGGAGGTGCTTCACAGCTGCGCGAAGCTTCTTCTGGAGAAAGAAAAGATCACCAGAGACGAGTTTGAAGCGCTGTTCAATCGTTCCTCCTATGCGCAGACCGAGATCAACGGTTCGATTCTGTGAAAAATGCACAAAAACTTTTAATGGCTTTTGTGAATTTTGTGAATTTTGAGGGTTGGCAAAACCTATAGGGGATGCTATTATAATATGCGTAACCCCCCAATACATTATAGTTTTTTGCTATACCCCATAAGTAAGAAATACCTTCTCTAAAAAAGACAACTTCCCGGTTGTCTTTTTTACTTTGTGCCATAACCTATTGAAAAATATCCTCTTATTGGGTAAAATAGTACATAGATATGCATTGCTTCATCCGGAGCAGAAACAATGTAAGGAGAAGATTATATATCTATGGATGCAGAACATTTGAGAAGAGCGGAGTATAACCAGCAGTATATTGCCGGGATGCGACCGGTTTTCAACCGCAGGGCGATCTTTACGGACACGACTGCTAACTATGTGACACCGGCGGAGCCTTCCGCTTATGATCGGGTGACGATTCGTATTCGCACTGCCAGGAATAATGTGGATTTTGTTTTCTTTGTGCATCAGGGACAGAAGTATCTGATGAATAAAGAGCGCAGTGACGAAGTCTTTGATTACTATTCCTATGAATTACAACTGGATAACGAAAAGGTGAAGTATCATTTTGAGCTGCGCACGGGACGGATCGTGGCCTACTATGATACCAGAGGTCTGGTACAGGATGTGAATGAGTACTATGAGATTCAGATCCTGCCCGGATTTAAGACGCCGGATTGGGCAAAGGGTGCGGTGATGTACCAGATCTACGTGGATCGCTTCTGTAACGGAGATCCCACAAACGATGTGCTGTCCAATGAATATTGTTACATCGGGGAGCCGGTGCACCGGGTGGAGGAGTGGAGCCAATATCCGGCAGCCATGGACGTGAGAGAGTTTTACGGCGGGGATCTGCAGGGTGTTTTGGACAAAATGGATTATCTGCAGGATCTGGGCGTGGAGGTGATCTATTTTAACCCCATGTTTGTATCGCCTTCCAATCATAAATACGACATTCAGGATTATGACTATATCGATCCTCATTTCGGCAGGATCGTCTATGATGAAGGGGAACTGCTTCCCCCGGATCAGCGGGAAAACCGGTTTGCCACCCGGTATATCAACCGCGTGACGAACAAGGCGAACCTGGAGGCCAGCAACGAGCTGTTTGCGGAAGTGGTTGCAGAGGCGCACAGGCGCGGGATGAAGGTGATCCTGGACGGAGTGTTCAACCACTGCGGTTCCTTTAATAAGTGGCTGGACCGAGAACGCATCTATGAGGATGCGGAAGGATATGAGAAAGGGGCTTATGTCAGCGCTGAAAGCCCTTACAGAAAATATTTTGATTTTCATGATCCCTATGCCTGGCCTTATAACGGCAGCTATGACGGCTGGTGGGGCCATGACACGCTGCCGAAGCTGAATTATGAGAATTCCAGGGAATTGTATGAATATGTACTGCAGATCGGACGTAAATGGGTTTCTCCGCCCTACAATGTGGACGGATGGAGACTGGATGTGGCGGCGGATCTGGGGCACAGCCAGGAATTTAACCATCAGTTTTGGCGGGATTTCCGCAAGGCAGTGAAGGAAGCCAACCCCAATGCCATCATCCTGGCGGAGCACTATGGCAATGCCAGAGACTGGCTGCAGGGAGATGAATGGGACACGGTGATGAACTATGATGCGTTCATGGAGCCGGTGACCTGGTTCCTGACCGGTATGGAGAAGCACAGCGACGACTACAGAGAGGATCTTCTGGGTAATTCCGGGAGCTTCTGGAGCGCGATGCAGCACCATGGCGCAAGCTTTGCCATGCCCAGCTGGCAGGTGGCGATGAATGAGCTTTCCAACCATGATCACTCCCGTTTTTTGACCCGTACGAACCATAAGGTGGGACGTACCAATACCATGGGACCGGAAGCGGCGGAACAGGATGTGAATAAGGCGGTCTTTCGTGAGGCCGTGACGATCCAGATGACCTGGATGGGGGCGCCGACCATTTATTACGGTGATGAGGCGGGATTGTGCGGTTTTACCGATCCGGACAACCGCAGAACCTATCCATGGGGGCATGAGGATCAGGAGATGATCCAGTTCCATAAGGATATTATAAGGCTGCGCAGAGAAAATGACGAATTGCGCATTGGCTCACTGAAATATATGGACACGGACTATAATCTGCTTATTTACGGTCGTTTCCATGACCGGGGACAATGCGTGATCCTGATCAACAACAACAATTATCCTGTCACACGGGATGTGTGTGCATGGGAAGCCGGTACACCGAAAAGGGGAAAAATGAGAACCCTTTTGCAGACATCCAGCATCGGATATCTGGTGGATGGACGGGAATATGATATGAATGTGGGCAAGATCACGATCGAGTTGCCGCCCACATCGGCGACAATCTTAAAATATATCGGAAAGGACATTTAATTGTGAAAAAGAAGATACGCATACAGGTTGCGTGGCAGGAGTACAGAGAAACCGCCGTCTGGCGGTTTCTCGATCGTTTTATCTTCCCCATTGCGATCTATCTGTTGACGGCAGTGGCCGTGATCCTGAACGGCAGTCTGATTTTTGATAATGTGTTGTGGGGAGATGAATGTTTTTCAGCAAATACGGCGCAGAAGAGTATGGGGGGAATCCTCCAGGTGCTGTATTACTGGGATAACCATCCCCCGTTGCACTATTATTGGACCAAGCTCTTCGGAGAGGTGCTGGGGCATACGGGCTGGGTATACCATTTGGCTGCCCTGACACCCTTTTTGATCGGGCTGGTGTTGGCTTTGTTTTTTTTGCAGAGGTATTTTGAAAAGATTCCGGTGGCATTTCTCGTTGTGATCACTGCGCTTTCTTCGGCCTGTGTGCATAATAATCTGGAGATCCGCATGTACTCACTGGCATTTTTGGGGGTGCTCTGTTGCTATTACTGTGCATATCGTGTAATCAGCGGCGGAAAAGCGGTGGCATGGATTGGGATGGTTTTCTGGGGATTGGTTGGTGCCTATTCCCATTACTATGCCATGATGACGGCGGGAATTTTGATCTTTGTGACCGGTGTGGCAGCGATCATCCGCTTTCGCCGGAAGACCTGGATCAAATCGTTGGCGGCTTTGCTGGGATATATTGTTGGGTATGCACCGTGGTTCCGCTATCTGTTCCATGGGACAAATAATGTCAAAAATAACTGGTGGATGACAGAGCTGATGGGAGTGAAGGACAGCGCCAAGATGATCCTTTGCGGCCCGGAATATGCGAAGATACTGTTCTTTTTATTGCTGATCTGCCTGGGGGTTTTGTTTCTGGCGGAATCCTCTTTCTTTGAGGTGACATATGATGACGGTAAGCGGTTGGAGGTCATGGTTCATACGCCGACTCTGAAGAAATGGTCCAATCACGCGTACGGTGCGGCCATTGGAGTGGTTACGATCCTGGTTACGGTGATCGTGGTGTATCTGGTATGCCTGGTGGTAGGACCGGTGCTGGCCGGAAGATATTTATACCCGGTAAGTGCGTTGTCAGTGCTTTTGGTTGTGATCGCCAGCGACGGTATGCTGAAGGTCGTGAAAAAAAGGGACAGAAAACTACATATACAATGGCCGGAAAATCTGGTGAAGTTGGGATTGGTGCTAGTGCTTACGGTTTTGACTGTCATCGGTCTGCGCAGCTATAAGGAGTATCGGACAGAGGCGTTGCATGAGAAGGCGGTGACAGAACAGACGCTGGAGATCATCGGGGAAGTGGACAAAGATACGGCGATGATCAGCAATAATGTAAAGCATCTGGCGTGGACAGTCCTGTATTATTATTATCCGGATCGGGAGATCATTGCCGGAAGATGCAGTAATGAGGGGGCGGACTATAATAAATTCTGGTATTTTACACCGGAACCTATCGATGCGGATGAATTGCAGGAAATGAAGGATATGGGTTATTCGGTGGAATATTGCGGCGACCAGCAGATCGCAATGTATCCGTTTACGCTGTATTATTGTGAAAAAGCCGGACGGTAATTACTGCTTGCATTTTATTGGGATTTATGATAAAATTTCACATTGTCAGGTATTGATGACATCGTGCATCAAGGCCTGTATGGATGGATTCCCGAGTGG
>DFDT01000091.1:22943-27365 GCA_002368865.1 Lachnospiraceae bacterium UBA3821 | reverse complement strand
CTTGCGATGGAGTGCAGGGTAAAGAGTTTCAAAGACGGGATCCTGATCGGAGAGATCGTCAATATATCCGCTGACGAGAGCGTGGTTACTGACGGCGTGGTGGATATTAAGAAGTTAAAGCCCATCAGTTTCGATCCGTTTGGGAATGCGTACTTCGGCGTTGGTGAGAAAGTCGGTAATGCTTTTAAGGATGGAGCGGCGCTTAAATAAACATCCGTAGTAAAAACTATGGATATCCCTCCGCCAGCGTAGCAGGTAAAACGTCAGGGGGGACGTTTTAGGGTTCTGCCCCGGTGAGAGGCTTCATTTTCTTAGTATAGAAAATCAGTAGTAAACATAACAATGGGGGTAATAGGATGTCAAATATAAAGGCTTTGTTAGATGAACTCAAAACACGGGAGAAAGATATATTCCCGAATGATTTTGCCAAATCAGGATTAACGGCTAAAGACATAACCGAGATCGGTAAAGAACTTAAGATCAAGTTCCCTGTTTCATTTAAGACTTTTCTGCGGACATACCAGATACCATCAGCAAAGGTGTATATCACTTTGTGCGGTGAATATGCTGATGCATTTGGTGTTACATTCTCAAGAAGTGAGAATAAATACATTGATACTGAGGAAGACGAGGTTCTCGTAGAAGTTGATTGGGCAGGCTACGATGTCTCGAGTGTTGACTCCTTTATAAAGAGTTATCACGACATTAATGACGGCACTTCGGCCTGGGCAAAAGCAGGTTACTTCTATTTGGGTGAATTCAGAGGATATCAGATCTTCCTGGATGGCAAGGAAGATGTTGTTTATTTGATCTATCACGAGGACCTTTTTGAGAGCGAAGATTATGAAGACCCCAAGGCTGCGCGAGAATGCATGGAAGAGAACGGATATGATTTCTGTGACAACTTTGAGCAGTTTCTGAAGGTTATTTGTACCGGCAAGACTTATGACGAGAGTGAACATATCCTCTATGGTGATGAGCCGGTTGAAGAACAGCCAAAGGATACTGCTTCAGATCTGACTTCATGCATTTTAAAGGTTGGCGAGGCAAGTGACACTCCCATCAAGAATCAGGATAAGATCGGCGGTTTTCCTACTTATCTTCCCGAAAAGATACCGAAAGCATCTGATTATGGCGGACACTTTTTTATGGAAATATATAACCACGGGTTTGCTGATCCGGAGATCATCTGTTGGCAATTCTATTCCCAGAAATTTGCTTGCTATATCTCAGATGTGATCGAGATCCGCAAAGGTGCCAAATTGTATGATGAATCGAGCAAGCTGATCAAAAAGCGCAGATGGCTTCACGAATTTCCTCTTATCCTGGAACCTGCCGATCCGAAAAAACTCGACGGAACAGTATCAGCAATTGGCGGAAAGATTCCGAAGCTTGCCAAGAATGCTTTTAAAAGGAAAAAGATAATATATCTGGGATGCATTACGGAAAAGATCACGCCGACAAAAGAATTGTATATTTCCGGGTATAACGAGGACGGAGTGCTTGCATTCGGTTTTGATGCTAAAGGCGCACTCTATGCGGAAACCTATGAGTGATCAGGAGGATTGTTATGGGACAGGATGAAGAAATTAAGACCATGATCGAATGGGGAACTGAATTGAACCAGCCGGAGTTCGTAGAATTTATCGAGTTCATAAGAGACCGGTATGAAGATAAGAAGACGATAGTGGTTGATACGGAAGGAACGAAGTTCGAAGGAGAGATCGAACGCATATTTATCTTCTTTAGAAAGCCATTTCCGGATTTTGACCTGTCATTTTTCTTCCATCTGACGGACGAGGAAAAGAAAGCGAAGACAAAGCGCTACGATTTCAGCTGGGATTATACATACATGCATATGTTCAAAAAAATCGGTGAGAACAAATTCCACATCACTGCGGAAGAAAGCCCGGAAGCAACAATATGGCTTAAGTAGACAAATAAATCCAGAGTATATCGGACTAAGAAGAATTGATATTTGACTGCAAAGTTTAAGAACTCACCTTCATCGTGTGAGCTCTAAGCATTTACCATAGCCGGTAAAACGGCTTTATCATCAATGTAATAATCACATGTGATCTTCCGGGAATTGTTGCCGTACATTTCAATGATCTCCGGGAGATTATCATTTATGGCATCAAACTCAAGTTGATGCTCCCGGCACCAAGAGATTGCGTTCTCCAGGGCTTCCCCGGCACGGCAGGTCCAGAGAATGAGCTTATTTCCGGATCTTTTCTGATCAATAAGGTATTCGATCAGCGGTCTGTTGGGTTCGCCGAGCTCTGGCCAGTTGCTGAAGCAGAGAGTTCCGTCAAAGTCTACGGCTATGATCTGATATTCGATTGTGCTCATGACGGGCCTCCTTTCTTCGGGTCATGTATCCAGCCCTGCTTTATGTGCCTGCGTGTGCTGCAGTTTTCTTGGTATGTCGTATAGTTTTCCGTCTTTTATAAGCTTTGCTCCGGTCTGATGGTAGTTGAAGCTTATCCCGTTTTCGATGCACTGTGCGTGAACTGCCTCTACCCAGGAGGCTCCGGCGTACCGGGTCATCGTGGAAGGAATGCAGCACATTGGCTTTTCGGACTTAAAACATGCTGTTTCTATCGGGCTTTTAGTAGGGAAGGCTGACCCTGATGCGGCGCATAGATCAGTCTGCCGATACCACTTGGAATTCTTTGATATGTACTTAAAGGGGATCTTGGAAGAATCAGTGTTTCTTCAAAACAGTGATTGTGAATGTTTTTGATCAACGGGCATGCGGGCGGCGCATTGCGTGAGAAGAGGATATATGATAAGATGTACCAAAAGAGTTGCCTTTATGAAGATCTTGGAATCGGTCATATCGGCATTCATAAGATGCATAGAAAGGAAACAGCATCCTGTTTTTAGTGATCCTATCTGCTTAAGGGAGGGTATTCCCCTCCCTGCTATGACGGAATCAGATTTTCCAGCGTCTCAAACAGCACATCCGGCTGTACCGGTTTGGTAAGGTGAGCGTTCAGACCGGCCTGCAGACTCTGCTGCACGTCCTCATCGAAGGCATTGGCGGTAAGTGCTATGATCGGGATGGCAGAGGCATCCGGGCGATCCATTGCCCGGATCTTGGCGGTCGCTTCCAGACCGTCCATCTCCGGCATACGCATATCCATGAGTATCGCATCGTAATATCCCTCCGGATGGGAAGAGAACAATTCCACGGCAATCCGACCGTTTTCGGCACGTTCGGCTGTGATGTCCCGCATCTCCAGGATGGAAACCATGATTTCTGCATTGATGTCCACGTCTTCGGCCAACAGAATGCGCCGTCCTTCCAGGTCAGCTTTCTTTGTATTTTGCGTAGAAACAATTTTTTTCTTCTCCAGCGCCTTATTGAATTCTTCCAGCAGGCTGCCGGAAAACAGAGGTTTGGAGATAAAGCTGTCAACGCCCGCTGTAACCGCTTCGTCTAAGATTTCCTCCCAGTTGTAGGCGGACAGTATGATGATCGCAGATTCGTCGCCGATGATGGAACGGATTTGTCTGGTGGTTTCCACGCCGTCCATGTCGGGCATCTTCCAGTCCACAATAATGAGATTGTAGGGAGTGCGTCTCGCATGGCGGACTTTCACCATGTCGAGCGCTTCCTGACCGGATAGGGCAATGTCGGAAGCAATCCCTGCCTGCTCCAGAACGAGCTTGGCATGGTCGCAGGCGACCGGATCGTCATCGATCACAAGCACATTCATATCCTGCGGGCGAATCTCTGCCTCACGGTTTTCGTCGGTTGCTTTCTTGTCCGAATCCAGCAGGGTGACGGTCACGGTGAAGGTGGTGCCTTTGCCTTTTTCGCTGTCCACCTCGATCTTGCCGTTCATCATGTCAATAATGCGTTTCGTGATCGCCATGCCAAGACCGGAGCTGCCATATTTGTTGGTAGAGCTTGCATCCTCCTGGCTGAAAGTTTCAAATATTTTGGGCAGGTAGTCTTTGCTCATGCCGATGCCGGTGTCCCGGATGATAAAGCGGAGCGTGGTCTTTCCGTCGAAACCGGCAGTTTTTTCCGTAATGAAATCTACTTTTCCGCCGACGGGCGTAAATTTGACCGCATTCCCCAGGATATTGATAAGTACCTGGCGGAGCTTTGTGCTGTCCCCAATATAATAATCATTCAGATGTCCGTTGATGCGGCAGTCATATTCCAGTCCCTTTTCTTGGCACTGTCCGCTGAAGATGACGTTGATCTGCTCCATCAGCTTGGAGAAGGCAAATTCCTCGTTGCGCAGTACCATTCGTCCGGATTCGATCCGGGACATGTCCAAAATGTCGTTGATGAGGCTCAAAAGATGCTGGGCGGAGGTGCCGATCTTTTTCAGGTATTCCCTGGTGGAATCGGAGATATCCGGATCGTTCAGGGCGAGGCTGTCCAGACCGATGATGGCGTTC
>DFDT01000091.1:0-22892 GCA_002368865.1 Lachnospiraceae bacterium UBA3821 | reverse complement strand
CCGATGATGGCGTTCATGGGTGTGCGGATCTCGTGGCTCATGCTGGACAGGAAGACGGTTTTGGCCTTGCTTGCCTCCTCTGCTGTCTTCAGAGCATCGCTCAGCGCCAGGTTCTTGGCCATAGACTCCCGCATCTCCTCATCAATATCCGTGAACCCGACACCTACTGCGTGTATCAAATGATCTGCGCGGTCGTCAGGATGTCTGACTCCTGCCATCCGGAGCATTTCATAACGTTCGTTTTCCCCTTTCCGCACGAGATAGCGGTAGGCGATGATAGGCTCTTTTTCCAGGGCAGCACGGATATTGACCGTACGGATAAAGTCGAGGAAGCCTGTGCGGTAATCTTCCGTAACATAGCTTTCGGCATATTCTGTGAAGACTTTATGAAAGGCAAACTGCGTTCCCTCTGTGGCGGTGACGTCATCCTTGTCCTCATTGCGGTAGCAGATGCAGTCATCCGTATCCAGATCGACATAATAGACACTCCGGTAATCGGAAGCAAGCGCCGTGATCATGTTATCCTGCTGGGTGCGCATTTTCTCCTGTTCCAGCAGCTCATCCTGCAGCGCAATGCGTTCCTCCAACTCTTGCTGCATCAGCTCCGAGGTCTCCTTTTCCAGTGCCAGGCTGGCGGTCTTTCTCATCTGTGCAACAATCAGCGCGAACACGGCGATCAGCACCATGGCAGAGAGGAGAGAGAGGATGAGGCTTCTCTGGACAATCCCGTCCGATATGGTTGAAATCTGCTCACTGATCACGCTCTCCCGGATCAGGTAGGTCAACATCCAGTCGGTCCGATGGACAGGGACATAGTACATGGTTTCCTTAACCCCGTCATAGGTAAAGGAAACTACGCCGCTTTTCCCTTCGGCAAAATTCCTGCGTACCGTCTCCAGGTCATATCCGAATTCAAAGCCGGCGTGATCCAGGGCAGCCAGCAGATTGTTTTCGCTGGCGAGCCCGCCGAGCACCATGTTCGTCAGCGAACTGCCGTCTGCGGCATAAAGGTTGCAGAATGTGGTATTGTTTGCTCCGGACTGGAGGGAGATGGATTCTAACAGGTAATTCATGTCGATCTCCATGAAACACACGGCCAGATGCTGACCTTCAAAGGGCAGTCTGTCGGTGGGAACTGCGATGATGACCTTTTTATCCTCGCCGTCTGCGTTCTTGATGGAAATCTCCGGTTCCGAAAGGGTCTGGTAGTCAAATGCATACTGCTCAATGTCCGTTCGTGTACCCCGGGAGGTATAGATCAGACCTTTCTCGTCAACGAAGGCAAATTTTTCCAAACCATAGAGCTGCTTCATCCTTGCCTGATAGGCCTGCAGCTTTTCCGTACTGCTCAGGTCATCTTTTTCCATCAGGCCGATAGCGACGTCCATGTCATTGATATAGTCATTCAGTGTGGATGCCACAACCTGTTCCCGCCTGCCGGCGAGTTCATCCAGATAGAGCAGGCTCACATTACGTACTGCGGCTTCTGTATCCCGGCTGGCGCTTTGCCCCATCCAGAAAGTACCCAGTATCAGGATCAGTGCCACGATTAGGGTTCCGATGATGGCTGTCCGCATGGTGAATTTGGTATTCTGCTTTTTCATCTTTTGCCTCCGCGTGTGTGAAAATACGAAAATACGGTTCATTATAAATAAAGAATATAATAAAAACTGCGGTTTTTCAAGTATTCTGTCTGGAATTCGGAAAACATTGCGAGGATAATTTCCCTGTGATAAAATGGAAAAGGAGGTGCGAAATATGGATTTTGTAAGGATAGAAACCGGGTGGATGTCGGTCATTCCGCCAATCTTGGCGATCGCATTGGCGCTTATCACAAAAGAGGTATACTCATCGCTGTTTATAGGGCTTTTCTCCGGGATACTGATCTATTCCTTTTCAAGCGGCGGAACGATTTTTTCGGCAGCCGCTCTGACATTTGGTATGATGAGCGCAAAGATTGCCGACAACTCGTATATGATCATCTTTCTGGCTCTTTTGTGGGCGGTAGTCATACTTGTGAGTAAATCGGGTGGAAGTTATGCTTACGGAAGATGGGCAGAAAGTAAGCTGAAGACTAAGCGCTCGGCCACCCTTGCACATCTCTGCTCGGTATCATTGTTTTCATAGATGACGGATTCAACTGCCTCACTGTCGGGACGGTTATGCGGCCAATCTTCGACAGGCTTAAAATATCCAGAGAAAAGCTTGCTTATATCATAGACGCCACAGCGGCTCCGGTCTGTATCATCGCACCTGTTTCAAGCTGGGCTGTGGCGGTTGCCAGTGAGGTGAGCGAGACGGGAGGTTTTCACATTTTCCTCTCGACGATTCCCTATAACCTGTATGCGATCCTTACGATTGTCATGGTGATCTTCCTGAGTATTACGGGCAAGGATTTCGGACCGATGAAGCAGGCTGAGACGAAAGCTTTGGAAAGTACCAGGTCTGATGCGGATATGGAGTTTCAGGAGAGCAAGGGAAAGGTGATAGACCTTGTGCTGCCAATCCTTGTTCTGATCATCTGCGCTATACTGGGGATGGCTTATGTGGGAGGTTTCTTTGAAGGCGTCAGCTTTTCGGAAGCTATCGGATATAATCCCACCGCGGGACTTTCTCTTGGCGCTTTTACAGGCCTGATAACGGCAATGCTCTTATATTTACCACGGAAACTGATGACACCTAAAGCGTTTGTGGGTAATATCGTAGAGGGCATCAGTAACATTGTTCCCCCGATGATGATCCTTATTTTGTCATGGAGTCTGGGCGGAGTGTGCAGACAACTGATCGGAACAGGCGTATTTATCTCCGGGTTTGTGAGCAGCGTAAATCTGCCTCTCGGATTCCTGCCGTTTCTTCTGTTTGTGATCGCGGCACTTATGAGTTTTTCCATGGGGAGTTCTTGGGGAACCTTCGGAATGCTGATCCCTATCGTCACGATGATCTGTAGTGTAGAGAATGCGGGAAGCTATCTGATACCGGCGCTTGGAGCAACCTTGGCCGGATCCGTATATGGAGACCACTGTTCGCCGATATCGGACACAACGATCCTGGCGTCCACCGGAGCTGAATGTGAACACATCAGACATGTGGAAACGCAGCTCCCCTATGCAACCCTCGTGGCTGTAGTGTGTGCGGTGGGATATCTGATAGCAGGCTTTACACTCACACCATGGATTGCGATTGCGGCAGGGATTATCCTGTTGATCAGTGCGGTTATGGTGTTACGATAATAAATAGATTGCAGAGAAACAAAAAGCGAGGTTTATGGTAGAGTGAAACAAAGAAATTTAATTGATAAGACGATACATTTTCTTGTCCATAATAGTTTCCTGTTTACGGTTGCCGTCATGGGGCTGGTACCGCAACATTGCTGGCTGTGATATTTGAAGATGTGGTATAAGAGGGAGGTATAGTAATGCAGAAAAGTAAATTTTTTCCTGAGATTAACGGTAACTTTGGTTTTGGGTGCATGAGACTGCCGATGAATGGCGGACGGGTTGACTATGAGGTGTTTACCAAGATGGCGGATGCCTTTACAGATGCCGGATTTAATTATTTTGATACCGCACATGGATACATAGGAGGGCAGTCAGAAACGGCCATAAGAGACTGTGTGGCGAAAAGATATGACCGGTCCCGGTTCCTTCTCACCAATAAGCTGACAGATCCTTATTTCAGATCCCAGGAAGATATCAGACCGTTTTTTGAAAACCAGTTGTCGTGGTGCGGCGTGGACTATTTTGACTTTTATCTTATGCATGCGCAGGATCGCAACAATTACCAGAAGTTTAAGAGATGTCAGGCGTATGAAACCGCATATCGTTTTAAGGAGGAAGGTCTGATCAAACACTTTGGGATTTCCTTTCATGATAAGGCGGAGGTGTTGGATAGGATTCTTTCTGAGCATCCGGAGATTGAAGTAGTGCAGATCCAGTTCAACTATCTGGATTACGAAGATGCCTCCGTGGAGGCACGTAAGGTATATGAAGTCTGCGAGAAACATAATAAGCCTGTGCTTGTCATGGAACCGGTAAAGGGTGGAAGCCTTGTAAATCTTCCTAAGGAGGCGGATCAGATCCTGCGCAATCTGAACGGTGGAAGCAATGCCAGCTATGCGGTGCGGTTTGCAGCCAGTTTTCCCAATATTGCGGTGGTTCTTTCCGGAATGAGCGATATGGCGCAGATGCAGGACAATATCAGCGCGATGCAGGATTTCCGGCCGCTGTCTGAAGCGGAGCTGGATGCGGTGAAAAAAGTCTGCGAAATCTTTCAAGGACTGAATCTGATTCCCTGCACATCCTGCAGGTATTGTATTGAGGAGAGCGAGTGCCCTAAGGGAATCCGGATTCCGGATCTGTTTGCCGCGCTGAATGCCCACGAGGCATTCCACAACTGGAATACCGGCTATTACTATGACAATGTGATCACCGGCGGGGCGCATGGAAAAGCGTCTGATTGTATCAAGTGCGGTAAATGCGAAAGAGTATGTCCGCAGCATCTTAAGATTCGAGAACTGCTTCCTAAGGTTGCGAAAGCTTTTGAATAAATATCTGAGACGGGGGAGTGAGTATAGAAATGCCGGAAAGTCAGGAAAAAAAGGTAGAATATCTGGAACTGATCTATGATCTTATCTTTGTATATCTCATAGGTCGGAATAATTCCATACTCCATTATGTGGAGGACGGATTTGTCACGGGAGAAGTGTTTCTGGCTTACGTGCTGTGTTCGCTTGCGGTGATACAGATCTGGAATTTCAGTACTTTTTATATCAATCTGTATGGCAGAAATGGAGTGAGGGATCATATCTTCCTTTTCACCAATATGTATCTGTTGTACCATATGGCAGACGGGATCAGTACCGGGTGGAGAGGATCTTTCTATCAATTCTGTGTCGCATGGGCATTGATACTTGCCAATATAGGTGTACAGCATTTGATTGAAATGAGAAATCACCAGGCGGAACCGTGGGTGCTCGAAATGCTGAAACGGAAATCCGCGATCCTTTTGGGGGAGACGGTTCTTGTATTGATCCATATGCTGGTGTATCGTCAGACCGGTGTGTCAATAGCCTATGTTCCTATTCTGTTTGGTATTGTCGCTACGGCATTGTCAGGGAAGGTAAATATGCTTGTGCCGGTAGATTTCATGCATCTGAGCGAAAGAGCCATGCTCTATGTTGTGTTTACATTTGGCGAGATGATCATTTCTATAACCGGATATTTTGAAGACAGTATCACGCCTACCATGCTGTACTTCTCCGCGATGGCATTCCTGATCGTGGCAGGGCTTTTCCTGAGCTATGAAATATTGTATAATAAAATTGTGGATCGTGAGCGGACAACAAATGGCACCGCATATATGATGATCCATGTATTTCTGATTCTGGCACTCAATAATATTTCTGTTGCGCTGGAATTCATGCGCGAAGCGGAAGTGGCGCTTCTGCCAAAGACGATGTTTATAACAGGTTCGTTTGTACTTTATTTTATCTGCCTGTTCATGATCGGGATCTTCTCGAAAAAGTGCTGTGGCTTTGATTCGAGGTTTTACCTGTTTATCACATTGGTCGGAATCAGTTTTTTTGCCCTTATGTTTCTTTTCAAAACCAATATGTATCTGAATATAGCGATAAGCGTAGTATATGTCATGATGATATTCCTGATCTTATATAAGCGGGGAAGATCAGCGGAAGCATAAGTTTTACTTACTCAAACTTCCCATAAGGATTCCTCGGTGAATTCCTTATAAATACTGCAATTTCTAACAATAAAAATGGTACATTGACAACAAAAAGGCACTATCCTTTGGTATAATAAGATCAGCAAAATACATACCACACCGAAAGGAGTGCCTGATCTTATGATACACTATATTGGAGCAAAAGAAAACCCCAGTGCTGAAATTAATGCAAGTTTTGTCTCTGCCATAAAGGAGCTTAGTATCAGCAGCTTACTTACAAAGTGCGGGATATATAAATCTTCCCGTACCCTGAGTGGTGAAATATCCGGTGAAAAACGCAGTGCATATGAGATAGTACAGTTCCTGTTGCTCATGGTTTTTCAAGGTTGTAACCTCTATCGGTATCTCGGATCAAAGAAACAGGATATTGCCTGTTCCAAAAACACTTATCGCCGTTTCCTGAGTGATCCGCATTACAATTGGCGGCGGTTTGTGACACTCTTGGCTGCTAAGGTGACTGTTTTTTTCCATTCACTGACCAATGAGAACCGCTTTCATGCATTAGTTCTTGATGATTCAGTGGTCACTAGAAACCGCAGCAAAAAGGTCGAACTGCTTGCGCTTATATTTGATCATGTCATCGGCAAGTCTGTCAGGGGCTTTAATCTTCTCACGCTTGGGTGGACAGATGGGTTCAGCTTTATCCCTGTTGCATTTAATATGCTGTCCTCCGCAAAACAGGAAAAAAGGTTTGCAGAGGCGCGGGATGACATTGACAAGCGCACCAATGGATTTAAGAACCGTATTGCTGCAATGCAGCAGAAACCGGATGCGGCCATTGCGCTGATCAGGTCTGCCCTTGCCGCAGGCATACCGGCCGATTACATCCTGATGGACACATGGTTTACAAATGAACCTTTCATTCGCAGGATATTGGAAGAAGGGCTCCATGTCATCGGCATGCTCAAGAACAATAAGCAGATGTACCACTATAACGGCAGGCTATATAATCTCAACAGTCTGGCTGCTTATTTTGCGCGTTTCCATAATCCCGGTGATATCCTTGGCTCAGTGATAGTGCGGACGCGCAAGGAATGTATTCCTGTCAAGCTTGTGTTTGTGCGCAACCGTAATAAACGCAGCGAGTATATCATCATTCTCTCAACAGATTGTTCCCTGTCCGACTCTGAAATCATACGCAGGTATGGATACATATGGTCGATAGAATGTTGTTTCAAAGTGTGCAAATCACTGTTAAAACTTGGCAGTAAATTTCAACCGGTAAACTATGATACAACTGTATCAAGCACGGCATTAGTATTGACACGGTTCATCATCCTCGAATGGATTCGACGTCAAAACAGCGATTTCAAGTCACTCGGGGAAGTGTTCTTCTTTTGCTACGACGATGTCCGCGATATAGAACTGTCAGACGCATTAGAGCGTCTTATATCTATTATGGCAGACGGAATATGTGCCGGCACAATACAGGTTGCTGAGTCCGTACGAAAAGAACTGCTGGACTGGTATGTGTCCAAGCCTGCATTCATTAGGAGCCTCTGCACCAAACAGATGATTGCTGCAGGGGTGCTATCGACGGATAGTGACGGAACTAAAAATCAATAGTGTTATAATTTATGTGCAGATGTCAATAGTTGCAAGAGTTTGCTGTGCAAAATCTTATGGGAAGTTTGAGGTATTATTTTATATACAACAGGAAGGCAAAGGCATGTTTAATCAATCTGACATTACGAGAGACAGCTTTCAGCTGGTCGGAGCGCAGGCAAAGAAGGGATATGATTGGTGGTGGCATTCTTTTACAGGGTACCATGAGAAGACCGGTCAGGCAAAGGCATTTTTTATTGAGTTCTTCCTTTGTAATCCGGCTTATGGCGGGAATGAGGCGGTGCTTGGGCAGTCGAAAGCGAACAGAGAAAGGGGAAAGCTCCCGTCCTATCTGATGGTGAAAGCCGGAGCATGGGGAGAAGACGCTGCACAGCTGCATCGCTTTTTCGGGTGGAAAAAGGTCAGGCTGCGCAAGGGGACGCCGTTTGGCATTCGCGCGGAGGATTGTTTTGTGACGGAGAAACGCACGCAGGGTCGTATCTGTGTGACGAAAGAGGAAGCCCTTGCACATCCGGAAATGATGTGTCAGAGCGGGGAGATGAGCTGGCGGCTTACGATCGATAAGCAGGTGGCCTTTAACGTGGGCTACGGAGCCGGAAAGCTGTTCAGAAATCTTCAGGCTTTTGAGATGTTCTGGCATGCGGAGGGGATGAAAACTGCCTATTCCGGATACGTGATCTGGAACGGGGAAAAATATCGTGTGAATCCGGAAGACTGCTACGGATATGCGGATAAAAACTGGGGGAAGGATTTTACATCTCCCTGGGTATGGCTGTCTTCAAACCATCTGACCAGTCTGATCAGTGGGGAGAAGTTAAACAACAGTGTGTTTGATATCGGCGGGGGCTGCCCGAAAGTGGGACCGATCGCTTTGCCAAGAAAGCTTCTTTCTGCGTTCTGGTATGAAGGAAAAGCATATGAATTTAATTTCTCTAAGTTTTGGACGAACACCAGGACGAAATTTGAGTGCAGTGAAACGGATGAACAGATTCTGTGGTATGTGGAGCAGCGCACATGGACCAACAAGATGATCTGTGAGATCTCCTGCAGGAAGAAAGACATGCTGTTGATCAATTATGAGGCACCGGACGGAGCGAAGCGACACAATCGGCTGTGGAACGGAGGCAACGGAAGCGGTACGATCAGCCTTTATCACAAGGGAAAGCTGGTTGATAAGATGCGATGCGAAAACATCGGCTGCGAATATGGGGAATACTGCTGAGAATCGAGAGAATGTTATGGAACGGAGACATATTAAAATATCGGGAAAAGATGTGATAGCAGCGTTGCGGACCTCACTCCCGATCATGGTAACCTTTTTGATATTGGGTGCGGGATACGGAATTTTAATGCAGGAACATGGATATGGCCCGGTCTGGTCACTGCTGTCCGGTATCATTATATTCAGCGGAACGGTGCAGTTTGTCAGTGTGACGATGTTGCGTGCCGGCTCTGTTGTCATGGCTGCGATCACGGCTCTGATGGTGGCGGCGAGGCATATTTTCTTCAGTATATCGATGATCGGACGCTATCGGGACGAAGGGAAGAGAAAGTGGTATCTCTATTATGCACTGTGCGATGAAACCTATGCTATGCTCAGTAAGGATGACGGCCCGGCGGAGGTCAATGTCAGTGCATATCGATTGCTGGTCACACTGTTTGATCAGGTGTCGTGGGTATTGGGCTCCTTTTTGGGTGGCCTATTGGGAACGGTGTTGGAATTTGATTCCACCGGAATTGATTTTGCGATGACGGCATTGTTCACAACGGTATTTATACAGCAATGGATTGATTCCAGATGTCATATACCGGCGATACTCGGATTGACGGCCACCCTTGCATGTCGTTTACTGTTTGCGAGGGATCTGTTCCTGATACCGGCCATGATCATTATCATTGCGGTTCTGAGTGTAATGCGCGGGAAGATTGAGGAGACCGGAGGTGCGAAAGATGGCAGATTATAATCACGCCATGATCATTATTCTGGTCATGGGATTGGCTACTCTGGCAACCAGGATCCTGCCGGTTCTGATCTTCGGACAAGGGAAAAAGGTGCCGGACTATATTATGTATCTCGGAAGAGTAGTGCCTTATACGGCTATGGGTCTATTGATCGTATATTGCTTGAAAGATGTGTCTGTGCTGGAGGCACCCCATGCGTTGCCTGAAATTTTAGCGTTGGCTGTCGTGACCGGATCTTATCTGTGGAAGCGAAATACAATTTTAAGTGTGGTCGTCGGCACGGTTGCATATATGGTCATGGTACAGTTGATATTTGTGTAGTAGTATGAGAATAAAACAGGGAGGATAAAAGATATGGTAAAGCATGTAATACTTTGGACATTGAAGGATTCTTATTCTGCCGATGAAAAGGAGCAGATCAAGAAGGAGATCAAGGCAGGTTTGGAAGGGCTGAAAGGAAAAATAGAAGGTCTTGTGGACATTGCTGTCAACATAGATCCGTTGCCCAGCTCCAATTGTGATCTGATGCTGGATTCCACCTTTGAAACGGAAGAAGCTTTGAAGAATTATGCCGTGCACTCCGCGCATGTAGAGGTGGCGGATATGAAAGTCCGACCGTTCACGGCCAGTCGGGTATGTATGGATTATCGGATCTGATAGTTGAGGAGCACGGAGCAGACAACTGCTTCGTGTTTTTTGTTTATAATATAAAAAAGTTGTCACCTCTTGATGCCCTGCTGCATCTAATCAGTAAACAGACAAAGGAGGGACCAAATGGATAAGGTAACGTTTACCGAGCAGGTGCTTGCCGCGGAAAAGCAGCTGTACGGTACGGCAAAAAGTATCCTGTCAAATGACGCCGATTGTGCGGATGCAGTGCAGAGTGCAATTCTGGCGGCATACACGAAACTGTATACGCTGCGCAATGAAGCGTTTTTTAAGACATGGCTGACGCGGATTTTGATCAATGAATGCTATCAGATCAGGCGAAGGCAGATGCGCGAAATACCGGATGATCCGCAGGATACCATGTATGAAAATGCGTATCGGGAAGCGAACGGATTTGAAGAAAGCAGAAAGAAGACAGAGTATTCTGAAGTATATGAAAGTTTAATGCAGTTAAGGGAGCACTATCGCATGCCGGTGGTGCTGCACTATATACAGGGATACTCAGTAAAGGAAACGGCGGATATCCTGAAGGTTTCGGAGAATGCAGTGAAACAACGGCTGCTGCGCGGACGACGGGAACTGCGCAGACTTTTGGAAGAATAGGAGAGGAGGCAGAAAATATGAAAGAGAAGGAGCAATTATATCATGTTCCGGAATTTGAAGAAGTACCGGAAGTGTTTCATAATTCGGTGATGGATGCGTTAGATGCGATAGAGGGGCAGAAGACGGGCGATAAGGGAGTCTTTCGTAAAAGTACAGCCCTTTCAAAATTTGCGATTCCCATGGCAGCGACCGTATTTTTGCTGGTGAGCGGTGTCACTGCGTACGGTGCGTTTGTGTCTTATAAGGAGCGCATGGCGCAGATGGATCAGACAGAGATCGAGGAGCATTATATCTGGGGAGCGCAGGGTGATTCCATGCAGATGAACAGGCGCTTGCGGGAAACAGAGTGGGAGAGGTACAAGCAGTTAAATGTGGAGTATGAAACGGCGGGGCGTTACCCGGAGGGCAGCGCCGCTTATCTGGAAAAAGCGGAGGACTATACCGGTGAGGGAATCGGGCTTTTGGCATCCAGATCCACCTATATGCTGCCGGAGGAGGAGCTGACAGATGAGGAGTTATTGGAGTTGATCGACCTGCAGCATAAGTGGGAGTATAGTCTGGATGAGGTCATCGAGCAGGTGGCTTCCGGTGGCAGAGAGGATTATCCGGATTGGCAGCCCCAGGCGCCGGAGGCGGACGGAGATCAGATCATCGCTTATGAGGGCGATCGGGAGGTGGGAGAGATAGCTCTTGGGACAGACTGTTTTTATCTCGCGGGCACAAACCGGATTGATAAAATGAGGATCGAAAGCGGTGCGTCGGAGGAGTTTGTCACATATGACTTTGGAGGAATGAGTGTGCATGAGATGGCCGAAGACATGGATGGCGGTCTATATGTGTTGTTGGAACAGCACATTCCAGAGGGAGAAGACATACTTCACCTGGGCAAACTGCTGCATTTGGATCGTGACGGCAAGGTGGTGTTTGAGCAGGCACCGGAATGGCTTCCCGGAGGCAATATAGCGGTGGACCAAAACGGAAATCTGTATGTGGTGGTTCATGATATGGTCTATATACTGGACGGACAGGGGCAGGAAGTGCGTCGCATACAGCTGCCTGACCGATACAGTATGACCAACCAGCACGAATTGTGCTGCGGAAAGGATGGGGCGGTCTACCTTGCCACTTTGGAAAAACGTCCCAACATATATGACCCTGCGGAATTGGAAGAATATCTGAAGACGCATCCCAAGAATACCATATTGATCCGGTTTGATCCAAACAGTCAGGCGGGGTATGAGGAAGTGGCGGAACATGTCATTCCGGAGCAGGTTTTGAATCTGGGTAATATGGAGAGAGGGGAAAAAACAGATTTTGTGTTCTGGTCGGTTGAAGGCGTATATACCTACAACTTGGGCGATGAGCAGGCGGTGAGGATCATGCAGATGTATGAGGCTCCGCTCCAATGGGAGGGCGCGCAGTTCTTTGTGTTGCCGGACGGCAGACTGGTGTTTGCAAAGTCGTTTGACGATGTCGCGGTGGATGAGAACGGTTTGGATTTCAGGAGCGTACCGGAGGCATTGCGGTTCTTTTATATAACAGTTGCGGACTGATCCGTAACAGAGCGGTAGCAAGGTTATCTGCGATAGGCAGAGCCTTGGTGCCGCTTTGTTTTTGTTATGGGAACATAGCGCGGATAATGAGAAAATTTATCAAAGACAGTTATTGACTTCTAATAGCAGTTAGACTATACTAACTGTCATTGAAGAAAAGTAACTGTTAAAATTCATAGCTTATAGGTGCTTGCATAGAATGATCATTTTAAGACAAGGGGACATGGAAAAGATGATAATTAATATGCAGAAAGACATCATTGTACAAAAAATGAAGGATCGGGGCTGCAGAATAACCAAGCAGCGCCTGATGTTACTGGATATAATCCTGGAGGGAAACTGTTCGAACTGTAAAGAGATCTTTTACAAGGCATCCAAGCGGGATAAAAACATCGGGGCAGCTACGGTTTACCGCATGATCAACACGTTGGAAGATGTGGGAGCCATCAACCGCAGGAATATGTATCGCATTGCATGCGGTGAGGAATGCGGAGTGGAAAAAGCATGTCAGGTAGAGCTGGATGACGGTTTCAAGATTGAGTTGGCAGCAAATGCCTGGAACGAGGTTATACGGGAAGGCTTAAAGAAATGCGGGTACATAGACAGTCAAAAAATACAGAGTGTTGTCATTATCCCCTGCGCGTGTGAAGAGGCGTAAAGCGTGACAGAAATCGAGGTCGTTGAAACAAACATGAAAAAGAGATGGAACGGAAATCATATTGGAAGAATTAAGAGCTGCGCGCTCATTGTCCTGATGGCAGCGGCATTATTGACTGCTCCGTTGATGCAGGTAAACGCAGCAGACGGATACATAGCAAAGTGGAAAGAGTATCAGGCGGCGTCAGATAAGCCGGAGGATTATGCGTGGACCTGGAATGAAGTGGTGGATGCCATGGACGCGGTACTGGATCGGGGCAAAGAGCTTTATGCAGCAGGGGATACCCAGGCAGCATACAAAGCGGTCAGCGACGCTTACTATGGATATTATGAGACGACAGGATTTGAACGCATTGCCATGGGCTATATCTCCGGTTCCAGAAAAACGGAGATGGAGTTGCAGTTTTCTGCGTGCAAGTCTGTTGCAAAGAAGAACGGTACGTTAGAGGATTTCACCGCGCAGGTGGATTTACTGGAACAGATGCTCAGGGCGGATGCGAACCAGCTGGACGGCGTTTCCGGGGATTCCGAAAGCTCAGGCGGTTCTGATGGCAACACATCTGATAATGCGGGCGCAGGCAATTCCGGATCGGGAAGCACCACGGCACAGCGATCCGCAGCGATGGCGACCTTTATCGCATGTTTCGGAATTATCCTGCGAGAAGGCTTGGAAGCGATTTTGATCGTGGGCGCGATCATCGCATATTTGCATAAAGGTGCGGGTGAGGACGAAGAGAGGAGAAAGAAAACGCTCCGCCCGGTTTATATCGGCTCGGTACTTGGTATCGTGATGAGCTTTGGTTTGGCTTGGCTGTTGTCGGCAATCAAGCTTGCCAATACAGCCTCCCAGGAAATGATAGAAGGTATCACAGCATTGCTTGCTGTATGCGTGCTGTACTATGTCAGCAACTGGATGTTCTCCAAGTCCGAGACGGACGCGTGGGTGTCCTATATCAAAGATAAGGCGGAGACTTCTTCGGCAAAAGGGAGCTTCTTTGCATTGGGCTTTACTGCTTTTTTGGCTGTGTTCCGCGAGGGCGCTGAGGTGGTGCTGTTCTTCCAGCCGCTTATGAGTGACGAGAATATTCATGCGGTATGGATTGGGTTGATTGTTGGCTTTGTGGTGCTGGCGTTTGTATATCTGGCGATTCACTACCTGAGCCTGCGGATTCCCACCAAGCCGTTTTTCCTGGCAACCAGCATTTTGATGTACATTATGTCCATCTCGTTCCTGGGTGCCGGCATCAAGGAGCTGATCGAGGCTGATCTGATCACCATGACTTCTCCGGCGTGGGTGGCATGGATTCCTACCAATGACTTTTTGGATGTGTTGGGCATTTATCCCTGCGTGCAGACCATTGTTCCGCAGTTGATCTTGTTGGCGATTACCATTGTACTGGTTGTGATCCAAGCCAAGAAAAACCGAGAGATCCATGCGGCGGCAGAAGAGAGACGGGCCAAGGAGAGAGCTGAGCAGGAAGCAGCTGAGAAGAAGGCGGCAGACGAGGCGCTGCGCAAGGTTGTCCGCGAAGTAGTGATGCAGGTGCTTGATGAGCAGGGCTTGACAAATAACGGTATCTAAGAGAGTTTTACAAAACTGTCTTGAAGATATATAAACTAATTTTTTAAGGAGGAAAGTATTATGAAAAAGAGAGCAATTTCTGCTATGCTCGCTGTTGCAACTGTAGCGGCTATGAGCCTTACCGGTTGTAACAACAACGCTTCTGCACCCAGCAGCCAGACCAGTTCCAGCTCTGCTGTAGAGGCAAGCGTATCCAAAGACGCTGCAGTAGCTGCACCTGGTGATGCGGCAGGTTTCGAGGAGATCCCTATTTTTGAGGACGAGGAGCTTGGTTTCATCAACCTCTCCGCTGTATATTTCCAGCCTGTTCCGATGCAGAGTGAGACCCAGAATATTTCCGCAGAGGATTTCGACCTTCACCTTGAGGCTGATATCTCCGCTTTGGAGAACAACCTTGGTTACGGTGTCGGTGACTGGGTTCCTTATCTGACCGTTGATTACGATGTAATCGGTTCTGACGGCAAGAGCGCGGCATCTGGTACCTTCATGACCATGGCAGCATCCGATGGTCCTCACTATGGTGCAAATGTAAAGCTGCCCAATGCAGATACATACAGCCTGAAGATCACCATCAAGAGCCCCGGTGAGAACGGATATCTGATCCACTCTGATTCCGAGACCGGCCCTGGCGGACTGCTTACCGATGTTCAGTGGCCTTTGACCTATACTTTTGAGGGTTGGGATTACGTTCCTCAGGAGTGGTAATTTGTGAATCCACAAAGTAAATAAACACCTGCGGGTGAATAATGCCGAATGCGTCGTGCCTGAAACCTTGATTTTCAAGGATTTCGGCATGGCGCTTTGGTGCGTTTTGAGATTTGACGAACAATTGGAGGAATTTTGACGTGTTAAAATATCTGATACAGACAACAGAACAACTGATTCTTATGGCAATCGGTGTCGGTATAGCGTATGGCTATATAAGGCTGCTTCTCGGTGAGCGTGCAAAGCGTATCATGCAGGGATCGGCAATTGCAGGCTTTGTGCTGTCGGCTGTTATGTCTGTCCTCAAAAATACAACGGCTAAGATAGAGACCGGCAAGTGGAACCTGTGGATATTCGGACTCTATTTATTGTTTTTTGTGTTATTTCTGCTTTTTAGTGCATTGGGGAAAAAATGGGAAAAGGCCCGGGCATTGCTGCCTGCGGTGACACTGGCAGTACTGATCGTGCTGGCAATTTTCTATGCGTTGCCGGATGTGCTGGCTTACCCTTATGCAATCTATACCGGAGAGCGTACTCTTCTCTCTACGAATTATCTTTACAAATTCATCGGAATGCTGGGGGGGCTTTTGCTTGTATTTCTGACCGGACTCACGGCTTACAAAGGCTCGGTCAGACTGGAGAAGAAAAAAGTATTCGTATTGCTGTTCTTTGCGGAGCTGATCATTGTGATCAAGCAGGTTTTGAGTGCAATCAGCGTGATGTTGGCAAAGAGGATATTAAAATCCAATCACACCCTGTTTACCCTTGCAAAATATGGGTCGAATTACAGCAGATTTTTCATATATGGACTGATGATACTTGGACTGATTATTGCAGTGATGCTTCTCGTCCGAAGTGCTCATGTGAACGAGCCTTACAATAATTCGGCGGAGCGCAGAAAAATCATCGCCAAATGGCGGATCACCAGACGCTGGTCGGTTCTGATGCTTATCTGTCTGGTTTGTGTTCTGTCAAATATGACTTGGGTAAAAAAGATGGCAAATCGGACGGTGGAACTTTCCCCCACCGAGGATGCGCCTGTGGAAGACGGGTATGTAGTGGTGCCTTTTGAGAGGGTGAGCGACGGACATCTGCACAGATTTGGGTACACGACAGACGGCGGTGTGACGATTCGTTTCATTGTGATCCAAAAGCCCAATTCCTCCTCTTACGGAATCGGACTGGATGCCTGCGACATCTGCGGCGAGACCGGTTATTATGAGAAGGACGGACAGGTGGTGTGCAACCTGTGCGATGTGGTCATGAATATCAATACCATCGGTTTTAAGGGGGGATGCAATCCCATTGTGATCCCCTATGAGATCTCAAACGGAACGATTCGGGTCCCAGTGGATGGTCTGGCAGAACATGAGAAAGAATTCAGGTAAAGGAGGTGGAAGAAATGTTTTTCAGAATGGTTTTCGGAACGTTCGTAAGACAATGGAAGAAAATGTTGATGATCGCCTTCACAATCGCGCTGGGGGCTTCCCTTGCCACTGCGATGTTGAGCGTGATGCTGGATGTAGGCGATAAGGTAAATCAGGAGCTGAAGGCTTACGGTGCAAATATCACGGTGGTGCCGAAGCAATCTTCGGTGCTGGATGATCTGTATGAGATTGAGGGCGGTCAAAGTACCGGAACTTATCTGCGGGAAGATGAACTGGGCAAGATCAAGACCATTTTCTGGGCATTTAATATTGTGGACTATGCGCCGTTTATCAGCGCCCAGGCGACCTTGGACGACGGCAGCGAAGTGACGGTGGTGGGCAGCTGGTTCAATCACCATATGGATCTGCCGACAGGAGAACAGCTGGACGCGGGCATGAACAGTCTGCGGAGCTGGTGGGAGATCAAAGAAGGCGCCTGGCTGAATGAGCAGACGGCGGAAAATGAAAATATGGCAATGGTGGGCGTGGAGCTTGCGGATAAGCTGGATCTGCATGTAGGGGATCCGGTTCACGTGATCGGAACCGTGCAGGATGCGACTTATACGGTGACCGGCATTTTTGATGCGGGCGGCGACGAAGATACGCAGATTTTTGTGCCTTTGGATTCAGCGCAGGCATTGGATGATCTGGACGGCTGCATCGACAGTATCGAAGTCAGTGCGTTGACGACTCCCGATAATGAGTTGGCACAAAAGGCTGCGAAGGATCCCGGTTCTTTGTCCATTTCTCAGTATGAAACATGGTATTGTACAGCGTATGTGAGTTCTATCTGCTTTCAGATCCAGGAGGTGATCACAGATTCGGTGGCATCTGCGGTGCGCCAGGTGGCGGATTCCGAGGGCGAGATCCTGGAGAAGACAGAGCTTTTGATGTTGTTAATCACCATTTTGAGCATGATTGGCGCAGCACTTGGTATTTGTAATCTGGTGACGGCCAGTGTCATGGAGCGAAGCGGTGAAATCGGTCTGATGAAGGCCATCGGCGCACACAATGGGGCAGTTACGGGATTGGTGCTGACGGAGATCATCATCACGGCGATCATCGGTGGGTGTGTGGGATTTGTGGTAGGTGCAGGATTTGCGCAGATTATCGGGCAGACGGTATTTTCCTCATCCATTACAATTCAGCCCATGGTGATCCCATTGGTGGCGGTACTGGTTGTACTGGTGACGTTGATCGGCAGTATGCCGGCGGTAAGGATGCTTCTGCATCTGGAGCCTGCCGAGGTTTTGCATGGCAGATAAGGCACAGTGAGGTTGATTTAGATGACAAAAAGGAAAATGTATTTTCGCATGATCACAGCCTCTTTGATGCGCAGACGCTCCAGAATGCTGGTGGCGTTGTTGGCCATTGCAATCGGGGCGACAATCCTTTCGGGGCTTGTGACGATTTATTATGATGTGCCCAGACAGATGGGAGCACAATTTCGAAATTACGGTGCCAATATGATCCTGACGGCGGCTGATGGTTCTTTTACAAAGGAGGACATGGACGCCGGACTGGCAATTGTGGCATCTGCGAATCTGGTGGGAGCAACCCCCTTCCGCTATGAGACCGTGCGTATCCATGAACAGCCCATTATGGCGGCGGGAACGGATATGGAGGCGGTGAAAAAGACCAGTCCCTACTGGCTGATCGATGGTGAGTGGCCGGCGGGAAACGGAGAGATTCTGGTGGGTGAGAATGTGGCAGAAAATCTGAATCTGAAGATCGGCTCTACCGTGACATTGAGTTTTACACCGGAGGCAGATGGGGGCGCGGGAGCGTCAGAAAATGCCGGAGCCGATGATGAAGTGGTTTTGGACAATATGATTGATTTTGTGGTGAAGGGTACTTTGAACACCGGCGGATCGGAGGAGGATTATGTATATATTCCCATGGCAGATCTGGAGGAACTCACAGGAATTGCAGGAGAGATCGATGTGGCGGAGGTCAGCATCTCCACATCAGGAGATGGGCTGAACGCTTATATGGAGCGCATCAATACACAGGTGCCGGCGGTACATGCAAGGCTGGTAAAGCGTGTGACGGCTTCTGAGACCACAGTGTTGTCTAAACTACAGGCTTTGGTCTTGCTGGTGACTGTGGTGGTGTTGGCGCTGACCATGATCTGTGTGGCTACCACCATGACAGCGGTGGTGACAGAGCGGCGGCGGGAAATCGGGCTGCGTAAGGCAATCGGCGCATCGGATGCCAGCATTATTCAGGAGTTTATGGGAGAAGGCATGCTGCTTGGCGGTGTAGGCGGTATTCTGGGCTCCGGGCTGGGATTTGCGTTTGCGCAGTTTGTCAGTGTGAATGTATTTAGCTCCACAATCACACTGCGGCCGGTATTGGTGCCTATTACTATCATTGTGTCTATTGTGATTACTGGTGTTGCCTGTCTTTTGCCCATCAAGAGTGCGACGAAGGTTGATCCGGCGCTGGTGTTGAAAGGAGAATAGCGTATGAGTTTGTTGGAATTAAAGAATGTTTACAAGATATACGGAGATCTGCATGCCTTGGATGATGTAAATCTGAAGGTGGAGAAAGGGGAGTGGCTGGCAATCATGGGTCCTTCCGGCTCCGGTAAAAGTACGATGATGAATATTATCGGGTGTATGGATAAGCCGTCCAAGGGCGAGGTGCTGTTGGACGGAGTAAATATTGCGGCGGAGTCGGCAAAGAACCTGACAAATATCCGCAGGGACAAGATCGGGCTGATTTTTCAGCAGTTCCATCTGGTAAATTATCTGACTGCGGTGGAGAATGTCATGCTGGCGCAGTATTATCACAGCATTCCGGATGAGAAGGAAGCGTTGGAGGCGCTGGAACGAGTGGGGCTTGCGGATCGCGCGAAGCATCTGCCCAGCCAGTTGTCCGGAGGGGAACAGCAGAGAGTCTGTGTGGCACGGGCACTGATCAATCACCCGGAGATCATTCTGGCAGATGAGCCCACAGGTAACCTGGATGACGCCAATGAAGAGATTGTGGTAGAGTTGTTCCGCAAACTGCATGAAGAGGGGACAACGTTGATCGTTGTTACGCATGATCCGGAGGTGGCGGAGACGGCGCAGAGGATGGTGGTCCTCAGGAACGGCAAGATCAGCAAGGAAACTGTCAACGAGAATTTTACCGGACATATTCGGTTCCACTGAGAAATAAAAGTGTGACGAGGAAAGGAAAATCATGAAAAAGAAATGGATTGTGGCATTTGTTTGTTGTACAATGATAGCAGTGATCGCTGCAGGTTGCGGCGGCAGACCGACATATAAGGACGGAACCTACAGCGCCCAGAGTGAAACCTATACCAATGGGGATGACGATTCTGAGGCAGGGAACGGCTACGGTGTGGTGGAGATCACGATCAAGGATAACGCTATTACCGCTTGCACTTTCCGGACCTATGAGCTGGATGGCATATTGAAGGACGCCGAATACGGCAAAGAAGGCGGAAAGGTTGCGAACAGAGATTATTATAATAAGGCACAGAAGGCGGTGGCAGCCTGTGACCAGTATGCGGCACAACTGGTGGAGAAAAACGATATCCGGGATATTGACGCTATTTCCGGCGCAACCATTAATTATAATGAGTTTCTGGACGCGGCAGGGGCGGCTTTGCAGCAGGCGGAGGAGTAACGTAAATTTTTCGAATTTGTCACGGCAGAGGGAATGCGCATGAAGATTTTGCGGGTGATAAAACATATATTGATCATAGTGACAGGGGCTTTCCTTATATTGGGATTGCCCTTTCTTGGTTCGGACTATTTTAAGAATAGGACAGATGGCGTGGATGCGGTCTCCGGCGCATCCCTGATCATAGATAAGCCATCCGGAGAGTATGTTGTTTTAATTAATCGGGATTTTCATAAAAATGAGGAAAATCTGGCATTGTGGCATCATTTTTTCAGGGGAGAAGAAGTGTCCTATATTTTTGAGGATATCTCCTGTTCCGTGGCTGCGGGAGACGCAGGTGGTCAGGAGATGGCGCGTAGTTTTCAATCCAGACTTCCGGAGAATCAGATGCGGATCCGGTCAGAGGACGGGGCACTGCTCCTATCCAGGGCAGACCATGGAAAATTTGATGTGATCGTATTGTCAAAAGAGTTTGCGGAGGGATATTCCGCAGACACAGCATATCGGGACAATGTGGATGTGATCGTGTTGAGCGACAGAGAGTAGTGAAGGGTGGCAGCGGGGAGGTTTGACGGAAGAAAATGAGGAAGCATAGATGAGAAAAATAAATGCAGTTATCAGTGCGAGTGTTTTGATACTTTTGGTAATACATGCAGTGGCGGGCGGTTTTCAATTGATGGGAGTGCTGCCCGGCGGCAACCAGGTGCTGTCAGTGCTTTCCTGGATCATGACAGGATTGATCATTCTGCATATTGCCATCGGGATTCAATTGACTATAGCTACATTGAGAGCCATTCGAAAATCGGGCGTTTCGTATCCGCGCGAAAATCGGATTTTTTTGGCGAGGCGGATCAGTGGCTTTGCTGTCATGTTGTTTGTGTTTTGCCATATCGCAATTTTTCTGGGACCGGCGGGGGAGGTGTACCGATTGACGGTGTTTGAAGGAGTACAGCTGGTGACTCAGATCCTGCTGATATTATCTATTGCGGTGCATGTAATGACAAATATCAGGCCGCTGTTGATTTCATTCGGAATCAAAGGGGGGCGGATTTATTTGAAGGATGTGCTGTTTATTCTGGCGATTGTTTTGTTGTTTGGCGGAATCGGCATGGTAATTTATTATCTCAGATGGAATGTGATTTGGAGATAAAGCGTATGCAAAGAGTGAATATTATCGGCGCAGGGCTGGCGGGATTGTCCGCGGCAATCACTTTGGCCGAAAACAAGATACAATCCAATTTGATTTCGCTGCAGCCGTCGGAACGGGCGCAGTCTGTGCTGGCAGAGGGCGGCATCAATGGTGCATTGAACACCATGGGCGAGGAAGATGCCCCAAAGTATCACAAGGAAGACACTATGCGTGCAGGGGCTTATCTGGCAGACGAGGAGGCGGTTCGCGGATTGACAGACGAAGCGCCGCAGATCATTCGTGATCTGGAGAGACTGGGTGTGGCATTTAACACGCAGAAGGAAGAAATTTTGCTGCGGAATTTCGGCGGACAGAAAAAGAAGCGCACTGCGTATGCCAGGAGTAGCACGGGTAAGATCATTATGACTGCGTTGATTGATGAAGCCAGAAAGTATGAGGCACAGGGGCTGATTTCCAGATATCCGCATCATGCATTTGAGTCCCTGGTTTTGTCCGATGAGACAACCGAAAGAACATGCAGAGGTGCCCTGGTCAGGGACACTTATACGACCAGGCTGCGTTTCTTTGAAGGACCTGTGATCCTGGCAATCGGGGGCATGAACGGTGTGTTCCCGGAATTGACCACCGGCACCACTGCAAACAGCGGCGATGCGCTGGCGCAGATTTTTGCCCAGGGGGTGCGGTTGGGCAATCTGGAGATGATCCAATATCACCCTACTACGATCGGCATTTCCGGCAAGCGCTGCCTGGTGACGGAAGCTGCCAGAGGGGAAGGCGGCAGGCTGTTTGTGATGCGGGCGGGAAAGCCTTGGTATTTCATGGAGGAGAAATATCCGGAGTTTAAGAATCTGATGCCGAGAGATGTGGTGTCCCGAGAGATTTATTTTGTCAGGAAAGATCCGTCCTGCGGGGAACAGGTTTACCTGGATATGACCGGCTTATCCGGGGAAGTATGGAGAAAGCGCCTGCCGGATCTGCGGGCGGAACTGATTCACTATCTGTCGATCGACCCGCAGACTACTCCTGTACCGGTGGAACCTGGAATCCATTATTTTATGGGTGGAATCGATGTGGACAGAAAGCATCAGACAAATATAGCCGGACTCTATGCGGCAGGGGAGTGCTGCGATCAGTATCACGGCGCAAACCGTCTGGGCGGTAATTCCATGCTGGGCGCCATTTATGGCGGCAGAGTGGCGGCGCGGACCGTAGCGGAGAGGGTAGAACAGGCTCCGGATGTCTATGACGGAAATGGGAAAAAAATAAAATATGAGAAAATTCCGGAGACGGACAGAGATTTCAGAGAAGCCTCCCAACAAGTCATTTATGAGATACGGGATGTTTTGGCGGCGGCTATGGGAATCGTGCGCAATGCGCAGGGACTCAGGAAGGCAGAGGAGCAATTGGTGCGATTATTGCAGCGGGACGGATTGAATGAAAGGGAGAGAAACCGTATCTACCTGGCGCAGGCGATGGTGGCCAGTGCAATCGCCCGCAGGGAGAGCAGAGGGGCGCATTACAGAGAGGATTATCCGGAGCGGGATGACACGTTCTCAGGCATTATGCAGGCAGAGATAAAGCAAGGTGAGGACATTCCTGTTCAGATCACATGTCGCAAAGCACAGCGGGCAGAGGAAACAGTA
>DFDT01000182.1:5659-6126 GCA_002368865.1 Lachnospiraceae bacterium UBA3821 | reverse complement strand
TCCAGAATCTCTCCGGTTACCGCGTCTATATCATAGTCATATTCCATTTTGCCTACGTAAAATTCAATTTCATATTCGGGTTTTTCATTGTTATCATTATCAAGTTTGGCGCTGGAAAATCGAACCTGATCTGCAGTAAAGCCTGCGTGATCAAGGGCTGTCTGTTTTGCCTGGTCTACACTGATATAGGTGGCTGTACCGCTCTTTTGGGCAGATTCTGTATTCTGCGTTCCCGCAGAGTTTTTAACCTCTTCTGCCTTCTGGTCATCTTTCTGAGAAACCTTCTGATAGTTTTTCTGAGCTGTTATTTCTGCTGTGTTTACATCCTTTTCGCCGTTGGCAGACTTGCCGGCCTCTGTAGCTGTGTTTTGTTGATCATCCCGGTCAGCGGTTTCCTTCCTGTCTGCCGTTCCTGCAGCGGTCTTTTGTTCTACCTCTTTTTCCAAAACTACTCCGTCTTCAGCTCT
>DFDT01000182.1:1072-5525 GCA_002368865.1 Lachnospiraceae bacterium UBA3821 | reverse complement strand
TTTCCAGTTCGCTTGTCATGCCTGTGACTTCTTCTTCCTGAACACCTGCATCAAGAATGGCAAAGTCTTCTGCTGTCTGTTCATCAATTAGGTTGTTCTTTTTTACGGCATTTCCGGCATATGCCGTCCCGGCTATGACACATGTCAGAAGAAGTGCGGAAAGGCCTCCGACAGTGAAACGAGAAATATTATTATTCATCATAATCTCCTTTCCGGAGCACTCTGCTCGACGAGACGAAAAGAAATCCGCGAGTGCGGTTTGCTCTTCTGCCATCAGGGCTATTTGTGGGGCTCCGACACAAATAGCTTTCTTTATCCTGGTGCCATTTTATATAAGTATTATTAAAGGATAGTTAGAGAATCGGAAGATTAAGAGAAAAAATTGTTCCGGAGCTGTTTTCCTCAACAGAGCTTGTGGCGGTGATCTCTCCATGATGTATATCGACAATCATACGGACCATGGCAAGGCCCAGGCCGGAACCGGGAATGCGGCCCGATTTGCAGGCGCTGCCCCGGTAGAATCTTTCAAAGATATGGGGCAGGTCCTCAGGGGGAATCCCGGGTCCGTTATCGGCGATGAGGCATTGAGCCTTATTGTCGGCTGTACGGTGCAGGGAGACCCTGATGCAGCCATTTTCTTTTCCGTATTTATAGGCGTTGTCAATGAGGTTGCGGACAGCTCGTTCGATCAGCATTTCGTTGGCCATAATGCGTATGCCGCCTTCGATATCTGAAGAAAGAGAATTATTTTTGTAACCAATGAGGGTCATATCATCACAAAGGTTCTTTAAAAATACAGAAAAATCAAGTTCGGACAGGGGGTAATTTTCCGGGCGCAGCTCAAGACGTGTGTAGTCCAGCATAGAACCGATCAGCAGATTCATCTGTTTTCCCTGACGGTGGATCACTTCAAGAGCCTGCCGATACTGTTCCGGGGTTCTTGGTTTTTCCAGAGACAGCTCGGTCTGAGCCATAATGACCGCCATGGGTGTTCTGAGCTCGTGAGAGGCATCCGAGGTGAATTGCTGCTCTGCTTCAAAGGAATGCTCCAACCTGTCCAGCATATTGTTAAAGGCCGCAGCCATGTCATAAAGTTCGGCATCGATGTTTTCGGTCTCCAGACGGCGGTTCAGGTCCTTGCCCTGCGTGATCTCGGAGATGGTCTGTTCAATCCTGCGTACAGGGGAAAGGCTTCGTTTCGCGGTGATCCAGACGCCGGCAATACCGACGATTAAAAGGAATGGCACAAAAATAACCGCTGTGTTAAAAATATCTTTCAGCTGCATTTCTTCCGAGGAGAGCGTCACGATCCCGCGGATCCACAGATCCTCCAGCCCTTCACCTTTCAGCTTTCGGTCATAAATGTACCAGTTGCTTTCCGGAGACGACCGGTATTTATAAATACGTGTGGAGTTAAAGGCTTCGCCCTCCATACTTCTGGCGATGGGATTTTTGCCGTACAGCATGGTTCCGTCGGCGCTGTATAGAGAGCTCTGTACATCGTTTATCTCATCCAGAAAATCATCATCGATCTCAAGCCATCCATTCCCGCTCCGGATTATGATATTATCTGAATCTTTGAGGTCTGCAGAAGGTGATACATCGTGGTATTTGATCTTATCCAGGTTTTCATTGACGGAACTGAGCAGGTATCCTCGAACCGTCTTTTGCAGGATCGACCCGCTGACAATGCGAAAAATGCCAAAAGTCAGTAATTCCAAAGTGATCAGCACGATAAAGGTCCATGTGGCCATCCGCATCGTGATAGATCTTCTCCTGATTATATTCTTCATGTTCCACTTTCCTCTTTGGCAATCCGCATCAGTCAAAGTATGATGTTACGGTCAAAAGTGATATCATGGATTGCCCTGTGCTTGGCGTTCCCGCAATCCGCCCATCATATTAAGCTTTTCGCTTATTATATTCCGCGCTTCGCCTTTCACGGTTCATCCTTGAGCACATAGCCGACACCGCGGACAGTCCGGATGAGCCTGACCGCGTTTTTACCGTCAATCTTCTTTCGCAGGTAACTAATATAGACGTCGACGACATTTGTCCCGCCCTCATAGTCGAAATTCCAGATATGGTTCTCGATCTTCTCGCGGCTCAGCACGATCCCCTTGTTGTACATGAGATATTCCAGAAGCTGATACTCTTTCGCGGAGAGCTCGATCCTTTCGCCGGCTCTGCGGACTTCGTGAGAAGCAATATTCAGCGTCAGGTCAGCCGCTGTCAGAACGTTGTCGATACTGCCATGGGCGGACCTGGTGAGGACTCTGACTCTGGCCATCAGTTCCTCCAGAGAAAAGGGTTTTACAAGATAGTCATTTGCGCCGGCATCCAGCCCGCGTACACGGTCCGTAATGGAATCCCGGGCGGTCAGAAAAAGGACCGGCGTCTTCTGGCCGGATCTGCGCAGATGGTCCAGGACTGCAAAACCGTCGGCTTTAGGCATATTGATATCCAGGATTATCAGATCATATTCCGCAGACTTGCAGTAAAAAATTGCCTCCTCACCGTCAAAGCAGCTGTCGACACTGTAGCCTGCATCAGTGAGCTTCATATTCAGAATGTTATTCATATCCATTTCATCTTCGGCAACCAGTACTCTCATTCGTTTTTCCCTCTGTAAAAAAATGTCCATATTCCCCGCACGGAGACACTACCCGCTCGGAGACACCCCGGGTAATCATTTATGATTGTTATAATTCATATCATACAATTATTAAGCGCCGATTAGTCCACAAAAATTCAGGACAATCGGCGCTGCATCTTTTTTGTATCAATTTCCTGATTCTCTGATTACTGGTTCTCAGATTCCTGATTTTCTGATTCCTGGTTCTCTGATCCCGGATTGTCCAGGGAGGATATCGCAAAATCCGTTTCAAGAGGCGTGATAACGCGGGAAATAAGCTGTTCCTGTGTCTCATATCCGGCCAGAGAACGAAAGCTCAATAAACCGGGGACAGAGACCTGGGCGCCATCACCAAGTGTTTCACCGATAATCGGGATGGAAGGCTTGTGCGGATATTCAAAGCTTCCAAAATCCGCGACTACTTCACCGGAATCGTTGAGAAGCAGATTCTCGAACCGGACATAATAATAGTAATCGAAGTCTTCTCCGGAGCTGTTTGAATAATTGATCCTGAACAGGCAGAACAGGTAATTCTCTGTTTCCGCTATGTCGTATGCGGACGCATTGTCAGGATTTTCAGGAGCGTCAGGGTTTTCAGGGTTGTCAGGGTTATCTGTATTATCAGGGTTAAGCCGGTTGGCCGGGGCATGATTGGAAAGCGCAAAGTACATTCCTGCATCATCAAGGGTAAAGCGCTCATCGTCCCGGTATTCCTCCTGCAGCATCTGCTGCGCCGCCAGACGACCCTGTTCCATAAGGGCATCGCGGCTCTCCTGCGTAAAGCTGTCCATACCTGTCGGAATGGAGTAAAGACCTGAAACGGTATAGTCCTGTGACAGTGAAACCGGCATGATGTGATATTCCTCGACAATACGGTTCAAGTCATATTCATCATGAAGGGATATCGAAATATGGACTGTATCTCCGTTTCTGAGTCCTGTGGAAGGCTCCACACTAAAGTCAAAGGGGTAATACCCATTATAATAGGCGGCGGCTTCTCCGGACCCGTCGAGCCCTGAAAAGGTGACACTCAGATCTGCAAAAGCATCATATGGATCCGCTTCGGGAAGATCTTCCGCAGTAACTGTAACCGGATGACATTCAAAGGCCAGATAATATCCCTGTTCCCGCAGCTGAATACAGATCTCATCACTGATATCGGCAGACACAGTTACCTGGTTCCCGTTTGATATTCCCGGCAGCGGCAGATCGATCTGATCGGCTGCGTTTGCGGGATTATCCTGAGCATCATCCGGGGCATCCCCGTTCTGAGCGTTTTTACCGCCTCCAGACTCTCCTGTCTCCCTGTTCCCTGCAGCGGAACCATTTACGATCGTGAGGGGACTGCCATCCGCGGATTTTACGTCAATACTATACTGCACGGCTTTGGCTGTCATTTCCGAAAGACTGCCGGCCTCATCCGCGCTAAGAGAACCGTATTTTGAAAGAAGGGTATTCTCCAGGTCATTGCGAAAAGAAGCTTCGTCAAAAACCGGCTGTGCTGCAGCATACCCGTCGGCACCCTGAATCTCAACCTGCAGATAGGGATCCAGCCAGAAAACGCTTACCTTCACCTTGATCGCCATGTTCAAGGCATTGGCGATAATAAAGCACTGAAATACAAGCAGAATCGAGATCAGGATGATCATTCCACCGGTCAGCTTGCTCCTGCGCCCGGGACCTGCGTAAATGTCTTTGAAAAACATAGGCGGCGGCTCTCCTGATTGACAAAAGTAACTGGCTCCTTGAAATCTGTAAATATATACGTAATTATAACATATAATGCACCAGGCAAATACAAATCCCACAGCTTATCCC
>DFDT01000182.1:0-1013 GCA_002368865.1 Lachnospiraceae bacterium UBA3821 | reverse complement strand
CAGCTTATCTCACACTTATCTCATAGCCTAATCTCACAGCTTATCCCACGGCTTTTCCAACGGCTTATATTCAGGGTTGTTAAAAAAACAGACACAGCCTCTTTCCATGAAGAAGTCTGCGCCTGTATTTTGATCGATGCACCCGGCAAATTCACTCATTCTATCCTCAGGTGCCAGAATGAGGATTTATAAATAAACTTGGAGGGTGCATCTGCTTTTTAGCATTGTTGTCTACTTTTTTTCAAAAACTTATTTACCATATAGAAACTGGTTTGTCAAGACAACAATAACGAATTTGGACATCAACACTTATGCAGCACTTCTGCATCCGAAATCATTTTCTGATGTATTCACAGAACACTTTATTGTGTTACAATCATTAATGTTTGAAGGATGATTTGGAGATATGGCGGATCCATTCGTTTATCGGTATAGTTTCGCATAAGTTTCGCATGAGAAAGAAAAGGCGGATATGGCTGGCAGGAACAGTAGATCGGACAAAAAAACGGAAGCGCGCACGGAAAAATATTCCCGCGAGCAGGATATCAGAAATACGAAAAAGATGCGGGAGATTCTGGATGAGCTTCCGCGCTTCTGCAGGCAGTATTTTCGCGGGATCGAGGAATCTACCAGTGCCCGGACAAGACTGGCCTATGCCTATGATCTGCGGGTGTTTTTTGAATTCATCGAAAATGAAAATACTGCGATGAAGGGAACCGCGATCAAAGATTACCCCATCAGTATTCTGGAACAGATCGGCAAGGAGGACATAGAGGAGTTTCTGGAGTATCTGACTTATTATGAGAAAGGTGACCAGATCTTCACCAACGATGCAAGAGGCAAGGCGCGCAAGTTATCGGCAGTAAGAAGTATGTTCAAATATTTCTATACCTCCGAGATCCTGGCCCGGGACGTCACTGCCCTGGTCCCGCTTCCCAAGCTGCACGAAAAACCGATTGTCCGGCTGGACGCAGAGGAAGTCAATGACATGCTGGACAAGGCCGATACCGGTG
>DFDT01000070.1 GCA_002368865.1 Lachnospiraceae bacterium UBA3821 | reverse complement strand
AGCCTGCCAGAAGCACACCGGCCAGGATGGAGGCCAGCAGAATCGCTGTCAGTTTCCTTTTCATGACTTTCCTCCTGTTGAATGTAAATATACATGTTATCAGTTACCGTTTCAGTTTTATTTTTATCTCCGTTCCCGGTTCTGGTTTGTTTTTATCTCCGTTATCGTTTCGGTTTTCTTTCTGTCTCCGTTACCGTTTCAGGTTATGTTTCTGTCCTGCTCCCGTCCCGGTTTCTGTCCTGTCCCTGTTTTTCTTTCAGTTTCTGTCCCGTTTCTTCTGTCCCGGTTCCTGTCCTTATACCTGTTTCTGTCACGGTTCAGGACCGCAGTAATCTCAATCAGCTTAACAATCAGCTTCAGCCGGCCCGGTCTCTCCCCGCCCGGCACACTCCGGTACAGCTGTCAGAAGACAGACAAAAAGCGGCTGGAGAGTGCCGCCTTTTATCCTTGCTTCTTTATTTCAACATGTTAAAAACCGGGAATTTTTAACAGAGCTGACGATAGAAAATGGCAGGAATACACTCTTTTGAACATGCCGGATCACATCTGTGTGCCGGCATCGCCAGATTCGGCTCGGAATTGCAGCCGGATGAGGTGAAAACAGAGAAAGGGGGCATCCGCCGCATAAAGCGACAATGCCCCCGCAAATTCATCACATCACCGATGTTCCCACCGAACATGGTATCCTGTCTGCATCTGCAGCAAGTATCCTGGCTTGGCTTCATCCTCTGTCCCGTCTTCCCGGAGGGATCTTCGTGAATACAAAACGTATTCAGGGCGATCTGTTCCAGTGACTCCCGCGGCTTATAAATGCCGCAGGCAGGGACTTTGTCTGCCTTACAGTAGCGGGGGCTGCTCCGGTTTTGAACCGGATTCCTTGTCAGGCTCCGAAGAGCACTGCAGATGCTTTTCAATTTTTTTGACTATCGGTATTATAGCATATCTATTTATCGATATTGGTAATTTTTTTACATAAATTGGGACATTACTATTCCGCCAGTTACACGCCTTCTCGAAGGGTGTGTAACTGTCTGTAAATACTATGTGCTTTCTTTATGCGTAAAATTCATCTACAGCAGTAAAGAATGCCTGAATATTCTCCCAGGGTGTCATAGGCGGAATATCGCAGCCGGAGGAAGGAACAAAGTTCTTGTAGGAAGAGCATTTTTCCATCAGCTTCAGAGTTGCCTCTTTGACATCCTCGACCGAGCCGTTGCGGAACTTGCTGGAAGGATCGACATTGCCCATGGCAATCTTGTCTTCGGGGATCAGGGGCATCATGTCTGCCATATCGATGGCGTTGCCGAAGTGGAAAACGCGGCAGCCGTTGTTGATGATGGAATCGATCTGCGGGATCACGCTGTTGCCGCAGTTGTGGTAGACAATCAGGAAATCATCTTCCTGGGTAGCTTCCACGATCTTCTTCATGTAATCGCCGGAGAATTCCTGAGCCAGGTCGGGACCGAGCAGGCCTGCAAGAGGCTCAGCGATGACGACGCCGTTGGCACCGACAGCCTTATAGGCGTTGATATATTTGATGATGAATTGGGAGACCTTGTCGAGGAGCGTGTGAACCATATCGGGCTCCTCATAGCAGTAGATCATGGCTTCTGTGACATCCATCAGTCTTCCTGCCAGGGAGAAGGGTCCGATGACACCTGCGAAGACCGGACGGTCTGTGATCAGCTTGACAGCCTTTTCAATAGCGTCGATGTAGATCTGTGTGCGGCCGGCGCCGATCTCGGGAATCTCAAGCTCGTCCGCCTCTTCCTCTTCCTCTACGATGCTTCCGACGATGGTCGGGACTTCATCGTCCGAGAAAACGACCTGAGAGCCAAACGCCTCTGCCTCCAGGGAAAGGTCCATCATAGAAACGGAACCGCAAGCCTCCGGAGTGAGGTCCGCGACGATCTTCATGGCCTGCGCCTGCAGGTCACTGGACTGCACCAGTTCCTTGACACTGATTCCCATTTTCTGGATCGCGGGGAAGGACAGTACCAGAAATCCCTGCTTCTTCTCTGCTGCGATCGCATCATCAACCCATTTCATCATATTGATCTTTTCCATGTTCCGCCTCCTTGACATTCACTCAGTATTATTTATATCCTTGACCTTTTGTTTTCGATCCGCATGATATACACCCGTATACCAGGCGGCTGACGTCATGTATTTGTGTTCCTTACGATGCATTCATTATATGTCGGCGCATCTTCGGTTTTTCAGATTTTCTGTATTTTGTTTGGAAATTTTTTTTGATTTTCAAGGCGCCTATTGTCAGGGTTCCGTCCCTTTTTCCATTCTCACGGCTTAAAAACGGACTGCCTGCATCCCTTATACCCCCTGCGGATATTCAGTTTACGCCGGTAAAAAGCACCAGAAAAGCAGAATTTTTACCATTATTGAAGAAATCCGATAAAATACTAAACCCCGGCCGCGGCATCTTTCTCCTGACCCGTCCCCCGCAGGAAGCGGAAACGATTTCGCAGACAGATCCGTCAGCTCTGAACAATACAATGCGGAAATAAACTCCCGGCATGGACACCTTTCTTTTCTGTCCGGTATCCCCACCGGGAGTTTTTTCATCATTTAAATAGCACACAGCCTGTAAAGGTAACGGTATTTCTGCCGTAATAATAGGGCGTATCCGCACTTTTGCATACGTCCGTGACCAGCAGTCCGTAGGCCTCCATCGAAGTAAATGCCCTGTCAGGAAAGCGGCAGGGCGCATCCGGATAGGTGCAGACCGCACACTGCTGTCCGCATCCTCCGCTTCCCATGGGCAGAAAAGCTTCCTCCCCCATTTCGCGCAGGCGGCCGACATATTTCAGAAAGCGGTCTCGCTGTGTCACCTGGGCTTCTTCGATCGCTTCGCCGTCGAACTCATCCTCCATCTGCGCAGTGGTCTGCAGAACGATCCCCCATTTAAACTGCCCGGCCTTCTTCCTGCTGTCCGCAAGGGTTCCGCAGGCAGGCGGACATGTCCAGAGCCTTCCGTAATTGCCGCATTTGTTGGCCTTGCACATATCGCGGACTTCCTTGAGAAAGTTCA
>DFDT01000048.1 GCA_002368865.1 Lachnospiraceae bacterium UBA3821 | reverse complement strand
ATGATTGATGAGAGCAGCGTCAAGATCGAGAAATCTTATGTTGGCGAAGAACCTGGCAACCCACAGCATTATACGGTTTCGGTTACCATAAGGAATGACACTGACGATCCGGTATCAACGGATGACCTGAGGATCGCATGTGATTATGACCTGGAGAGTCCGGTTTATACCCATGACTGCATGGATTCATTGGCTTCAAGTATGTGGTTTACGAAAGGATTTTATCTGGACTCGACTGTCATTCAGAAAAGCATTACGCAGGAGGAAGACAGTATCACTGTAGCATTCGATATGTATAACAGATATGTTACAGAGAATAAGACGAAGCTGGGGAGTGACCTTGACTGGTTCTTCTGTTTCTGGATATCGATATGTCTTGATGATGATAATCCCAATGATAACTATGTAATTGTTCCCAATCCTTTTTATGACGAGAGTCATCTTGAAGATTTACAGTGGGATGCAAGTATATATGATGATTATACTTGGGGTAGCGCATGGAATGCCTATTGGAGAGAAAAACGGAATGCAGACGCAAATTCTTATCGTGGAGGATGACCATGAACTGAATAAAGGGCTATGTAAAGCACTGCATACAGATGGACGGCAGACGGTCTCTTGTCACAGCATTTCAGAGGCAAGGCAGCAGATGGGGTGTATGGTTCCAGATCTGCTGCTTTTAGACATTAATCTGCCGGATGGCAGCGGCTTGGATTTTTTACGGGAGATAAAAGAGCGATTTCCGCAGCTCCCTGTTGTCATGCTCACAGCCAATGATACAGATTCTGATATTGTGGAGGGATTGCAGAAGGGGGCGGACGATTATATCACGAAGCCTTTTTCTTTATCTGTTCTGCGGGCAAGGATTGAGACCCAGCTGCGGAGGGCAAAGAAGGGGATGTTGTCGGAGCCTCGGCAGGATGGGGAGCCGGAAAAAAGTCTGTCCTCAGATATTTATCGGATCGGTGACTATGTTTTTGATTTTCCCCGGATGATCTTTACGGTGGCGGGGCAGGCGGTGGAACTCTCCAAGACCGAGCAGAAGACACTGCGCATTTTGGTGGAAAACAGAGGACTTACGGTGGACAGGGAGCGGATGATCGATCTGATCTGGACGGACGGCGCGGAATTTGTGGAGGACAATGCACTGTCGGTCACGGTGAAACGGCTGCGGGACAAGCTGAATGCAGGGCAATACATTAAAACGGTGTATGGTGTAGGATACACGTGGGAGAAGACAGAAAATCAATGAATAGCATAATCATAATAGCATCGATTTTGTTGGTATGTGGAGCGGGACTTGTCCTATGGATCGGGTTCCGTCGCATCCGGAAGACCTTTGACACATTGGAAGACATGGCAGATCGCGCAGGCGCGGGAGAGGATATCTTGGAGGTCTATGATGAGAGCAGACTGTCCGCGCTGGAGACAAAGTATGCCCATCTGCTTTCCGCATCGGCAATCTCCGCCCGTAATGTGGAGGCGGAAAAAGACAAGATCAAGACGCTCATCTCGGACATTTCCCATCAGACCAAAACACCCATTTCCAATCTGCTCTTATACAGTGAATTGCTTGCGGAAGAGGAGCTTCCTTCGTCTGCCCGGGAGAATGCGGATGCAATACAGAAGCAGACGGAGAAATTGCGGTTTCTGATTGATGCGTTGGTGAAGCTGTCCAGACTGGAGAACGGTATTTTGCAGCTACATCCCAAACAAGAGCCGGTACAGCCGATGCTGCAGGAGATTTGCGCCGCATATAGGAAGAAAGCCATGGCGAAGGGGCTTCTGCTGATCCTGGAAGAAAAAGAGGAAACGGCTGCGACGGCGTTCTTTGATCCCAAGTGGACGGCGGAGGCAATCGGCAATCTGGTGGACAATGCCATCAAATATACGGATCGGGGCAGTGTGGCGATTTCGGTTTCCGCATATGAGATGTTCCTGCGGATCGATGTGAAGGACAGCGGAATCGGCATTTCCGAGGAGGAGCAGACAAAGATCTTTACCCGGTTTTACCGCTCTCAGACGGTTCAGGACGAGGAGGGAGTCGGTGTGGGACTGTATCTGGTGCGGGAGATCTTATCTGCGGAAGGCGGCTATATCAAGGTGAAGTCTAAGCCGGGGGAAGGTTCGATGTTTTCGGTATTTTTGCCCAGGGAATGAGACAAAATCCTAAAATCTTACAAAACTGTCATAATTTCTTTTTTATTTCGAAAGAATCTGGAAAGAATCCCGTGATACGATAGATGTAACATGAATACGGAGGGATTTGTCTTGGAAATTTTACGCGCAGTTGATTTAAAGAAAGTATACGGAAAAGGAGAAAACGCGGTGCATGCCCTGCGGGGCGTGAACTTTTCAGTGGAACAGGGAGAGTTTGTGGCTGTGGTGGGTACCTCGGGAAGCGGCAAATCCACGCTGCTGCATATGCTGGGCGGGTTGGATCGGCCTACATCCGGAAAGGTGTTTGTGGACGGGGAGGATATTTTTGCCCTGAAAGAAGAAGCACTGACCATTTTCCGCAGGCGCAAGATCGGGTTTGTCTTTCAGGCATACAATCTGGTGCCTACATTGAATGTGTATGAAAATATTGTGCTGCCGATCGAACTGGATGGCGCAAAGCCGGACGGAGAGTTTGTGGAGCGGGTGATTGATACCCTTGGTTTGCAGGCGAGGACAGGGGCCATGCCCAATGAGCTTTCTGGCGGACAGCAGCAGAGAGTGGCGATTGCCAGAGCTCTGGCGTCGAAGCCCGCGATCATTCTGGCAGACGAACCCACAGGCAATCTGGACAGCAAGACCAGCCAGGATGTGCTGGGGCTTTTAAAGGTGACGGGGCAGAAGTTTGCCCAGACCATCGTGATGATCACCCACAATGAGGAGGCGGCGCAGATGACAGACCGGATCGTGCGGATCGAGGACGGGCAGATTTTGGGAGGGCGCACAGGAGAAACACATATCACGGACCGGGAGGTGCAGGCATGAGCGGAATCTTGCAGGTGCGAAACCGGAAATGTATTCGGAAACTGAGCTTTCGAACTTTTCAGGCGTCCCGGAAGAGAAATGGGATCGCTGTGATCGCGATCAGTCTGACTACGTTGTTGTTTACCGCGCTTTTTACGGTGCTGCTTTCTTTGAATGCCGCTTATGAAGCATATCAATTCCGGCAGGTCGGCGGATACAGTCATGGGGCCTTTAAAGATGTGACGGAGGAACAGGCTGCCGCCATTGTTTCGCACCGGCTGGTGAAGGCATCCGGGGAGAGAACGGTGATCGGTACCGTGTGGGAGGGCGCTTTTGCAAAGGAACATGCCGAGATCAGTTTCATGGATGAGAATTGTACGAGATGGAGCTATGCCTGGCCGACCACCGGGCGGCTGCCCGAACAGGCAGATGAGATCACCATGGATACAGGAGCGCTCGGGCTCATGGGCATAGAGCCCGAGCTGGGGGCACAGATCCCAATCACATTCTGTATTTTTGATAAAGAGCAGACCGGGCCGGAGATATCCGATACGTTTACGTTGGTGGGCTTTTGGGAAGAGGACGAGCTGTTGCCGGTGCATTACATGAATGTCTCCGCAGAATATGTCAAAGAGGTGGAAAAGGATGCAGTGGCGCAGGGAATGGATCCCTTCCGCACAGACCTGAATGTGATGATGAAGTCATCCGTCGATATCCGCGGGCAGATGGAGCAGGTTCGGGCGGATCTGGGTTATGCCGGAGAGAATGCGGAGGAAAGCGGTGACGCGTCGGACTACGTGGATATCGGTGTGAACTGGGGGTACACTTCGGAGCAGTTTTTACAGGAGATGGATATGGGAACCTTACTGACATTGGTCTGTTTTCTGCTGTTAGTGTTTTTTACCGGATATCTGATCATTTACAATATTTTTCAGATTTCCGTATCCGGTGATGTGCGGTTTTATGGCTTGTTAAAAACAATCGGGGTCACGCCGACACAGCTTGGCAGAATGATGCGGTATCAGGCGTTGTTTCTGTGTGTGCCGGGGATTCCGGCAGGGTTGCTTTTGGGATACATTGCGGGTTGTCTGCTGATGCCTGCGATCCTGCGGAGTACAACATTGGGGGGCGGAACAGTGGCTGGCAGTGCTTCGCCCTGGATCTTTGGTTTATCTGCTCTGTTTTCATTGGGAACAGTATTCCTGTCCTGTGCGGAACCGGGCAGGATGGCGGCGAAGGTTTCGCCGGTGGAGGCCGTGCGGTATACGGAAAATAACGGACAGACTTTGGGAAAGAAAAGAAGCCTGATTCGGCGTTTGATAGGAGGAAGCGGGCAGCAGGCAAAGATCCGGCAGATGGCGCTTGCAAACCTGGGCAGAAACCGGAAAAAGACGATCCTGGTATTGATCTCCCTGGCCCTTGCAGTGGTGCTGCTGAATGGATTAGTGTTGTTTGTGACGGGGATGGATAGGGAAACCTATCTCTCTCATATGATCTGCGGCGATTTTATTGTCAGTACGACGGATTATTTCCAGTATCGGCAGACGGAGGGGGGATATATTTCCGAGGACAGTATCCGCAGAATCAGGGAGAATACGGAGGCGGTGCTGTCGGGCTGCGGTTATGAGAATAACAGTGTCGCAAACTGCTTTATGTCCAAAGAAGCGTGGCGGCAGCTCAATGCCCCTTTTTATGACAACAATATGCAGATTCTGGATGCCCAATATGAAACCATGCCAAAGCGGGGAGAGAATGTGCAGAGTTACATCCAGTTGGAGGGCTTTGATCCGGAGCTGTTTGAGAAGCTGGAAGTAATCGAGGGAAATCTGGAGCCACTGTATGAGGCGGACAGTCATGCCATTGCATTGGCTGTCACGGTGGACGATTATGGCAATCCGGAGAATAGAGAGTGTTATCCTGAGGTGGGAGAGAAATTTCCCATTGTGTATGCGGAAAAGCTGGAATGGATCGACCGCCGCACCGGGGAAGAGGCAGACCGGACAACGCCGGCGGAGGAAATTGAGACGAGGCTTGTAGGGGAGCATGAGATGAATTACACGGTGTGCGCGCTGGTAAAGCGGCCGCATTCCATCGGATACCGGTATTATATATCGGGGTCATATGACGGAATCCTTCCGGTGGAGGTGCTGGAGCGGGACAGCGGGCAGGAGGCTACGCCTTTGTTTTATCTGTTTGATACGCCGGACGCGGAAGCGGAGGCGAAGGCGGAAAGGTATCTGGCACAGTTGACGGAAGAGGAACAGGTCAATCTGATGTATGAGAGCAAGCAGACGGCGAGGAAGGATTTTGAAGGCTTTCGCGGAATGTTTGCGCTGGTGGGCGGTGCTTTGTGCGGTATTGTGGGACTGGTAGGTGTTCTGAATTTCTTCAATGCCATTATGACCTCGATCTTGGCCAGACAACGGGAATTTGCTGTGCTTGGCGCAGTGGGGATGACCAGAAGACAACTGAGAGATATGCTGGTATATGAGGGAATCTTTTATGCGATTTTTGCGGCGATGGCAGCATGCGCGTGTGCGTTTATCGGCAATCCGCTGCTGGGGAAGCTGATGCAGACTGTGTTTTGGTTCTTCAAGCCGCATGCTACGGTCTGGCCGGCGCTTGCCGCGCTCCCGGCGTTCCTGCTGCTTGGCTGGATGATACCGGAGATCCTGTACGGTCAGGCGGTCAGGAAGAGTATCGTGGAGACGCTGCGGGAGACGACAGAATGAGGCAGATATGCCGACCATGGCAGGCTCACTGCTCCAGCAACTGAATCCCTGTGATATCGCTGTCTGTCACCATGGAAAAATTGGTATAATAGACCACAAAGCCCGGTTTTGCCCCACCGGGCTTTTTTACGTGTTTTTTCTGGATATAATCAATTTCCACTTTGTCGGAACCGCGGCCTTTGGAATAGTAGGCGGCCAGCTTTGCGGCCTCCTCAAAGACACGGTCAGGCAGCTCCGTGGCGCCCTCCGTCTTGACTATTACATGAGAGCCGGGCATTTTCTTGGCGTGGAACCACCAGTCATTGCCGCCTGCAAACTGGAAGGTCAGCTCGTCATTCTGAAAATTGTTTTTGCCCACATAGATGTGGAAGCCGTCACTGCTCAGATAGTGAAAGGGCTTGCTAGTGATTTTGACTTTGCCGGTTTTGCCGCCTTTATTGCCGGGATTCCTGCCGCCCTTGCCGCCGGAACGCTTGATGTAGCCGCTTTCCGCCAGTTCTTCCCGGATCTCCACCAGATCTTCTTCCTTCAATGCGATATCGAGAGAGGCACCGATGGATTCCAGGTGGTCGATCTCCGATTTTACCTCCTGCGTCAGCCCGGATAATGCTTCATAAGTACGCTTCATTTTATTGTATTTCTCGAAATAACGCTTGGCGTTGTCGGTGGCGGACAAAGTCTCATCCAACGGGATCGTCAAAGGTTCGTTGGTGTAATAGTTCAGCACTTCGATAGACTTGTCCCCGGGTTTCGCACTGTATCCGTAAGTGTTCAGCAGTTCGCCGTAAATGCGGTAGGTCTCGCGCTTCTCCGTGTCCTGCATCTGGCGGAGCTGGAGATCATATTTTTTCACGTTACGCTCCAGAGCAGTCTGCACCACATGACGCAGATCCGCGGATTTCTGGCGGATGCGGGTGAGGGTATTCTTCTCTGCATAGTAGGTCTCCAGCAGGGTGGACATGCTGCCGCAGGGGACGAGATGATCTCCGCCATTGCCGGCGTACATGGTCAGCGGAACGGCTGCATATTCCACGGGCTGTTTACCCCGGTAGGCGATGCAGGGGGCAAAGGTCTCTTCCCGGATCGTCGTTGTCAGTTTTTCCAGCTCCAGATACAGCGTATGGTAAGCGCTCTCCGCATAAGCGGCAGTGGAAGCTTCACCGTCTAAGCCTGCGCGGTAACACAGCTCCTGGGACAGAATGGGGGAAAGCCCCGTGAAGCTGCCGTACAGCGCTTTGAACAGCGGTTGTGCTTTTCCTGTCACAGTCTGATAATAGGTCTGATAATCCGTGGTCAGCAGATTAAGCTTCTCCTGGGTCTGCGCCACAAAGTAAGTCTTTCCCGGCAAAACCTCACGTACGCTGGAGACTGCGGCAGAAACATGCTTGATGCTGTCGATGATGCGATTTTCGTTGTCGCGGAAGATGATGTTGCTGTGCTTGCCCATGATCTCCACGATCAAAGTCTTGCGGCAGAGATCGCCCATTTCGTCCAGATGCTCTATATCGATATGGATGATGCGTTCCAGTCCCGGCTGAGTGATCGATGTGATACGGCCGTTCTGCAGATGTTTGCGCAGCAGCATGCAGAAATTGGGTGCCGTCATGGGACTGGGTTTATTGCTCTCTGTCAGATAGATCAGAGGGAGGGAGGCGCTGGCACTGATCACCAGTCTGCGCTGTCCGTCCCTGGTCTTGATCGTGAGCAGCAGTTCGTCCGCTTCCGGCTGCGCGATCTTGTATACGCGACCCTCCAGCAGTTCCTTTTTTAATTCCGATACAATATTTGCAATGGTCACACCGTCGAATGCCATGATTCTTTCCCCTTATTATGCGATAGTCTGTGGTTCTTACAATACGTCTAACACAGTATATCAAAATTTTTTAAAAATTAAAAGAAAATGGTTCCATTTCAGAACATTATTTGATACAATTACTCTAATAGCAGAAAACAGCCGTACCGCTAAAATGCGGGCGGACGGAAATGGAGGAATTATGAGATACTATTTTGAATCTAAGATCGAAAAGAAAGAGGATGCATACTGGATTTCGATTCCCTTTAATATCTGGGAGGTTTGTAAGCAGAGAGAAGTAATTCAGGCGGACATTCTGCTGGACAACAAGATTATTGATTGTGAGTTAAGACCCTTGGAGAAAGGTAAATATTATATCCATGTTGAGGAGAAAGATATGGTGAGCGTAGATCTCGCACAGCGCCATAAGATCCTGCTTCACGTACATGGTTCCCTGATCCGCATGGATCAGAACAGCCCCTACAGCTTTGAAAACCCGATTCGCAAGATTGACGGTATCAATATCATTATTCAGCCGGAGGACGGGCTGTGCGGACAGACCTGTGTGGCTATGCTCGCAGGCGTGACCATTGCGGAGGTTATGACCGTTATGGATTGCAGAGAGTGGCAGGCTACCATGGGCCGCGTGATCTCTGCCCTGAACTATTACGGGATCGATCACACCGATATCATCAACTACACGGAAGGCAGAGACACCGTACTGCCGAAGTGCTGCATCATGATGGAGAAGATGGGACGTTTCAGCCACTATCTGCTTCATTTTGACGGCAAATTCTATGATCCCAATCTGGGCGTGATGGACAGCTACGATATGAGCAAGCTGCTCGGATACCTGGAGATTAAGTGCTAAATTAAAGTTATCATACAAAAGAGAATGATCCGGCGGAGGAGTCAAATTTTCCGCCGGATTTTTGTAAATTTCATAAAGGAGGTCATACGATGGAATACAAGATTACATGGAACAGTCTGCCCCAGAACTTAGAGGAGTTAAAAGCGCTTCCCGAAGCGGCTCTGAAGACGCCGGAGGGGACGGCAGCACTGACAATTGCGGCGCTGTGCGTCTATCCCAGGGACAAGGAGGAGTGTCATCGGATGCTGGATTTCCTGCGCGGTCCCCGTCCGCTGTCTCCCATGGACAAACAGTTTATCAGAGACCGCTTTATGGACGGAAAAGATTACATTCCCAGATCCTACTTCAAGGGTGCGACGCCGCAGAATGACTATACGCCGGATGTGCCCTATGTAATAGAACTGGAGGACAGCAAAGCGCCCATGGCGGATCAGGGATACAAGATCCTGCTGGTGCGCAGTGGCGGTGCGGATTCGGCCAGATCCATCACCTTGCGCAACAAGCCCTCTACGGGAGAGTGGTTTTTATGGGATCAAATGCTGTTAGCCGGTATCCGGGTTCCGGTGAGCCAGGACGCGTGGGCGTGAATCTAAATTATTTATTAAATCCATACTTTCGGATTAGTTAAAGAAAACAGAAGAAAAAATGAGAAAATCAGAGATAATCAAAGAAAATAAAATTTGGTTATCTCTGAATCTATTTGCAAAGGAATCCACATAAAACTAATATATATCTCAGTGATTAGCACTCGAATAAAAAGAGTGCTAACAAACAAAGGAAAACAAATCAAAATGAAATATAAGGAGGCATCATCATGAAGTTAGTACCTTTAGGCGACAGAGTTGTTTTGAAGCAGTTGGCAGCAGAGGAGACGACCAAGTCCGGTATCGTTCTTCCCGGTCAGAATGAGAAAAAGCCCCAGCAGGCAGAAGTTTTGGCAGTCGGCCCCGGCGGTGTGATCGACGGCAAGGAAGTAAAGATGGAGGTTAAGGTTGGCGACAACGTAATCTACTCCAAGTATTCAGGAACAGAAGTAAAGCTGGACAATGAGGAGTTCATCATTGTAAAGCAGAGCGATATTCTGGCAGTGATCCAGTAAAAAGTATTATAAAAGATTGTAGAAGGAGGCCAAAACAATGGCAAAAGAGATCAAATATGGCGCAGACGCCAGAGCAGCATTGGAGTCCGGCGTAAATCAGTTAGCAGATACCGTGAGAGTAACCCTTGGACCTAAGGGAAGAAACGTAGTATTGGATAAATCCTTTGGAGCACCCCTGATCACCAACGACGGTGTGACCATCGCAAAGGAAATCGAGCTGGAAGACGCTTTTGAGAATATGGGCGCACAGTTGGTAAAAGAAGTTGCTACCAAGACAAATGATGTGGCAGGTGACGGTACCACCACCGCAACCGTTCTGGCACAGGCAATGATCAATGCAGGTATGAAGAACCTGGCAGCAGGTGCGAACCCGATCATCCTGAGAAAGGGTATGAAGAAGGCTACCGACTGTGCTGTGGAAGCAATCTCCAAGATGAGCCAGAAAGTAAACGGTAAGGAGCATATCGCGAGAGTAGCAGCTATCTCCGCAGGGGATGAGGAAGTCGGACAGTTGGTTGCCGATGCAATGGAGAAAGTAAGCGGCGACGGCGTGATCACCATCGAAGAGTCCAAGACCATGCAGACAGAGCTGGATCTGGTAGAAGGTATGCAGTTTGAC
>DFDT01000136.1 GCA_002368865.1 Lachnospiraceae bacterium UBA3821 | reverse complement strand
TCCGGTACCGGCAACATGAAGTTTATGTTGAACGGTGCGGTGACTCTGGGTACCAGTGACGGCGCAAATGTGGAGATCCACGAACTGGTGGGTGACGACAATATTTACATCTTCGGCGAAAAGAGCGACACCGTCATTAAGCATTACAAAAAGGCAGATTATGTGTCCAAGGATTATTATGACAAGAGCCCTGTGATCAAAGAGGCGGTGGACTTTATCGTCAGCAAGCAGGCACTGAAGGTCGGTCACAAGGAGAATCTGGAGCGGCTGTACAAGGAGCTGTTAAATAAGGACTGGTTCATGACGCTGTTGGATCTGGAGGATTATATCAAGACCAAGGACCAGGCGTTTGCGGATTATGAGGATCAGCAGAAGTGGAAGAAGATGATGCTCGTGAATATCGCGAAGGCAGGGTTCTTCTCCTCGGATCGTACGATCGCGGAGTACAACAGGGATATCTGGAAACTGCAATAAATTACGGAAAGAGTTGTGGGACATAGATAGTGGTCTATGTCCCATTTGTTTCTCGTTCCTTATATAAACACAAAAGTATTGTGTGGCGTATATTATGCATGTTACAATAAAAAATATCAAGAACGATACTAAACAAGGAAGCAGCGCAATGAAAATATATGGCTTTCAGAAGACAACTTTATTGGATTACCCGGAGCATGTGGCAGCCACCGTCTTTACGGGTGGCTGTAATTTTCGCTGCCCGTATTGCCAGAACGGAGGGCTTGTGCTTTGCCCCGGGCAGTATGGGGAGGTGTCGGAGGAGGAAGTTTGGCGGCATCTGGAAAAGCGCAAGGGGATCCTGGACGGTGTGTGCGTCACCGGTGGGGAGGCTACGCTGCAGCCGGATCTGGAGGCGTTTATCCGAAAGGTAAAAGAGATGGGGTATGCGGTGAAGCTGGATACCAACGGATACCGGCCAGAGGTGGTGAGGAGGCTTTTGGAGGAAGGGCTGCTTGATTATGTGGCTATGGATGTGAAGGCTTCGAAGGAGAATTACGCCCGGGCGGTGGGACTTGTGGGGTGCGCAGCCGGCAGAAAAGCTGAAATTTTAGCGGATGAAAGAGAAGACAGGGAAAGTGGAGTCGGTGAATTTGATATCGGCAGGATCGAGGCGGCTGTGGATCTTCTGAAAAACAGCGGCATTCCTTATGAATTTCGGACCACGGCGGTAAAGGGTATCCATACGGTGGAGGAATTCGAGCGGATCGGTGAGTGGCTTTCGGGCAGCAGGGCGTATTTTATCCAGAATTACAGAGAGGACGGGGAGATCCTTTGCAGGGAAGGGCTGGACGGCTTTTCCGCGGAGGAATTACAGGAGATAGTGAGGCTTGCGGGAAAATATGTAGCCCGGGTGGAACTGCGGGGCGTGGAATAGCAAAGTGTGGAATCGTAAAGTGCAGGGACGGAACAGATTGAAAAAATGGGTGGGCGACAAAGCCTTTTATAAAATGATGTTCGGCATTGCGGTGCCAATCATGGTCCAGAACGGTATCACGAATTTTGTGGGGCTTTTGGACAATATCATGGTGGGTCAGGTGGGCACGGAGCAGATGTCCGGCATTGCCATTGTGAACCAACTGATGCTGGTGTTTAATCTTGCCATTTTCGGGGCCATCTCCGGAGCCGGCATTTTTGGCGCGCAGTTTTTCGGCAGCGGAGATACGAAGGGCGTGCGGCATACGTTCCGCTTTAAGATATATATCTGTGCGGCGATCGTGCTGGCGGGAATTTTGATCTTCACGGTCGGGGGAGAGAAGCTGATCCGGCTTTATCTGCACGGGGAGGGAAATGAGGCGGCGCTTGCGGCAACGCTGCATTACGGCAGACAGTATCTGCTTGTGATGTTGTTTGGGCTGGCGCCGTTTGCGATAGAGCAGGCTTATTCCGGGACACTCAGGGAGTGCGGTGAAACGAAAGTGTCCATGACGGCGGGGATCGTGGCTGTGGCCGTAAACTTAGGTTTGAATTATGTGCTGATCTTCGGAAAGTTCGGTTTTCCGATGCTGGGGGTTGTGGGGGCGGCGATTGCCACAGTGATCTCCCGGTATGTACAGGCTGCGGTGGTGATCGTGTGGACGCATACGCATGCGGGGCGGATGCCTTTTATTACCGGGGCTTACAGAGAACTGCGGATTCCGAGGCAGCTTACGGTCAACATTGTGACCAAAGGTGTGCCGCTCATGATCAATGAGATCCTGTGGGCAGCCGGGATCGCGGCGCTGATGCAGTGCTACTCTGTGCGAGGGCTTCAAACGGTGGCGGCGCTGAACATTTCCACCACGATCTCCAATCTGTTCAATGTGGTATTTATTGCGCTGGGAGCTGCTATTTCTGTGATCGTGGGCCAGATTCTGGGCGCTGGCAGAATGGAGGAGGCGAAGCTTACAGCGGCGCGGATGATTGCTTTTTCCGTGGTGGTCTGTGTGGTGCTCGGCGGCGCGGTGGCTTTGGCGGCGCCGTTATTTCCGAAGGCATACAATACGACGGATGAGGTGCGGGCGCTGGCGGCTTCTTTTCTGCGCATTGCCTCGCTGTGTATGCCGATTGCGGCGTTCATGAATTCCTGCTATTTTACGCTGCGCTCCGGTGGGAAAACGGTGATCACGTTTTTGTTTGACAGTGTGTTTTTGTGGTGTGTGAGCACGCCGGTGGCTTATGTTCTGAGCCGGTATACGACGCTGCCTGTAGTGCCGCTGTACTTCAGTGTGCAGATGCTGGATCTGATCAAGTGCGGGATCGGGTATGTGCTGGTCAAGAAGGGGGTGTGGCTGAACAACATTGTGAGTGGGCAGGGGTAAAATGAGGAAAGCAGTAAAGAGGAAAAGCTGGGATCATTCCGTCGAAATCTGTTGAAAAAGTCAGAGGAAAAGAATAGAATGAAAGAAATATACTATCAGGAGAAAGATTTCAGCAGGAAAGGATGACCAATGGAAGAACATCGCGAGTATGTTGCGTTTATCAGTTACAGACATAAGGACCTGGACAAGCAGATTGCGAAGAAGGTACATACCATGCTGGAGCGCTATCACGTGCCGAAGGAGATGCAGAAGGACGGGATCGGTCCCAGGCTGGGCAGAGTATTTCGGGACGAGGAGGAGCTTCCGGTTTCCAGCGATCTGACGGCAAGCATCCAGACAGCGTTGGATCACAGCAAGTTTCTGCTGGTGGTCTGCACGCCGGACACACCGAAGTCAATCTGGGTGGAGCAGGAGATCAAATATTTTGTGGAAAAGCATGGCAGGGAGCATGTGATCGGGATATTGGTGAACGGCACGCCGGAGGAGTCTTTTCCGGTGCCTTTGACGACGGATTTCGCAGAGGACGGCAAGACGGTGGTGCATATCACGGAGCCGTTGGCGGCAAATCTGACAGATGTAAATCACCGGTATGATGCGAAGCGCTTTAAGAAAGAAATCATGCGTCTTTATGCGGCAATCTTGGGGTGTCCGTTTGATTCGTTGTGGCAGCGGGAGAGACGGCACAAGCAGCGCGTAGTGATCACGGCCCTGTCTGCGGCAACCTGTGGACTGGTGGCATTCAGTTCGTATGTGTATCTGAAGAATAAAGAAATCACCAGGCAGAATGAGCAGATTTTGGCACAGAACGAACAGATCAGCAGGCAGAATGAAGAGATCCAGGAGCAGAATTCCGAGCTCAAGAGGCGGGAATCGGAAGCATTGATCCGAGAGGGTTCGGCGTTGATCGACAGCGGAAATTCCCGGACCGCCGTGAAGCGGGTATTAGCTGCACTTGAGACGGAGGAAGGCAGGGAAGCTTACAGTGCAGAGGCATTTACACTCTTGCAGGATGCGCTGGCAGCGGGACACTATTCCAACAAGATGCGCACTGTAGGACGCGTTACACAGGATAATGAGATCAAGCAGATCAAGCTTTCGGAGACGGGCGAGTATCTTTTCACCAGAGATTACCTGGGGCTGGTGCGCTGTTACAGGGTTGAGGACGGAAGCCTGATCTGGAAGGCGGATTCCCAGAGCGGGCAGCTCTATCATGAGGTGGTAAAAAGAGACCGGATGTTGGTGCTTGAGCATGTGGGCGAGGTGACAGATAGCGGGAATGCTGCCGGAATCGTGCTGTGCTGCGATGAAAGTCGGATCACTGCGCTTTCCATGCGGGATGGTGCGTTTTTGTGGGAGTATGAACAGGACGATCTTTTTGTGAGTTCCCATTTTTTGCAGCATGTGGATTTTTCCTGTGTGTCAGAGGACGGAGGGCAGGTTGCACTGATTGAGATCTGCGGACAGGAAGGAACGGAAACTGCATGGCTTGCGGGGCATTACGATCAGGGAGAATACAGACTGACGGTGTTGGATACCGTGACCGGTGAGATCGTAAAGCAGATTCCGCTGCCTGATGAGATACAGAAAGTCTTGGAGGACAAGGCAGATTTAAAGGCCATGGGATCGCGGGTTGGCGCCTTTTCGGAGGACGGAAATTATGTGGTCGGCGGCGTTTATGGGTATTCCCTGGATGAAGGATATGCAGATAAGACCTACTTTTTTGCAGCGGATCTGCAGGCGGGCACAGTTAAATTTATCCATGCCGAAGAAGGCGCGAGATATACGTCGGCGGGGGATTGGGCGCAGCTTCTTTTGGGATTTTATGTAGATACAAAAGAAATGCGGACTATGGTTCTGCGGTATGACGGGGACCATCAGGAACTCTGTATGGATGAGCTCTTTTGGGACGGCAGGCTGGGAGAGCGGTCGGTTGTGCCGAAGGAATTGCCGAGAAGTATCACGGATGACAGAGAGTGGCAGTCAACCTTCAGCACAGAGCATCCGGAGGTCATTATGGCTACCTTCGGAAATACACGGGTGATCTATGGGAAGAGGGATGCTGCGCTATGGGGACACCAGGATTATTCCTACAGCATTGTTCATCAACAATATCTGAACAAGGACGACTGGTCTGTGTGGGCATACAGTATGCTGACGGAAGAAGGCGTGATACAATGCTTTTATCAAAACGGTCTGGCAGCAGAGAATTTTTGTGACAAGCAGCACTTTGCCTATCTTGATATTACGGAAGGGTATGCTTTCACACACAGCGAGCAGGGACATACTCTGGATCAGGATGCAGTAGCTGCTGTGGTCTGTGACGACGATCTGGCAACGGTATATTTCCTGCAGCCGGAGCGGGATCCGCATATCGAAATTGCCGAATGGAGCAAGATGGATGATATGCAGAATTTTTGCACGAATGCACTGGGGAATGGGAGACTGGCTTTCTGTGCGGCGACCGCGGAGGAGCTTGTGATTCGGCTGGTGGAGGAAGCTTCGGGCGAAGTGCAGAAAGAATACAGATTTTCACTGGCTGAAAATAAAGATCTGAAATATCTGGCAAGTTCACCGGACCGGTATGTGTATTGGCCGGATGGAACACATCTGACGTTTGGCTGGAATGATCTCAGTATATTTGACCTGGAGAAAGGACAGTGGGAGCCTGTTTTCGGAGAGGAGTCGGTAAAATGCCAGCAGGTTGTGACGGCAGGGGATAAAGTGCTGCATGTCGGTCTGGCATCGGATGGCGAAGGAAATACGGAGACAGGAAAAAAATATATAGATCAGCTCTATGTCAGACTTGACGGCGGAGAGGTGCAGGTGAAAAAGCTGGATACCGATCAGTGTCTGGGAGATCCCTTTTTTGCTCCTCAGGCCTATCTGAAAGCAGGGGAGAACGGTATGGTCCTGATCGGACAGTATGCAGACGGGACGCAGGAAAAGATGGATTCTTTCCTGGTATATGATGTGACGGAGGATAAGACCTATACGCTGAAGGACAGCTGTCCCCAAGGTGTGGAACGCATACTTTCCATGGCGAAGGAAACGCCTTATTTTGCGACGGTGGATACGGACGGAATGTTGCGGATCTATGACATCAAAGCGCAGGCTGTGAAGCAGGAAATTCCGCTGAGGGAAGGCAGCGCCAGAGTGGAGAGGATGACGTTTTGCCATGAGGACAAAGCAATCTGTATTTATGAAAAAGATCATTTTATGATCTATGATCTGGAGGCGGGAGCGCTCGCCTATGAGGAGAGTATACAGGGAACCGGCTTCACGACTTCGACTACCCTGTATTCTATTGATGACCCGGCAAGAAACCGGATCTATCTGCGGCTTTCCACAGGAGCTACGCTGTGCGTAGATATCGCGACATGGCAAAAGATCGCCTATTATGGATATCTGGATGTGTTCAGCCCAGAGACAAATAAGGTATATATCCAAAACAGCGGTATTCGCCGGGTTGGTGAAGAACAGGGAATGGCGGTTGTTTCCGCATATACGCTGGAGGATCTGGTCACATGGGGGAAGGAATGGTAAGTATGGATAGGTCAGGTGCGGCGGTATTCTGAGGGGGTTGCCCCGTACATCTGCCTGAATTGGGCAGAAAAGTAGCCCATTTCTTCAAATCCACAGCGGGAACCGATCTCTGAAATCTGCCAGTCGGTATCCCGAAGCAGATTGGCCGCGGTCTGGAGGCGGTATCGTTTCACATATTGGAGCGGCGTAGTGCCGAGGGATTCCTTAAAGCAGCGCAGACAACCGCTCTTGCTGGTATCACCGGCGAAAGCCAGATCCTCCAATGTGATGGTTTCAAAGTAATGTTCATGAATATATTGTAATATATCCTTCATCCTGGCCTGATTTTTGAGCAGTTTTCGGGCAGGAGGAAGGATTTCTTTTGTGGTATTTTTTTCTTGATGATCTGTTAGGGCAAAAAGGATCTGTGTCAGATCATTTCTTGCAGTCATTTCGTATCCATGTGCATCTTGCGCGATACTTTTCCACACATTTGAGTGCAGGGCAAGGATTTTCTGCTGCCAGTCAGATTCCGGTCTGAAGATCCGGACAGAGCATTCAGCGTCTGTCATCAGGGGATCCAGATATTTTTCCCAGAAAATACTGCCCTCATATCCGCCGATCAGGCGCGGATGAAATACGGTGTGATGCAGAAGGGCGTGTCTGCAGTGTTCAGCAAGTTCTGCTGTGTGGAGCACATTGGTGTTGAGAAAAGCTCCCATGCCTTCCGATAAAAGGAACTGCCTGGCACCGGCATAAAGCTGGATCTGACCGTTGACAACCGTGATAAATTCAAGTTCCGTATGCCAATGCGCCTTAAAGCGATGTCCCGGCAGCTCTGTCAGATAGCAGGCTGCGGGGAATGCGTGGGTGCCGTGGGCTTTGGTTTCCCAGTTGGTGACGTCTGTGTGGCTTTCAGCGGGGGATAAGGACATAAATTTTCTCCTTTATTTGAAGATTTTCTAATATAAATTGCTGTTTTTATGCTAACACGTAGTGTGGATTTGGATATACTATAACATCTGCACGAAGAAAAGAAAAGGGTTATCTTGAGGAGGCAGATAGAATGAAAAATAAAAAAAATTTTGGAGTGATGTTGGCAGGTGTGGTTGGGATCGGTGTATTTCAGTCGCTGTTGGTGGAAGTGCGCTTCGGAACAGACACTTGCGCATTTATGAATCTTGCGATCGCAGGACGCAGTGGGATATCTTTGGGAATGTGCATGATCCTGTCTAATGTATTGCTTTTTGTACCAGAGGTATTGTTTGGGCGAAAACTGATCGGTGCAGGGACGTTGGCCAATATGGTGTTGGTTGGCTGTGTGTCGGATCTGTGTAGGATGTGGGAGGAAATGTTTTTGCCGGATTGGATCTTTGAGAGGATGGGTATTCGCGCGGGAATCTTTTTGTTTGCGTTACTTGGATTTCTTATCAGCGTGGCGCTTTATATGAATGCTGACATGGGACAGACACCGTATGATGCGATACCCACGATGCTCAGCAGAAGGCTTCGGCTTCCTTATGCGCGGGTACGGATCCTGTGGGATGGCGTAGCGGCCATGCTGGGGGTCCTGCTAGGCAGCAGGCTGACGGTCGGGAACGTGATATTGGCGTTGACAATCGGACCGGCGGTAGAAACTGTGGGGAAATGGATGAAGGCGGAGAGGATTCCGCATATAGGAGACTTTTTCAAGTGGAAAACAAAGTTGATCTATGGTAGGATATAACAAAGAATGTAATCGGGAGGGAAAAACATGATGTTACGGCATGCAGATTTTGGAAACGATACTTATCAAAATCCGGTGATCTATGGGGATTACTCGGATCCGGATGCGATCCGGGTGGGGGATGACTATTATATGGTCTCCTCCAGCTTCAGCAATGCTCCGGCGCTTCCGATTTTGCACTCTTATGATCTGGTAAACTGGAAGGTGATCAATTACGTTTGTAAACATGTGCCGGCGTATCGATTTGTGAATCCGATGCATGGCTGTGGCGTGTGGGCGCCGGCAATCCGGTATCATGCGGGGGAGTACTATGTGTTTTTCCCCATGCCGGATGAAGGTATCTATGTGAGCAAAACGAAGGATCCGCGAGGAGAGTGGAGCGAGCCGGTGAATATGATGCCGGAATACGGTGTGATCGATCCCTGTCCGTTTTGGGATGAGGACGGGAAAGCTTACCTGGCGACGGCGGTGTCCGGTGCGAGAGTCGGGTACAAGAGCGTGCTGAAACTGGCGGAGATGGCACCGGACGGCACGCATTTGCTGTCGGAGTCCAAGATTATTTTTGACGCAAGAAATACGGAAAATGAGACGATAGAAGGTCCTAAAGTGTATAAAAAGGACGGATGGTATTATGTTTTTTCGCCGGCAGGCGGCGTGAAGTGCGGGCATCAGGTGGTATTGCGCTCCCGGGATATCTGGGGACCTTATGAGTCGCGTGTGGTGTTGCGCCAGGGGGATTCGGTTGTGAACGGACCACATCAGGGCGCCTGGGTGGACACGGTGACGGGTGAAGACTGGTTTCTGCATTTTCAGGATGTGTATGCGGGCGGGCGGATCGTGCATCTGCAGCCTATGAGCTGGCAGGACGGGTGGCCTGTGATCGGTGTTGCAAAGGCCGGGAATGAATACGGGGAGCCGGTGGAGGTTTGCCAAAAGCCTGCTACGGCGAAGCAGGGAGCGCTGGATGTCACAGGGAAACCTGTAGAAATTTGCGAACCGGATCATTCGGATGAATTTGAGTCGGATACATTGGGACTGCAGTGGCAGTGGAATGCGAATTTTGAGGATGATTGGTATCAGATGCTGCCGCAGGAGTCTGTGGTCCGGCTGAAGGCAGTAAAGGCAAATCGCATGCGTCAGCTTCCCGACTATCGGAATCTGCTCCTGCAGAAATGGCCGGCGCCGGAATTTACCTGTGAGATCAAGATGAATGTGCGGAATCTGTGCCCCGGAGATATGGCAGGACAGGTGTCTATGGGACAGGTTTTTGCGGGATTGGCGGTGCGGTGCAAGAATGGAAGAGATGGCGTTTGCTACGAATTGGTGAAGACCACAGGGAAGCAGGAGTTTGACCATCAAATGGCCTTTGCTCAGAGCGAGGAGAGTGTATTGCCACTGGATGCGGATGCGCTTGCGGAAGCGAACTTTGATGTGATCTGGAAGTACCGGGTGCAGATCCGGGAATATGTGGATGAAATGGATCGCAAAGACTGGCAGAACAATGAGGTGTGGGTGCGGCATATCCCAAGAGAGGATATCATCCTGCACATGGAGCTGAACGGCAAGGTGGTGGAAGGCAGCGAGGTAAAGATCGATGCCAAGGCCGGACGTTGGGTCGGCGTAAAGAACGGTGTGTTCTGCGTGCATAAGGATGACGAGGGGAGCGCGGCAGCATGTGGTTATGCGACTGTCGATCATGTAAGGTATAGAAATTGACCAAGGAATACTACGCTTTCCTCAGCAGCAGTTCCACGGTAAAGCCGTTATCATTGTAGTATTCCAGGCCGCCGTCCTGTTTTTCCATGTAGTATTTCACCAGATAGAAGTAGAAGCCGGGACCTTCATCTTTGATGTGGATACGCAGGAATTCCGCTTTCATTCCGCCTGCGGTTTGGCTCATGGAGGTTTCCACCGAATAGCTGTCGAAGCTGACATGAATATCTGTTCCGGCATATTTACAGGAGTTGCCCACAACGTTGTCCATCGCCTGTTCCATGCGCAGTCTGTCCATGTATACCAGGCATCCGGGAATTTCGCTGCCGATGACGGCTCCAGCCAGGAGAAAACGTTTTTTTTCTGTGGTAAAGGACTGCTAACAGCGAAAACTTTTCTTGACATTCTTGCTTCACATGGTACAATAGACACAAAGCATAACAATTTCTAATCATCATATTTCAAAAATCTGTATTTTCCGGAAATCTATGCTTTTAATCCCAAGAAAAGTGAAAAAGCAGAAGGTTTCGGTAAAAAATGCAAAGTGAATGCGGAACCTCCTGCGGAAAAGGAGGTAAGGTGTTTGTATCATTAAAAAGAGACGAGTTTGCGTTTCGGGAAGTATTTGGTGTGGAGGCAGTCAGGAGACAGTTTATCAGCGATGTGACGGGGATACCTTTACAAGCGATACGGTCTGTTCGGATTGTGTCACCGGTTTTGCGGAAACGAGTGGGAAAGCAGAAACAGGGGATACTGGATCTGGCGCTCACACTGAATGATGATACCCGGATTGATATCGAGGTTCAGTTGAGAAGCCAGAAATTCTGGATCAAGCGGAATCTGTTTTATTTGTCCCATTTGTATGCGGATGAGTTGTGGACTGGGGAGGATTATGATAAACTGAAAAAGAGTATCACGATCAGTATCCTGGATTTTAAACTGCTGCCGGGAAAGAAGTATCACTCGGTTTACACCCTGAGGGATCAGGACGGCGAAGAGTTCACGGATCTTTTGGAGGTGCATATCATTGAGCTGTGCAAGGATTTGACGGAGGAAAGCCCGGTGAATGGCTGGATCCGGCTATTTAATGCAGAGACGAAGGAGGAGCTGTCAATGGTGAAAAAACTGAATCGAAATGCGGGGATCGCGAAGGCGGTAGAAGTATTGGAGAAATTGGGTATTGAAAGATC
>DFDT01000111.1 GCA_002368865.1 Lachnospiraceae bacterium UBA3821 | reverse complement strand
TGGTGGTGGATTTGATATTCCAGATAATCAGCTTCTTTCCCAATGCCTTGGCCACAGCCTCCGCTAACATGGTCTTTCCGGTGCCGGGTTCCCCTTTGATCAAAAGGGGTTTCTTCAATGCCATGGCAATGTTCACACTGGCCATCAGCTCCTCGCTCGCCACATATTCTTTTGTTCCCTGGAACGTTGTTCCATGGGACGTTGTTCCAAGGGACAAAGTTTCCTGATTTGACGCTTTTTGTGTTTCTTGATTTTCCATTTTATTTGCCCTCATTTCTGTTGCATTATTTTCTATTACATTATTTTTTTAAGTGTTTCTGTTATACAAACCGGAAATTATTTATTTCTCACCATACTTCTTTTCGACAACTAAACTATAAATAGCCATCGTCACTATTGTTTCAATCATTACACCCAGCACTGACAGTAGTAAATATGGACTATTTTGCCCACTTAATAATGGTGTTCCTAAAATAACAAAAATCATACCATAACTAATAAACAGCTTACCTGTTGCACGATTATATCCTTTTGTATCGTTTACCGAAATCGGATTTATGTTAGCCCAAAATCCCACTGTCTTTTGGGAAAACAAGGCTCTTATTCCAATACAAATAATAGCTAAACCAACTACTACCCATATTATGAACCCGCTTTCTGCTCCGCTCATGTCAACTTCTCCTCTCGACTTACTTCGATTTGTCATACCAGCAACACAAATGTAAAATAGACCATTTTTATTACATTATTTTATTTATATTGCATTATTTCAATCACATTCTCTCGTACCAGTTAGTCTTATGTTACACTATTTCACCGGCAAACGCAAGCTTGCGTTTCGGTTCGGTTCATGCTATCATTAGTCTGATATTTTTAAATCTGAACCTTTATTTTTAGGAGGTCATTCTGAATGAATAAGGTAAAATTATGTGCTGTGATCTATCTGATCGCCGCTGTATTTGGATATATAAACGCGATTATGCAGTTTAGGGATCCCGAAGGCTCTATGGGAGGCATGTGGCTCCTCATCGCCTTGATAATGACCGGCTTATCTGCTTTTTATTTTTTCAAAAGAGGACGTTAAAACTTATAGAAACGAGGTACAACATCATGTCTCATACTACACATTACCATCAGACATTATCCTTTGAGGTCTTTCCGCCCAAAAAGGAGGACGAATTCGAAGCGGCCTACGAAGTATTGAATAAATTGAGCGCCTTAGAGCCTGCTTTCATCAGTGTCACCTATGGCGCCGGCGGAAGCCGTTCCAAAAAGACCATAGACATCGCTTCTTACATTCAGAATACGCTGCATATTCCGGCACTGGCACATATGACCTGTGTAGGCAATAAAAAAGAAGAGCTTATGAATGTCTATGAGGAATTGAAAAAAGCAAATGTATCAAAGGTACTGGCACTGCGCGGCGACAGACCCAAAGACATGACGGATGAACAGTTTGAAAGCAGAGACTTTGCCCACGCCAATGACATGATCCGTTTTCTGAAAGAAAATACCGATCTGGAGATTGCGGCAGCCTGCTATCCGGAAAAGCATCCGGAGTCTTTCAGCCTGGAGGCCGATCTGCGCTATCTGAAATTAAAACAGGATTGCGGTGCGGATTTCTTCATCACCCAGATGTTCTTTGACAACGATGATTTTTACACATTCCGGGACAAGACGCTCCAGAAAGGCATTACCCTGCCGATCCATGCAGGCATTATGCCTATCACCACTGCAAAGCAGATCGGCACTACCATCTCACTGTCCGGTTCCAGTGTTCCGAAAGCACTGGCAGACATCATTGCCAAGTACAGCGACGATCCGGAGGATATGCGCAAAGCCGGTATAGACTACTGCATCCGCCAGATCTTAGACTTAAAGCAGGTGGGCGTGGACGGCATTCATATTTACTCCATGAACAAGCCCAAGACCACTGCAGAGATCGTGGAAGCGATCAAATAAAAAATTCATCCCAATAAAAAAAACCGCGCCCGGGCAGATGTAGGCTATCTGCCCGAGAAAACACGGCTACCACTTTCTAGGGGCTATTATTCAATTCTCCTACCAAGCACCTGTAACACGTCTCTGATTTCCAGTCCACAGGAATGTAAGTGCTGCCTACACATTACAGGGTTATCATGGTCAGTTCCTGGTGTCAGGGTTGGAAGCCGGCGCGGGCCAGTGGCAAACCACTCAGTACAATCTTATTCTAGCACAAAACACACAATAAAATCAATAACTCCCGCCCTAATTGTTTGGCGGGAGCCTTTTTTATTGTTTTTCCCACGCATCATCCGATATCTCCGTCTTCTTATCCCGGAGCATCAATTCCTTCACAGCAGCCGCTGCGCTCTTGTTCTCAAACAGGATTGCATTGACCTGCTCAATGATCGGCAGCTGCACGTTGTATTTTTTTGCCAAACCCATAGCCGCTTTGGCGGAATAGACACCCTCCACCACCATCTTGACCTCATCCATAGCTTCCTGCATGGTCTTGCCCTGTCCCATGAGGATACCGGCTCGACGATTTCTGGAATGCATCGAAGCACAGGTCACAATCAGATCCCCGATACCGGACAATCCGTTGAAGGTCTCGGCCTTTCCTCCCATAGCAGTGCCAAGCCTTGCGATTTCCGTGATCCCTCTTGTGATCAAAGCCGCCTTGGTATTGTCTCCGTAACCGAGACCGTCCGCCATACCGGCCGCAAGTGCCACCACATTTTTCAACGCACCGCCCAGCTCCATGCCCAGAATATCCGGACTGATATAGACACGGAATACTTCGCTCATAAACAGATCCTGTATGTACTCTGCCGTTGCCTTACTCTTCGCTCCCACAACAATGGTGGTCGGCATGCCGCGCCCTACTTCCTCCGCATGGGACGGCCCGGAAAGTACCGCCACATCCGCCTGAGGAATCTCCTGCTCAATGATCTCGGAGAGGGTCATCAGCGTGTTCTCTTCGATTCCCTTCGCCACATTGACGATCTTCTGATCCTTTGCGATCAGCTTGCTCAGTCTGGCTGCAGTGGCTCTGGTAAAGGAGCTGGCCACTGCCATCACCAGCAGGTCTCTGCCGGCAACCGCCTCTTTGTCATCCATGGTAAACTGCATATCATCCGGCAGCTTTACGCCGGGCAGCATTTTATGCTCGTGATTCTGAGAAAGCATTTCATACTCGGACTGAACCGGCGACCACACTGTCACCTCATGCCCGTTATTGTGCAGTAATACCGAAATCGCGATACCCCAGGTACCGCCTCCCAAAATGGTGATCTTTGCCATGTTTATACCCCCTGTCTATCCTGTGATTCAATACAGTCACACTTTTTATTTTCCCCGCATTTCATACGGTCAATTTATTTTTCTATAGCACCGTCTACGGTATTGTGCTCCACATCCAGTTTATTCTTTTTCGTAATATAAGTTTTTCGCTCCTCTCCCCGGAGCAGACGCTTGATATTTGCTCTGTGCTGCCAGAATCCCATAGCCGAAAGCAAAAATACGATCACATACATCTCATTTAACGTCGCCTGGGTCGCACCCGAAAACACTCCCAACTGCCCGCAGATCACGATCTGTATCATAAAGCCCACATACACCAGAAGGGATCCCAGCGATACCAAATGGGTGATAAAGAAATTTCCAAAAAACAAAAGCAGTCCCGTAGGAATAAAATACGGGTGAAAGGACAAGATCAACCCTCCTGTGGCAGCCACACCTTTTCCCCCCTTAAATCCCATATAAAACGGAAAATTGTGTCCCAGGACCGCACCTGCTCCCGTATACAGACAAAGCAGATACTTGATCTCCGGATAAACCGGGCCAAAGACCAATTTGGTCAGGACCACCGCTATAATACATTTGAACAGATCACCGATCAGTACGATCGCACCGGCTTTTTTCCCCAGCACCCGCAATGCGTTGGTGGTACCCGCGTTACCGCTTCCGTATTCACGGATATCAATGCCGTGCGCCTTTCCGTAAAAATAAGATGTCTGAAACAGACCGAACAAATAACCAATCGCCAAACAGATCAATCTCTGTACCATATCTATGCCTCTTATCCCTCATCTATCTCTTATTATTTTTCCTCATTACGCTCTCTGATAATAAACTTCAACGGTGTTCCCCGGAACCCAAACGTATCCCTGATCTGATTCTCAATATATCTTGTATAGGAGAAATGCATCAGCTCCTTGTCGTTCACAAAAATCACGAACGTCGGGGGCTTCACCGCAACCTGCGTGATATAATACAGCCGCAGTCTCTTGCCTTTATCCGAAGGCGGCTGCTGCATCGCCACGGCCTCCGACATAATCTCGTTGAGCACACCGGTAGCCACACGCATGGCATGATTCTCACTGACCATATCGATCGTCTCAAATAACTTGTCCAACCGTTGGCCTGTCTTTGCCGAAATAAACAGGATCTCTGCATACGGCATAAAGGACAACGTATTTCTCACCTTTTCCGTAAAGCGATAGATGGTCTTATCATCCTTTTCCAGCGCATCCCATTTATTGACAGCAATGATCACCGCTTTTCCCCTGTCATGGGCAATGCCTGCGATCTTCGCATCCTGCTCCGTCACGCCTTCCACCGCGTCGATCACCAGCACCACGATCTGCGCGCGCTCCACTGCGCTGACCGTACGAATGATCATGTAGCGCTCCAATTCTTCTTTGATCTTGTTCTTGCGCCGCAGACCGGCCGTATCAATAAAAACATACTCTTTGTGATTGTACCTGATCTCGGTGTCCACCGCATCTCTCGTGGTTCCGGCAATATCGGACACGATCAGCCTGTCCTCACCCAACAGTTTGTTGATCAGCGAGGATTTTCCCACATTGGGTTTTCCCACGATTGCCACACGGGGTCTCTCGTCTTCCTCTTCCTCACCGGCATCCTCTGGGAAGTATTTCATAACTTCATCCAGCATATCTCCCAGTCCCATGCGGTTTGCCGCCGAGATCGGATGAGGATCACCGATACCCAGATTGTAGAACTCGTAGACATCCGCCATATACTTGTCAAAACTGTCCACCTTATTGACCACCAGCACGACCGGTTTCTGAGATCGTCTGAGCATATCAGCCACTTTGGAATCCGCGTCCTGCAGCCCCTGCTTCACATCCACCAGAAACAGGATCACATCCGCTGTCTCCATAGCGATCTCCGCCTGCATACGCATCTGGGAAAGGATGACATCCTTGGAATCCGGCTCAATACCGCCTGTATCAATCAACGTGAAATTCCGATCCAACCAACTCACATCCGCATAGATACGATCCCTGGTAATACCGGGGGTATCTTTTACAATCGATATATTTTCTCCTGCCAACGCATTGAACAGCGTGGATTTCCCCACATTGGGCCGTCCCACCACCGCCACGATCGGCTTGGATTTCTTCTTCGCCATTTCAAATCTCCTGTTCTCAAACTTACCCTGACTATTCCCGTTCCGACAATCTGCCGTGCCTCTTTAGCATTCGCCAAGAGCAGCTTCCAATATGCCGTCGAGGAAATCATATCCACTAGATTTTACAATATAAATCGGAACTTGTAAAGTTTCTTCCAGATCTGCCACCGTCAGATCATCCAGAAACACGGTTTCTCCGCTTCTGAGGACATTTTGCGGCAGAAGAAGCATTCTGCCTAACTCCTCATTTTTCAGCTGCGCGGCAAGATCCTGACCGGTCAAAAGCCCGGATACCGTGATCCGCTCTCCGAAGAAATCATTTCGGATCGGATATAGCCGGATATCTATCTGAGGATACTCCTGCATCACTGTGTCGCACATGCGCTGAATATAGGGATATGCCAATCGTCCCGTCGCCATGGATAACCGGATCTTCTCCGTGTCTTCGCCGTTCGCAGCCGACTTTACTGCCGCGTTCACTCGAGCATCCCCGCGTTTTCTCTCGACGGCATCCGCAAACTCATTCATGAGAAGCCGCAGCATACCCACGCCGTTTTCCAGCTGCAGATACCCGTCATACCGCGCTTCCTCCGGGAGCTCTCTGTCCGCCAGAATGTACCACTCATCGCTGGCATGTACAAAGTGTATGCCATACTTTTGATAGCATATCTTCTGATATTTCTCGATCAGGT
>DFDT01000154.1 GCA_002368865.1 Lachnospiraceae bacterium UBA3821 | reverse complement strand
AACAGCAGACTGCAGGAACAGTTCTTTGGAATGTTGGGCAGGAGATAGAAATGAAAGAACGTCAGGAAAGCCGCATTGACCGGATTTTGCAGCACGAACTGTTCCGGTATCATTTAGAAGAAAACCGGAAAGCAGAAGCGGAGCGTGTTTTTTGTCGTCATGACATGAACCATTTTCTGGACGTGGCAAGGATTGGAACGATCCTTGATCTGGAGCAGAAATCGGGGCTGAACCGGGAATGGATCTATGCTGCGGCACTTTTACATGATTTGGGAAAACATATTCAATATGAGAGCGGTCAACCCCACGAACTGGCAAGCGCGGAGATTGCGCCGAAGATCCTGGCGGACTGCGGTTTCGGAGCCGAGGAAGCGAATCTGATCGTAGATGCGATCCGCAATCACCGTAATGCAGCGGTTGCGGAGGGGCCTGATCTGCGAGGCGTTCTGTATCGGGCGGACAAAGCCAGCAGGGCGTGTTTTGCCTGTGCGGCGGAACGGGACTGTAACTGGAAAGGTGAAAAGAAAAATCTGACGATAAAATACTGAGGGTTGGACATGGATGGGTTGATAATAGGAGGGCATACCTTTCAACGGCGGCATAAGACGTATGTGATGGGAATTCTGAACCTGACGCCGGATTCTTTTTCGGACGGTGGCAGATGGAATGATCCGGAGCGGGCGCTGAAACGGGTGGAAACCATGCTGGCGGAAGGCATGGATCTTCTGGATGTGGGCGGGGAGTCGACCAGACCTGGGTTTACGCCGGTTTCGGATGAAGAGGAGATTGAGCGGACGGCACCGGTGATCGAGAAGATAAAAGCGAATTTTGATGTGCCGGTTTCGCTGGATACTTATAAAAGCAAGGTCGCGCAGGCCGGTATTGCGGCAGGCGCAGATCTGATCAATGATATCTGGGGGCTGAAGGCTGATCCCGGTATGGCGGCGGTGATTGCAAAGGCAGGGATTCCCTGCTGCCTGATGCATAATCGGAAAGAACCGGTGTATCAGGATCTGTACCGTGATGTCAATGCGGATCTGGAAGCATGTCTGGCGCTTGCCAGAGAAGCGGGAATTGACAGGAATAAGATCCTGCTGGATCCCGGTATCGGATTCGGAAAAACTTATGAGCAGAATCTGTTCCTGCTGAATGGGATGGATCAGATCAGACAGGATCTCGATTACCCGTTGCTGTTGGGCTGCAGCCGCAAGTCAGTGATCGGACTGACATTGGATCTGCCGGTGTCGGAACGGCTTCCGGGCACGCTGGCGACAACAGTCCTGGCAGTGATGAAGGGCTGTAGCTTTGTACGGGTTCATGATATCAAAGAAAATGTGCAGGCAATCCGTATGACGGAAGCAATCATGGAAGCACGATGAGGAATAGAACGATAGAAACGGAGGAATGAAAGATGAAAGCAGATGAGATCAGGATCGATAATCTGGAGGTCTTCGCCTATCACGGCGTAAGACGGGATGAGAAAGAAAACGGGCAGACATTTTACGTGAATGCGGTGCTATACACAGATATCCGTCCGGCCGGAAGAGAGGATGATGTGAGCCTTTCCACTAACTACAGCGAGATCTGCCATTTTATCACCAACTGGATGCAGGAGACCTTATATGATCTGATCGAAACCGTGGCGGAGACATTGGCGGAGCAGATCCTGCTGAATTTCGGTGCCATTCAGGGAATCGTGCTGGAGATCAGAAAACCTCATGCACCGGTGGGATTGCCCTTTGAATCTGTTTCTGTGCGCATTGAGCGGAGCTGGCATCAGGTTTATCTTTCCGTGGGGTCCAATCTGGGAGACAGAGAGGCTTTTATCAAGCAGGGCATTGACCAGCTGGAGGAGCATTTGCTGATCCAGGTGCAGAAGGTTGCGGATACCGTGGAAACGGAAGGATATGGCTTTACGGACCAGCCCAAATTCCTGAACACTGCAGTCAAGGCACGTACATTGTTGACACCCAGGGAGCTTTTGGATCAACTGAAGCTGATCGAGGATTCGGCAGGGCGTACCAGAGAGGTTCGCTGGGGACCCAGAACGCTTGACCTGGACATTGTATTTTATGACAAACTGATCTACGAGGACGATCGATTGATCCTGCCTCATGTGGATATGGAAAACCGTTATTTTGTGTTGAAGCCGTTGAGCCAGCTGGCGCCGAATTTCCGTCATCCGATCCTGGGGAAGACGGTGACGCAGATGCTGGAGGCATTGGATACGGATAAGGATTGAGTTATGACCGAGGAAAACAATTATCTTCATTTGAATCAGGAAATGATCCGGAAAGTGGATGAACAGATGCCTCCGATGGAGGAACTGGAAGATCTGGAGGAATTTTTCAAGGTGTTTGGCGATGTGACACGCCTGAAGATTCTGATCGCGCTGCGCTGCTCGGAGATGTGCGTGTATGATATTTCTGCGCTGCTAAATATGTCCCAGTCTGCAATCTCCCACCAGCTGCGTGTGTTGAAACAGCTGGATCTGGTGAAAAACCGCAGAGAGGGCAAGACGATCTTTTATTCCCTGGCAGATGACCATATCATGACGATATTGAGCCAGGGCCTGGATCATATAGAGGAGTGATCCGGTCTCGATGGACATCTATTCTCCGAAGATCCGATAGCTATCGCTGCCGAGCCTTGCGTGATACAGGGAACCATTCACGCCGAACTGCTGAAAATACACATATTGGGAAGTCATATTGATATTGGTAAAAACGCCGTCCGCCAACACGAAAGAGTTGCTGCCGTCTGTGTGCATGCACTTGAGCTGTGGTGAGACGGCGGCATTTGTCTGGTAGTAAATAAAGCCGTTTCCTACATTGAAACAATCCACATGGTCATTTGTGAGGATCTCAATTTCCTGCGAGGACAGGGAAAATCTGCATAATCTGTACTTGGCTGAAACATCCATATAGTAAATATAATCCCCATCCAAAACCGGATACCAGAGATTGCCGTTCCATACCAGGGAAGCGGAATCATTGGCAGTGTTCCACTGATACAGAGCGTGATCGTTCTGGGTGCCGTTATAATAGAACATGCCGTTTCCGGCACAGGCCGGATTGACAGCATAATCGGCAAGTTTGACCTGATCGGACTTGTCAATTTTCAGCTTGTAGAAGGAGGGCTGTCCGCTTCCTGCCGTCTGGAGATAGAGATAGTTATCGATGAGCTGGCCGTTTGTCACCACGTCCTTGGTCAGCGCCACGGATTGACTGCCATCCAGATGACTGCGGTTGAAGGAGTGGTTGCCGACCACACTGGCAAAACCGTTTACATCCGAGGAATTCATCTGGAAATAGTACAGGTAATCGCCGCCTGCCAAAATGTTGCGCACAGACATGGCGTAGAGTTTTCTGATGTTGCTTTCATCTGCGTTCATGGCGTAGAGTGCGCCGCCGTCTTTGGGATTGGAAAAATATACGGTGCCGTCGTGCTCGCAGAACAGACCTGCGTTGTTCAGATTTCCTGCAGTGTTTCCAATCGTTCCGGCAGGATTCATCTCCATTTTTGAGGCGAAGAAAACATAGTAGATCACTGCCGCAAAGAGCAGGAGCAGAACGGTGCCGGATACGATATAAAATGCGGGACTGAGCCCGTTTTTCTTTTTTGTCATAAATTCACCCCCAATGGATCATTTTGGAATCGGATCCTGACTTTAGTATACTCTTGTTTTTGCTTGCTATCAAGCTGGTTTTGGTATAAGATAATGGTGGAATAGTATGAAAATTTGTAATGCAGGAGACAACGGAAGATGGACTTAGGAGAATTGAGACAGGGATTGGATGAGATTGATGCGCAGATTGTTGAGCTGTATGAGAAACGGATGGACATTTGCGCGCAGGTGGCGGAGTATAAGATTGAGAACGGCAAGAAAGTGTTTGACAGAGTGCGGGAGCAGGAGAAGCTTGCAAAGGTGCGTTCTCTGACACACAACGAATTTAACGGTCTCGGGGTGCAGGAGCTCTTTGAACAGATCATGTCCATGAGCAGAAAGCTGCAGTATCGACTGATTTCAGAAAAAGGAGGGCAGGGCAAGCTGCCCTTTATTGGCGTGGATGACCTGGATACGAAGAAGGCGAGAGTCGTATTCCAGGGGGCGGAGGGTGCCTATTCCCAGATGGCCATGATGCAGTATTTCGGGGAGAGCATTCAGAGCTTTCATGTGGACACCTTTCGGGACGCCATGAGCGCCATAGATGAGGGGAGCGCGGATTTTGCAGTGCTGCCGATTGAGAATTCTACCGCGGGTATCGTCAATGAGATTTACGATCTTTTGGTGGAGTTTGAGAACTATATCGTGGGGGAGCAGATCATCCGGATCGAGCATTGCCTGTTGGGGGTGCCCGGGGCGCAGATCTCCGATATCAAGACCGTGTATTCTCACCCGCAGTCTCTGATGCAGAGCGCCAAATTTCTGGCAGACCACCCCTGGCAGCAGATCAGCATGCAGAACAATGCCTTTGCAGCCAGAAAGGTGGCGAATGAGCAGGACAAGTCCCAGGCGGCCATTGCCAGCGCTTTGGCAGGGCAGATCTATGGGCTGGAGATTTTAAAGCAGGGCGTGAACCAGTCCGGGACCAATTCCACCCGGTTTATCATCGTGACCAATCAGAAAATTTTCAGAAAAGATGCGTCGAAGATCAGTATCTGTTTTGAGGTGCCCCACGAGAGCGGGTCTTTGTACCATATGTTGTCCCATTTTATCTACAATAATCTGAACATGACCAAGATTGAGAGCCGTCCCATTGAAGACCGTAACTGGGAGTATCGTTTCTTTGTGGATTTTGAGGGGAATCTTGCGGACAGCGCGGTGAAGAATGCGCTGAGGGGACTGCGGGATGAAGCGCGGAATATGAAGATTCTGGGGAACTATTAGGGACAAGGATACAACAAGAGGAGACCACACATGCGCGAACAGGAGCTTTTATTATACAGAGATTTTGAAGACGACCAGCTGCTCTATGACATGGCGTTTTTGATGACGAACTATGAGGACGAGTATTACAATGCGGAGGATCTGCGGGCGCTGTTTTATCAGTGTATGCATCAGCTGTTGGAGCTGGCGGGAAACTTCGGCTTTTACGGCAATCTGTGGCACTGTTATCTGGCGAATATTCTGGTCAACTGCGAGAACAGTTACAGTAAGGGTTGCGAAATCCGGGGCGCCATTCAGGGCAGCATTAATGACGCGGCGCTGCATGACATTGTGATCTTCAAGGAATTTTACGATTATGATTTCAAGCCCATGATGGATACCCTTAAGGTGCCGGAGTTTGCGCTGATCCAGACCTATGAGGCCAGCAGTGAAGAGAGCAAGGTTTACAACCGCAGGATCTGCGCCAGAATCTGCGAGCTGGCGGAGCATTTTTGCGAGAATCGCACGCCCCAGGAGATGAAGGATACCCTGACGGAATTTTATAAAGAGTACGGCGTGGGTAAATTCGGTTTACATAAATCCTTCCGTGTTGCCCACGAAGAGAGCGGGGAGGGCAGCAGGGTACAGGTGAATCCCATCCTGAATATCGCCCATGTGAAGCTGGATGATCTGGTGGGCTACGAGATTCCCAAGCAGAAGCTGATCGAGAATACGGAGGCTTTTGTGAGCGGGCGCAAGGCGAACAACTGTCTGTTGTTCGGCGATGCGGGAACGGGCAAATCCTCCTGTATCAAGGCCATTGCCAATGCATATTACGACAGGGGACTGCGGGTTATCGAGATTTACAAGCATCAGTTCCAGGATCTGAATGATGTGATCGCTCAGATCAAGAACCGCAATTACAAGTTCATCATCTACATGGACGATCTGAGCTTTGAAGACTTTGAGATTGAGTATAAATACTTAAAGGCTGTGATCGAGGGCGGCCTGGAGAAAAAGCCGGAGAACGTGCTGATCTACGCTACCTCAAATCGGCGTCATCTGATCAAAGAAAGCTATGGTGACAGGCCGGAAATCAGAGAGGATATGCACACCGGAGACACCGTGCAGGAGAAGCTTTCGCTGGTAAGCCGTTTCGGCGTGACAATCTATTTCGGGGCACCGACACCCAAAGAGTTTCAGAACATTGTGCTGAAACTGGCGGAGCGGGAAGGGATTGATATGCCCGAGGAGGAACTGCTCCTGGAGGCAAACAAATGGGAGCTTGCCCACGGCGGACTTTCCGGCAGGACGGCGCAGCAGTTTATCGATTACCTGTTGGGGAGGGCTTTGTGATGAAAATGATGCCTTATATCGGCTTTTTGGTCATTATGGTAGCTTTCATTCCGGCGCAACTGTCAGTCAATCAAAAGACAGCGTTAGGTCAGCAGAAGCTGGTGTCCATTTTTCAACTCCTGTTTTTTGTCGGTTTGGGAATGATCTTTAGTGGACTAGCTTGGAATATCGGCATTGGATTGTTGATCATCGGATTTTTTTTCTTATTAGGAGTTGGGGCTGTTGCTTTCCAGTGGTGGAATCTGCGGGGAACAGAACATATGACGGATGAAGAATTAAGAGAGCTGATCGAGGACGGCCAGAACAGGAGACTGTGTGAGATCATCGAGTTTATACCCATGGATCCCGGATATGTGATTCGGATGCAGACTTATGAGCAGGTGGCGGATACGGTGTTAACATTCCCGTTCCGTCTATATTCGGAATCCGATTATTTCATGACAGACGGGGTATACAAGGCAGGGGTTCTGTTTACGGTATCGCTGACAGCGTTGGAGGCGGCAGAGATAAAGACGCTTTCTGCCGGGGCTGAGGGACAGGAAACGGAACCGGATGTGACAGGGATCGACGAGACTTGTTTCAAACGGGCCGGTGTGCCGGAGAAACTGTTGTTTAGGACGGTGAGGAAGACCATGTAGTTTGATCGGCATGATTGATATACAGGGATGTGCAATACATAAATACATAGTATGTTAGCGTTTACGTGCTTATATGGGAAAACGGGGAGGGTACAAAATTCATGAAGACATTTGCGGCAATTGATGTGGGCAGCTACGAGCTGTCCATGAAGATATTTGAACTGTCGGGCAAGAATAAGTTGAGAGAGATTGATTCCGTGAGCCAGAGGCTGGATCTGGGCACGGGTACTTATGCCACGGGCAAGATCAGCGCTGATAAGATGGACGAGCTCTGCCGGACCCTGAAGGAATTTACCAAGATCATGGATTCCTACAAGGTGGACGCCTACAAGGCATACGGCACCAGTGCCATCAGAGAGACCAACAATCAGGTGGTGGTGCTGGATCAGATCAAGCAGCGCACGGGACTTACCGTCGAGGTGCTGAGCAATTCCGAGCAGCGCTTTCTGGATTATAAATCCATTGCCTCAAAGGGGGAGAGCTTTCGGCGTGTGACACAGGAGAAAATCGCTATCCTGGACATCGGCGGCGGCAGTATCCAGTTGTCCTTATTTGACAATGATACTTTGGTTTCTACCCAAAACCTGCGGTTGGGCGTATTGCGCATTCTGGAAGTTATGAAGAATATCAAAGCGACACCTGCGCGGTTTGAGCATCTGGTGGATGAGATGGTCATGGCGCAATTGTCTTCCTACAAGAAGCTGTATCTGAAGGATCGGGAAATTCAACGGATCATTCTGATCGATGATTATGTTTCCCCCTGGGCAGTGAAACAGGTGGGACGCAGAAAAGAGGAGGCGGCTATCACCTTTGAGGACTTTGACACGCTGGTTTCCTACTGGAATAAAAATGAGATCTCCCAGCTGGCGAAGAAACTGGACACCGTGGAGGAGAAAGTGCCTCTTGTGTTTATCAGTTCCATCGTATCCAAGCATGTGGCGAAGATGATGGGAGCGGAGAAGGTCTGGACGCCGGGCGTGACGCTCTGTGATGGTATCGCCTATGAATATGGCGAGAGCATTGGGATGTTCAAAGAGGAGCATAATTTTGAGGAAGATATCATTGCCTGTGCCTTGAATATCAGCAAACGCTATCAGGGCAGCCAGAAGCGCGCGGAGACATTGGAGGCGCTTACCGCCATTATTTTTGACAGTATGAAAAAAGTGCACGGACTGGGCAGAAGAGAGCGCTTATATCTGCGTCTTGCAGCCATTCTGCAGGATTGCGGCAAATACATCAGCATGTCGGATATCGGAACTTCTTCCTACAATATCGTCATGGCCACGGAGATCATCGGACTTTCTCACAAGGAGAGGGAGCTGGTGGCAAATATTGTGCGCTTTAACCACATTCCTTTCGGTTACTACGAGCAGACCATGGAACAGCAGCAGATGGATCGCCAGACTTATCTGACTGTGGCGAAACTGACTGCCATTCTGCGTCTGTCTGCAAGTATGGACCGCAGCCATAAACAAAAGCTGAAGCACATCAAGGCGCTGCTGCAGGATAACGAACTGATCATCAGTGCGGACACCATGGAGGATCTGACGCTGGAGAAGGGATATTTTGATTCCCGGGCGGCATTTTTCCAGGAAGTGTTCAGCGTGACGCCGGTGCTGAAGCAGAGGAAGAAGTTATAAATTTTAGAGACGTAAATTATAGAGAGACAGGAAGAAGTATCAAATGAGCAGACGTAGATTGGTAAAGGAATGGATCAGGATCATATTGGGGCTTATGGTGTTTGCGCTGGGCGTGCATATGACCATATACGCGAATATCGGGCTTGCACCTTGGGATTGCCTGGGGATGGGCATTGCAAAGCACACCCCCTTTAACTACGGCATTTCAATGACGCTTATCGCGGTGACAGTGCTGGTGATCGATCTGCTTTTGAAAGAAAAGATTGGATACGGCACGATCATCGACGCGCTGCTGACCGGCAATTTTGTACAGGCCTTTAACTATCTGAATCCCTTCGCGGAGAACCAGAATCTCTTGCTGGGCATCGGGATCATGCTGATCGGCTTTGTGTTCATGGCATTGGGCATGTGGATCTACATGAGCGCAGAGCAATGCTGCGGTCCCAGAGACGCGCTGTTGATCGGCCTGGGGAAGCGGTTGTCCAAAATCCCCATCGGCATTGTGGAGGTATTACTTTGGGCGGTTGTTTTACTGGCAGGATTTTTGCTCGGAGGCTCTGTGGGGATTGGCACGCTGATCAGTACCGTGGGCGCAGGACTTGTCATGCAGATGGTGTATTCGGTGATCAAATTCGAGCCGAGAGAGCTGAAACACAAGGATGTTGTGGAAGTATCGAGGGTGATTTTTGGGAAATAAAATTAATATGCTGAGGTATAACCTAATTTTAGAAAATAAAGCGGAAGTACTTAAATTCATAGAGAGTTAGCTATCCGGTGTAATAGACAACAGGGAGAGGAAAAAATCATGCATTTTACATTTTGCCCACATTGTGGAACAAAACTCATCAGTAAAGAAATCGGAGACGAGGGAAAAATTCCGTATTGTGAGAAGTGCAGCATTCCTTTATGGGATATGTTCACAACAAGCATAATCGCGGCAGTTGTCAACGAGTACGGAGAGGTCGCATTGCTGCGCCAGAATTATGTTTCCACAACAAAGTATGTTTGCGTAGCAGGAGTTATGAAACTTGGGGAATCGGCGGAGGAAACCGTGATCCGTGAGGTAAAAGAAGAGATTGGACAGGATGTTGAATCAGTGGAGTATATCAGCAGCTATCCGTATGATAAGAAAGAAATGCTGATGCTGGGATACAAAGCGACTGTAAAGAAGCAGGATTTTAAGCTATCGGGGGAAGTTGATTCCGTGGAATGGGTAAAGTATGAGAATGCTTTGTCGTTGCTGCGGGAGGGAAGTATTGCATGGCAACTTGTTAAAACAGTAATAGGGCAATAGATTGGGATACTGGTTGGAAGAAAAGAGGAAATGAGTTTAGGAACCTGAAAAGAGATGCAGATAAGGGAAGTTACAGAAAATAAAAAGTCATATCTATCATTACTATTGCTGGCAGACGAGCAGGAGGACATGATAGACCGATATTTTGAGAGAGGTACCATGTTTGTTTTGGATGATGAGGGTGTGAAAGGCGAATGTGTCGTTACGGATGAGGGCAATGGCGTCCTGGAAATCAAAAACATTGCGACCGCCCCGGAACATCACGGCAAGGGATATGGCAAGGCTCTGATCGAGTATGTTGCAGGCAGATACAAAGGACAGTTTTCGGTTCTGCAGGTTGGAACGGGAGACAGTCCGCTTACGATACCGTTTTATGAAAAATGCGGTTTTGTGCGACACCATAGGATCAAAAAATTTTTTGTTGAGAATTACGATCATCCGATCATGGAGTGTGGCGTGCAGCTTGTGGATATGATCTATTTGCGGAGGGGGCTGTAGATCAAAGGCGTGGAGGAGAGTGTAAGTTGCCAATCTGTTGGGAATGATACTTTAAAACTTAAAAATGATACTATAAATGATACTTTAAATCTGTCCACGAAGGAAACTGTAGTATATGATGCCATAAAGGAAGATAATTATATTTCTATAGAGGCGATAGTAGATAAAACCGGTTTCAGTAGACCGCATTGGGTAGTTAAAGGAGAATCAATTACCATGCTAGGACTGATCGTAGCGCGTTCAAAAAATAATGTGATAGGGAAAAACGGGAGTATACCCTGGAAGATCAAAGGGGAGCAGAAGCAGTTCAGAGAGCTTACAACTGGGAATATTGTGGTGATGGGAAGAAAATCCTACGAGGAGATCGGACACCCGCTGCCCAATCGGCAAAATATAATTGTTTCCACAACGAAGCAGTATACCGGCGATAATCTTGTGACCGTAGGTTCCCTGCAGGAGGCGATCGACATTGCAGGGGATCGGGACATTTATGTGGCTGGCGGATACAGGCTTTTTGCAGAGGCATTGCCGTTGGTAGACAAAATGTATATTACAGAAGTTGATATGATCGTAGAAGACGGAGATGTATTTTTCCCCGAATTTGATGTAAATGAATTTGAAATAACCGTTGGTGAAAGCGGCGGAGACAATATTCGGTATACAAGGACTACCTACACGAGAAAAGAAAAGACGAAAAAATAGGGGGAAGAACATTATGGCAGGCACAAAAAAAACAAGTGACGCTAAGGCAGGCACAAAGAAAGTAAGCGAGAATAAAGCAAGCGAAAATAAGACCAATACGAGTAAGACCAAAGCGGACAATCATAAGGGCAAGGCGGCAAAAGCAGGTATAAGTAAAGTGAATCTTGACTTCAAAGCACCGGAGTACTACACCAACCGGGAACTCAGCTGGATCCTGTTTGACCACCGCGTGTTAAACGAGGCCAGGGACAAGAGCAATCCGCTGTTTGAGCGGCTGAAGTTTCTGAGCATCACCGCGTCTAACCTGGACGAGTTTTTCATGATCCGGGTGGCGTCGTTGAAGGATATGGTGAATGCGGGATATGAGAAGGCGGATATCTCCGGCATGACGCCGAAGCAGCAGCTGGCGGCTTTGGATACGGCGATCCATGAGCTGGTGAATCTGCAGTACTCTACATATAATCGTTCCCTGTTTCCGGCTTTGGCGCAGAATGGCCTGACCATCGTGAAGAGCCACGAGCAGCTGACGAAAGAGGAAGGGAAGTTTATCGATCAGTATTTTGAGGAGAATGTATATCCTGTGCTGACTCCTATGGCTGTGGATTCCTCCAGGCCGTTCCCGCTGATCCGCAACAAGACGTTGAACATCGGTGCTATGGTGCGGGGCAAGGATTCGGATGACGAGCTGGAGTTTGCCACAGTGCAGGTGCCCAGTGTACTCAGCCGTGTGGTGGAGCTGCCGGAGCGGGACGGCATGCGGCGTGTGATCTTCCTGGAGGAGATCATTGAGCGGAACATCAACAAATTGTTCCTGAATTATGATATCATCTGCGCCCATCCCTTTCGCATCATGCGGAATGCGGATCTGACCATCGAGGAGGATGAGGCGGAGGATCTGTTGAAAGAGATTGAGAAGCAGATCAAGATGCGGCAGTGGGGCGAGGCTATCCGTCTGGAGGTGGAGGCAGGCACTGACAAACGTTTGCTGCAGTTCCTGGAGAAGGAACTTTCGCTGGAAGACGAGAATATTTATTCCATCGACGGTCCCTTGGATCTGACCGTACTGATGAAACTGTACGGGCTGGAAGGTTTTGAACACCTGAAGGATCCCAAGTATATTCCCCAGGTTGTACCGCAGCTTCCTGTCGGATGCAATATTTTGGAGGAGATCCGTAAGGGTGATATCCTCCTGCATCACCCTTATCAGACCTTTACGCCGGTGGTGGAATTTATCCGACAGGCGGCGGTGGATCCGAACGTATTGGCGATCAAGCAGACGCTGTACCGTGTCAGCGGCAACTCCCCGATCATTGCGGCATTGGCGCAGGCGGCGGAAAACGGCAAGCAGGTCAGCGTGCTGGTGGAGTTGAAGGCCCGGTTTGACGAGGAGAATAATATTGTCTGGGCCAGAAAGCTGGAGAAAGCAGGCTGCCATGTGATCTATGGCCTAGTGGGATTGAAGACCCACTCCAAGATCACGCTGGTGGTGCGCAGGGAGGAGGACGGCATCCGCCGCTACGTTCATCTGGGCACCGGCAACTACAATGACGCCACGGCTAAACTATACACCGATATGGGACTACTCACCTGCTCTGAGCCCATCGGGGAGGATGCGACAGCCGTGTTCAACATGCTTTCCGGCTATTCGGAGCCGCTATTTTGGAACAAGCTTTCTCTGGCACCGCTTTGGCTGAAGGAGAAGTTTTTGTACCTGATCGAGCGGGAGAAAAAGTATGCCCAGGAAGGATGTCCTGCGCGGATCATTGCCAAGATGAATTCACTCTGTGACAGGGATGTGATGGCGGCGTTGTATGAGGCGGCGGCAGCAGGGGTGAAGATTGACCTGATCGTCAGAGGCATCTGCTGTCTGAAAGTCGGAATTCCTGGCGTCAGCGAAAATATCACAGTGCGTTCCATTGTGGGAACGTTCCTGGAGCACGCCCGCATCTTCTATTTTGAAAATAACGAACATCCGGAATTCTATTGCGGCAGTGCCGACTGGATGCCCAGAAATCTGGATCGACGCGTGGAGATTCTGTTCCCCGTGGAGGAGCCGGCACTACGGGAAGAGCTTTGGCATGTCCTTACCGTACAGCTGGCGGATACCCTAAAAGCGGCCGTGCTGCAGCCGGACGGCAGCTATGAAAAGGTGGACGGCAGAGGTCGGAAGGCAATCTGCGCCCAGGCGCAGTTTGCGGCGGAGGCTGTGGCCAAGGCCAAAGAGGCGGCGAAGCTCACGGCGGCCCAGGATGTGAAGCATAAGCGGACATTCACACCGGCGGAGAGACGGGAGGACTGAGGATAAGGCAGGGAGACGTCTTATGAACCTTTTTCAGAAAATAAGGGACCAGAGACAAAATAGAATAAACGAACGTAATCAGAAATGTGAAGAATTGTTGGAACAGCTTTCCAGTGCTGTTTGTGAAGCAAAATCATATTTTGCTGACCAGGAAAAATATATTGATGCGACAGTTGCAGAACAATGGAAAACAAGAAATTATGGTTTAATCTTTTCTTATGGACAGGATGCTAAAAGAACTTTTAAAAAGGCGAAATCATATAAAGCTTTGATTGGTCAAATAGGGGAGGCACAAGGCATATATGACTCTTTGAGAAAAACAATAGGTCAGCATAATCAGAAAGTAACAAATGGACGGATAGAAAAGGCATATGAACTTCTTGGAACGGTTGAAGAGCAATTACTTGATAGACAGCAAATGGAAGCTGTTGTTATGGAGGCGCATAGTCATCTTATCATTGCAGGAGCTGGAACTGGCAAAACAACAACAGTTGTCGGGAAAATTAAATATTTGATCAAATCCGGCAAATATAAACCGGAGGATATTCTTGTATTATCTTTTACAAACGCATCTGCGACTGAAATGAGTGAGCGGATCAATAAAGAGAGCGGATGTCAGATTGAGGCATCTACCTTCCATAGATTGGGGATGGCTATCATAACAGAGGTAGAAGGAATCAAACCTAAAATATCCAAATATGCTAATTCTTTGAAACCTTTTATTCGCGAACAATTGAAGGCGCTGGTGGAGGATAAAAGATATGTTTATTCATTAAGCACATACTTGATATATAATCGTGTACATGCTAGGTCAGAGTTTGAATTTCATTCAGAGAAAGAGTATAAAGAATATTTGGAGATAAATCCGCCAATTACGATGCTCAATGAAAAAGTTAAAAGTTATGGGGAGATGGATATTGCGAATTTTCTCTGTCAAAATGGGGTTCGTTATATCTATGAAGAACCATATGTTATAGATACAAGAACATCAGAATACGGACAATACAAGCCAGATTTTTATTTGCCCGATTATCAAATATACATTGAATATTTTGGCATCAATAAAAGAGGGGAAGTTCCTGAATGGTTTTCCGGTAAAAATGGAATATCAGCTGCTGCCAGTTATAAAGAAGGTATGCAATGGAAACGAAAAATACATAAAGAAAATGGAACGGTTTTAGTAGAAAGTTATTCCTATGAGAAGTTTGACGGAACATTACTAAGAAATTTGGAAGATAAGTTGAAAGAGCAAGGGGTTATATTTGAACCCAAAACACCCCGGGAATTGTGGAATATGGTTCTTCAGGAAGAAGACGGTATTCTGGAAGGGACAATAGCACTTTTTGAGACGATTATTCATTTAATGAAAAGTAATGGCTATTCAGTAGAACAACTTAGGAAAATTGCAAGTACATCAAAGAATTCTTATCAAAATCAAAGAGTTATTGATTTGATAGAGCCTATATATGACGCATATAATCGACAATTAAGCTTGGAAGGCGAAATCGATTTTAATGACATGATAAACCAAGCGGCAGAGTATGTGAGAAGTGGTAAATACATTAATCCATATTCGTACATAATTGTGGATGAATATCAAGATATTTCAAAAGCGAGATATGCGTTGCTTGCGGCACTACGGACATCGAAAGATTATGACTTGTTTTGTGTTGGGGATGATTGGCAAAGTATCTATCGATTTGCAGGAAGTGATATCAGCTATATCTTGGATTTTGAGAAATATTGGGGTGCAGCAGCTATCAGTAAAATAGAGACAACCTATCGTTTTACTCCTTCCTTGATAGAAATCAGCGGAACATTCATTAAGCAGAATCCGGATCAACTAAAAAAGAATATTAGAGGAAAATCCAGCGATCTGCGATTTTCTATGGAGGAGATTAACGGATATAATGAAAGCTGTGCAATGCAATTCATGGCGGAAAGAATAGAACAGCTCCCGCAAAACAGTAGTGTTTATTTCATAGGACGATACAAATTTGATGTTGAAATGATAAAAGGATGCAGCTTGTTTGAATGTCAGTACGATAATATAAATGGTTTTATCAATATAATATATAAGAGCCGTAAGGATCTTAATATGCATTTTCTTACTGCTCACGCAGCAAAAGGATTACAGGCAGACTATATTTTTATTATTAATAACAAAAATGCTAAAATGGGATTTCCGAGCAAAATTCAAGATGATGCTATTCTGGAACTATTGCTGGAACATCGTGAATCTTATCCTTTTGCAGAGGAGAGAAGACTATTTTATGTGGCTTTGACAAGAGCCAAGACGAAGGTGTATCTAATTACGGTTAAAGACAAGGAATCGGTCTTTGCGCTTGAGATGAAAAAGAGATACGGAGATGCTTTGAGAGAAAAAGCGCGCCAGAGATCAGGGGGGAAACAGAATCAGCCCAGATGTCCTAAATGTGGGGGACGATTATATATTAAAAAAGGACCTTATGGTGAATTTTGGGGATGTGAGAATTATAAGAAGATTGGATGTAAATATACCGAGAAAATAAAAGGGAAATTGGCTTAGAATTAGGAGAGAGTAAATATATGGGATTTTTTGACAAAATCACAGATCCGGTTTTTATGAAAGATGACAGCGAAGCAGAAAAGCAGTTAGCGGCACTGAAAGAGATTCAAAATCAGCTTTTAGAAGAAAACGAAATTCTTGAACGGGAAATAAAGCTGGTTGAAGCGGGAATTTTTGGCGAAAAACAGATTAGATTTGAATTGGAGAATAGTCATTTTCCTATGTATGTTTTACATGATCTGTATTTGGAACATAATGGGCTTTCGGCACAGATAGATTATCTTGTAGTTACCAAAAAACATATATATGTGATAGAGTGCAAAAATTTATATGGTAACATAGAGATTGATAATAAAGGCAATTTTATCAGAAGTTTTTCTTATGGAAAAAAGACAATCAAAGAGGGTATATATTCTCCCATTACGCAAAACAATAGACATATTGAGCTGATAAAAGCAATTCGTATGGAAGAAAAGACAAATATACTTACAAGAACTTTATTTGAAAAAGGGTTTGAAAAGAATTATCGTTCCATTATTGTGCTGGCAAATCCCAGAACGGTTCTAAACGATAAGTTTGCCAAGAAAGAGGTTAAAAGTTTGGTAATCCGCGCAGATCAGTTGGTAGAGTATATAAAATCAACGGATCGAGTTGATGATGCAGAAACTATGTCAGAGAAACAAATGGAGGCATTGGCAAGATTTTTTGCAGAAAAAAATCAGAATAATCCTGTGGATTATACATTAAAATATCGGGAGATGCTAAAAGATTTTGAAACAAAAGAAGATGTCAAAATTAATTCCCAAATGGAGCAAGAGACCATGCCCAAATGTCCTAAATGTGGTGCAGTGATGGTGATGCGGGTTGCTAAAAAGGGAGAAAATGCAGGGGAAAAATTTTATGGGTGTTCCATGTATCCAAAATGTAAAGGGATTGTCAATTTATAGAAAATAATTAGATATTTCGCATATCAATGAGTTTATGACTGTGTAAAGAAAGATGAGAAAGAAAAATGAAACAGATACCTATAATCCTTGCATCCGGCTCGCCCAGAAGGCGGGAGCTGATGCAACAGATCGGTTTGGATTTTGAAGTGCAGGTGAGCGAGGTGGAGGAACATGTGACTTCCACAGTGCCGGCAGAAGTGGTGCAGGAGCTTTCCAGACAGAAGGCTGAGGCGGTGGCTGCAGTACTCTTTAAAAGGGGAAATGATCGATCGGACTGTCTTGTGCTTGGCGCGGACACCATTGTGGCCTGTGACGGCAGGATTCTTGGGAAACCGAAGGATGAGGCAGATGCGGTGCATATGCTCACCATGCTTTCCGGCAGAGCCCATGAGGTCTATACAGGAGTGACTTTCGTCTATGCGGATCCTGTGGATGGCAGCAGGAAAGAACATACCTTTTATGAGTGCACCAAGGTTCATTTTGCCCCTATGAGCGCAGAAGAAATTGCAGAATATGTTGCAACCGGCGATCCGCTTGACAAGGCGGGAGCTTATGGAATTCAGGGTTTCTGCGCCCGGTATATCACAGGGATTGAAGGCGACTACAATAATGTGGTGGGGCTGCCGGTGGGACGAGTGTATCAGGAATTGAAAAGGTGTGCTGGGGATAAAATCATGTAAATCGTACTGGGTTTTGAGGAGGACGAGATATGTTATTTGGAAAGAAGAAAGAGGATAAGAAGGAAGAACAATCCGGCGAGGATGCGATCATTCGCCCCGGTGCGCCTTTTGTGATGCAGTTTTTGATGAAGGGAAAATGCAGCTGGCCCGATGAGAGTAAAATACAGGAAGTCCTGACAAAGTATCTCGGCGAAGTGGAGGCAATCGGGGACAGGACGACAATGGTAAGTTTTGCTGCAAAGGAGTATATGGGTGAATTTGCGGATGCAAAAAAGGTACCTGTCATGATCTCCTTTACGGAGTGTGATGAACTTGAGACGGAGAAATTTAACGATTTTGAGAGACAGCAGTGGTGGGACTATGAGGATAAGGGGGAGCACATCCTGGCGGAATGTAAATACAAGGTGATGGCCACGGATATGATGGGAGGCGCATTGCCGCCCCAGGTGAGAGCAAATATGCTGATGAATTATTTGGAGGCACTTTTAGAGCTTTATCCCCAATGTCAGGCAGTGCATTTTATAAACTCGAAGAAGTTGGTTCCGGCAGATATGATCCGTAATAGCCAGGTAGAGGGGCTGGACCGCTATATCAAATTTGCGGTGAATGCCCGCTTTTTCAATATCAGCGGTACCAATGACCATGTGGTGGATACATTGGGGCTGAGTGTGCTCTATTTGGAGGATCAGCAGTATCATTTTCATGATATGGATCCGAACTGGGTGGTCAACCATGCCTTAAATATGGCTTCTTATCGTTTGGGAAGCGATGCCGAGTTTAAACCCGGTGATACCATTGATGGCATTGTGGACGGAAGGATTGTGCAGAATGTACAGTGGCAGTGCCATTATGAGGAGTCGCTGATCGCTCCGCATCGCAATGTGCTGGATGTATGCATGAATGAATATGCAGCAGGAAACCGGGATTACAGGTGACAGGGGTGTTTTCGGAGGAATGTAATAAAATAGGAATCAGGGATAGACATATTTGAATTTTAGGCATACAATAGGAAAGTGAATTTTTACATTGGAGGAGGCGGAGGAAAGCGATGGTTGACAATGATACTATTTTCAATAAGATCGCAGAAGCGCTGCTGATAGATTATTCCAGTGTTTATTATGTAAATGCTGTGACCAACAAATATAAGTGGTACTCCATCAATCCGGAATACCATTCGTTGCAGATCGAGCAGGACGGAGAAGACTTTTTTGCAAATATGGCGCGAGATGCCGAACAGGTAGTGTACGAGGAAGATAAACACATTTTTCAGAAGGATATCAGTAAGGAAAAATTGCTCAGTGAAATGAAAAAAGGCACCATGCAGAGTATTGTGTATCGTCTGGTGATCGACGGGAAACCGGTGTATCACACGCTGCGCATGATCCGGGGCGTGGGCAATCAGGATGATTATTTTATTCTGGGCGTGTTGAATATCGATAAGGAAGTCCGGATGCGTCAGGAGGCGGAGAAGCTGGAGAAAGAGCGAGCGGTATTTAACCAGATCGCGGAGAGTCTGGCGGCGCATTATGATGTGATCTATTATGTGGATGCTGAGACGGGCAGTTATACCGAGTTTACGGCCAAAACCATATACGGCAATTTTGAGATCCTGGAGACGGGCAACGATTTCTTTGCGGAATCCCAGACCAATGCGGATATACTTGTACATCCCAAGGACAAGGCGAGGGTGCAGTCTGTCCTGACCAAGGACTACCTGATCTCCGTGCTGGAGAATAAAAAGCAGTTCAGTACGGATTATCGTCTGATGATCGATGGGCAGCCGCAGTACACAAGACTTACGGTTATGTGGTCAAGCGACAGGATCCATTTCATTATCGGTGTGGAAAATGTCAACGAGGAAGTCCGCAGGGAAAAAGAGCACATAAAGGCCCTGAAGTCCGCAAATGAACTGGCAAGGCGGGATGAGCTGACCGGGGCCAAAAATAAAACTGCGTATCAGGAGTTGGAGGATACGATACAGCAGTCGCTGGACGGCGGGGTGGATTATCTGTCTTTTGCGATTGCAGTATGTGATCTGAATGATCTGAAGAGTATCAATGACACGCAGGGGCATAAGGCAGGAGATGAGTACATCAGATCTGCCTGCAAGATGATCTGCGATGTGTTCACTCACAGTCCGGTCTTTCGGATTGGCGGAGACGAATTCGTGGTGCTTTTGACAGAGCGGGATTATTCGGACAGAAAAGAACTGCTGGCAAAGCTACGGGAGCAGGTTTGGGATAACAAGACAAAGGGCGAGGGTCCTGTGATCGCCACAGGAATCTCCGAGTATGATCCCCAGAAGGATACGGAAGTGGCGGAAGTCTTTGAACGTGCCGACAGTGAGATGTATGAAAATAAGAAATATTTGAAAACAGGAAATGTTTGAAAACAGAAGATATTTGAGACCAAGAATATTGGATAAAAGGAAAGTAGGAAAGAACAAGATGTTTCGAGCAGTGATCTTTGATCTGGACGGCACTTTGTCCGATTCCATTCACAGTATTAAATATTGTGCAGACCGAGCCCTGGCACCGGAGGGGTTCGGTCCTTTTTCGGAGGATGATTATAAATACTTCGTGGGTGACGGCGCAGCCAATCTGATCAGGAGGGCGTTGGCAGCAGGCGGTGACGTGGAAGGGGTGCATTTTGACAGCGCGTTTGCCCGGTATAAAGAGATTTTTGCCGTGGATTGTATGTATCAGGTGACGCCCTACGAAGGGATTCCGGAGCTGATCCGCAAATTGAAGCTAAGAGGGCTGAAAATTGCGGTGCTTTCGAATAAACCCCATGCGGAGACCATTCGTGTGATCGAGACGCTTTTCGGCGAGGGATGCTTTGATGTGATTCAGGGACAGGTGGACGGCGTGCCCATCAAACCCGATCCGGCAGGAGCGATCCGCATTATGGAGACGCTGCAGGTGAAGCCGGAGGAAGTACTGTATCTGGGGGACACCGCAACGGATATGAAGACCGGAAAGGGATCAGGAGCGTTTACGCTGGGCGTGCTCTGGGGCTTCCGCACCAGAGAGGAGCTGGAAGGTGCTCATGCGGATGCGATCATTGCTCATCCCATGGAGGCATTGAAATTTGTGGAGAGGGACGGACATCGGGACAATGGAAACTGACATGAGAGATCCGAAAAACGGGATCCGGACAGAAATCCGAACCAATCGGTTGTCGATCGTCCCGCTGCAAATGGAATACGCCAGATCCCTTCACACGTACATATCCGATGTGGACAATGCCAGAATGATGTTGTTCCTGCCCCACGATTCCTGGGAGGAAACGGTGGAATTTGTGCGGAAAGCAGAGTTTGAATGGAGAAAGCCGCGTCCGGAATACTATGAATTTATCGTGTTGCTTGACGGGCAGAATGTGGGATCTGTGAGTGTATACATGGAGGACGATTTTCAGACAGGGGAGCTTGGTTATATTATCGACAAGCGATACTGGCATCAAGGAATTGCCACGGAATCCATGCGGGCACTGATCACGTTTTCCACAGAACAGTTGGGACTAAGGCATTTTACCGCACATTGCGACGCGGACAATGCAGGCTCCCGGCATGTTTTGGAAAAGCTGGGAATGCAGCTGACCGATGACAGCAGGAGGCGCAAGAACAGGGCTTCCGATGAGGAGAAAAAAGAATATCAATATGATCTGTGGGTGTAGAAAATTCTACACCCACTTTTTGTCATAGGCAAGAAACTTTTTGAGCATTTTAAACGTCTAATAAGTGCAGGGCAAGTGGAAGGGATGCAATTTAACGGGCATCCATCCCATTGTGCTTTAGGACAAGCTTCATGAACAGCGGCATGAAGATAAAAATGAGTACATAACCGACGACCAGACTGAGCAGCAGTCCGCCAAGCAGCATGGGAACATAAGGAATCTGTGCGCCGTGGGAGGCAGCGTTGTGATGCGCCAGTGTGATCATGCACAGCGTGATGAGCGGTGTATAGATCAGGTCGGAGATCAGGGATTCGAACAGTCTGGTCTTTAAAGTGTGCGGTTGCAGACCGAGTTTCGCGTCCAGACTGTCATTTACTTTTTTCATGGGCACCAAAAATCCGATGATCAGACTGATGACAAAGCTGATGAGGAAATTGATCAAAAATCCGGAAATTGTAAATTGACCGGAACTTAAAACACCGGTGAGCGATAAAAAGAAGCTCAGGGTTACCCCCATCAACAGACTCATTTGGATTCCGATTTTTTTCATTTTCTTCTTTTGTTCCATGGACTGTATCCTCCCAACTGTTTCAATCGTTGCTGTTTCTGTTCAATTCTATTTTAGCAGAGACCGGCGGGAAAGTCTACGACAGAATGGGAACAGCGAACCGTTTGTTTGGTCAGGACAATATTTTATTAGAAATTGCAATACAAAGGAGAGCAAATGCGGAAGAGCATGAAAAGAAAGTATCAGAGAAAGATTATGCTGTTGCGGGCAGAGCAGTTGATCCTGCTTGTGGTGATCGTACTTTTGCTGTGCGGAAACAGGAACGCTTCCGCGCTGGCGGAGGGGACGGGGCAGATATCGGAAGAAGCTGACAAATTGATCTCGGCAGAAGTGTTGGCAGAAGACGGAGCCGGTCAGAGAAACAGTGAACAGGCAGAAAAGGAATATGAGCAAACAGAGAGTGAATATAAGTGGCTGCAGCAGCACAAATCACTGTTTCCGAAGAATAAAGTGGAGGGTGCGGAGGGAAATGCGGGTTTGATCCATTTCCTGTATACCTATGGGACAGGCGCTTATTCTGTGCCGGAGCAGAAAGCCCTTCAGAAAGAGGAGTTGGAGCAGAGGATTCCGCTCTTGATGCAATGGGATGCCAGATGGGGGTACGACACATACGGAGACAGTAATATCGGGATCTGCGGCTGTGCGCCCACCTGTCTGGCAATGGTGACGGTGGGATTGACCCGGGACGGGCGCTATACGCCTGCTATGGTTGCGGCTTATGCGATGAAGCGGGATTATTATCTGGAAGGAACGGGGACGAAGTGGGCACTTTTCTCCGGTTTTGCCGAGGATCATGGTCTGACCTGCCGTACTGTGGGCACAGGCAGAGCGGCAATCCTTTCCGAGCTGAAGAAGGGCAATCCGGTAATCTGCAGCATGTCCGCCGGAACCTTTACATTGGGCGGACATTTTATTGTACTCTGTGGTGAGGACAACGGAAAAATTCGGATCAACGATCCAAACAATACAGAACTCAGCAACCGGGAATGGAGCATGGAGGAATTTGCGGAGGAGATCAAGAATGCTTGGGTGTTCGAGAAAAAATAATTTGAAGAGAGATCGCTATTTCTATTGACACAATGGTCTATAGGTGATAGACTGAATGCAAGGGCTATAGCGAATAGACCAATTAAAACAGTCCAATTTATAGAAGAGGAGTATTTGCGATGGAAGAGTGTAAGCTGGGGGCCGTGGAAACCCGTTTTGCGGATCTGATCTGGGACAATGAGCCGTTGTCCTCAGGGGAGCTGGTAAAGCTGTGTGCAAAGGAATTGGACTGGAAGAAGTCCACCACGTATACGGTTCTGAAAAAACTGTGCGAGAGGGGGATCTTCCGAAATGATGGCGGGACTGTGTCGTCGGTTCTATCCAGAGAGGAATTCTATGCCAGACAGAGCGAACAGTTTGTGGAGGATACCTTTGCTGGCTCGCTGCCTGCGTTTATTGCGGCGTTCACATCGCGGAAGCGTCTGAGCAAAGAAGATTTGAAAGAGATCCGTGATATGATTGATCACTATGGAGAGTGATTGATCCAATTGGTGGAAAATGAGGGGAGAGGGTCAGATGGAGAGGATTGCAATAGGGATTCTAAATAACGGTATGATGGCGGGAGTGCTGGTGCTTGCCGTGGTGGTTTTGCGGTTGGTATTAGGAAGATTGAAGACCCCGGCATGGATGCGGCTGACTCTGTGGGGGCTGGTTGCGGTGCGGCTGGTCTTGCCTTTTTCTATTGAGAGCAGATACAGCCTGATGCCCAATATGGAGAGAATTTCAGATGCGTTTATGATGACGGAGAAGGTGGCCGTGACAGAGAAGGTGGCTGTGGCGGAAAATCCGACCGCCGGGCAGACCGGCATGATGGAGGCACCAAACGGAGAGACTTGGCAGCAGGCGACGCCGGATCTGCAGACACCGAGTGGAAAACCGGACACAGGATCAGATGGGGAAACGACCGTGGGAGCGACTGCAGCATCGGATGAGGGAGCGGTTGTGGAGTCGGCTGTGAAACCGGGGGCAGCAAAACGGCAGGAAGCGCGGGATATTACGCCTTTATTCAGCAGGGTGTGGGCTGTAGGCATGGCGCTGATGCTTTTGTATGCAGGGCTCAGTTCCCTGGTACTGCGCAGGAAAGTTGCGGTGCGGATGCCATATACGGCAAATGACGCTGTCGGGAGTGATGGGACAAACAGCGTATCTGCCGGAGGGCGCGGTACGAAGGTTTATCTGACAGATGGCACGGATACGCCGTTTATCCTGGGAATCCTGCGCCCGGCAATCTATCTGCCGTCTGCAGGCAGGGAAAAACATGATGCGGCAGAGCAGGGACTGATGCTGACGGAGCAGGAGTATGGGCTGATCCTGGCACATGAGAGAGCTCATATCTGCAATCTGGACCACCTATGGAAGCCTTTGGGATTTCTGTTATTATCGGTTTATTGGTTTCACCCGCTTCTGTGGGCAGCATACATTTTGTTCTGTCGGGATATTGAGTTTGCCTGTGATGAGCGGGTGATCCGCAGGCTGGATACAAACCGTGTAAAGATTTATATGGAGACGCTCCTAAAGTGCAGTGCCAGAGGGAGACGGCTGGCAGCCTGTCCGCTGGCATTCGGCGAGGTGGGCGTGAAGCAGCGCATCAAGGCAGTGTGGGATTATAAAAAGCCCGCGTTTTGGATCGTGCTGGTCGGTATGATAGCCTGTATCGCAGTGGCGGTTACGATGCTGACTACCAAAAAGCAGGATAAAGGATTGGATGAGATAGATTTCACTGCGGAGGCAACCGTATGGGCGGAAGCGGTAATACAGAGGGATTGGGATACCATATCCGTGCATTGTACGGAGGAAGTCCTGGCACAGATGAAGCGTATGCTTTCTGACAATCCTTGGCCTATGCCGGCGAAGGATGCAGAGGTTGTACCCTATCAGATTGCGATTATGGGCGACGGACACGGGATCATTAATTATTATGTTTATGATACGGCGCCTGTTGTATGCATTCGTACAGAGAGAATCCGCCTGGGGATGAGCGGCAGGGATGTGATCGTGGTGGAAGAGGAAATGATCCGCCAGGATAGGATTGCAGATGGAAACGCCTATGGAGAAGCGTATTTGTTTGGAATCAACAACACTGCGTTGGATTATACCTGCAATGGTCAGGGGGATACCCTGTTAGCCCGTTACAGAGCACACGACAGCGCTTACTTTGAGGCACTAGGGAATCCCAGATCGGCGGCATATACCCTGCTGCACCTTGATCCCAACGAGACGCAGATTGATGCAGCGGTAAGCGGGGATGTGGCGGCATGCAGTATTTTGCTGCCGGTGTATACCACAGACGGAACAAGAAACGGAGAACAGAAGTGGGACATTCAGATGGTACGCTACGGCGGAGAGGACGGTATCTGGATTCCTCAGAATGCGGGGACAAAGGCGTTTGAGGCGGCAGAGCTGTCTGAGGTGATACGGAATATTTCTGTGGATCTGACGGGGGATGGAGTGGAAGATCAGCTGGTGCTGTATTATGACGACAGCTATGAGGCGGAAGGCGGTCCCTTAAAGACAAGCTATGAGGAACGTGTTGCCGACTATATCGGAGTGGTGATCGCGAGAGTGACGGATGGTGTGACGGGGAAGGTACTTTTTGAACAATCCTATGCCGCATCCCACAGCGCGAACGGGATCTTAGCTCTGGTAAAAGAGGACGGACAGGAATTTCTGCTTACCGGAAATTGTTATGAAATATCCGGCGAAGCGGGTTATGCGGTGAAAGTTTTGCGTTGGGAGGGAGATATGCCTGTTATCAGGGAGCAGTATGAGGGAGCATTCCCGTATGCCGCAGAGTCTGTTGTGAGAGGAATTTTACGGGAGCAGGAACAGGGAGAGGCGTATACATTCCAGAACAGCACAGAAGTCATCCCTGCTTTGCAAAAAGTTATTTCTCATTATGAGGAGGGTTCGGAGCTGCTGATCGCCTGCGATGCAGTATTGGATAGTTATGGGAAGACCAAAACCGGGAATGTGTTTTTGGGAGAACGGGAGGGCGCTTATACACTGGAGGACTATTACCAATACATTTGGAAACGGCATACCTGTGAATACACGGTGGAATATCCGACGGAAAATCTGTACGGGCGGAGCATATTCTGTGTGAAGGAAAGCAATGGTCTTCTTGGGCAACGCATTTATTTTTATGATGCCCGGACCGGTGAAAAGCTGGCGGAATCCTGGGGCGGCAACATCGGTGGCAGTGTCTGGTTCGTGGATCTGGACGGGGACGGTGAAAATGAAATGATTGCGGATACTGTAGCTTCCGGAGACGGCGGACGTGATCTGCTCATCTATCGGGAAAAGGACGGTAAAGTGATGACGGGCTCCGGGTGTGATCTCCTGGAGGATGAAATCAAAGCCGCATATGAGGCACCCGGAGAAGCAAACATAGGAATATGGACCGTGTATGGGGAGTATCTGCCGGAAACCAATCAGATCAAAGTGTATTACTGGAATCCGGATCAGGCAAGACATGACAGCAGGATTTATGACACTGATCTGGACAGAATAAAATTTTATGAGTTTATGCCATTGCCTGAGTAAATATTTCCAAAAACCTTGAATATCCTGTTGACAGCAGGCATACGGATTGATAGATTATAGGTAAGAGAAGTGTATAAAGGAGGGTTGCCTATGCGTGAATTCGATGATGCTGTACTGGAGTGTTTTCTGGAGAACCAGGAGCAGCTTTTCCCGGAGCCTGTGGCGGAGACCTTGGATGAGGCGGACGAGTTTTTGCAGGATTGCATGGCAGTGGTTGTAGATTCCGTGTCTGAGATCATGGAATACTTTGATGAGGAAGGTATTGATATGGAGGGAGCCACTGACGATGAAATCCTGGACGCCGACGAGGTGTTCGATGTGGGAGATGGAAGATACCTGATCGTGGAGGGCTGACATTTTAATCTATTGAAAATATCGATCCAGAATTTCTATGAGGCCGTTTTCATCATTACTCTTTTGGGTGATGATGTCAGCGGCTTTTTTTACTGCTTCCTGGGCGTTTGCCATGGCAATCCCGGTGCCTGCAGCCTGCAGCATGGAGATGTCATTCTCTGCGTCTCCGGCCGCAAAAGTGTGGGAGAGAGGTGCATGGAGAAAATCTGCGATAAAGCGCAGGGCGTTTCCCTTGCCGGCGTCTGCGGGCAGGATTTCCAGGTATTGTTCGTTGGAAAAGATCATTTGGATGCGGTCCCCGCAGTAGTTCAGAAGGCTTTCTCTGAAAGCCTCCAACACGGATCTGTCGGTCAGATGAATGCATTGCAGCTTAAAACTACCCTGAGGCAGTGCCGCGGCAATATCCTCCACACATTTTAAGGGCATGTGGATCCGGCTGGTGTAGAAAGCCAACTCCGCATTCATGCCATGGCAGACGATCTCCCTGGCGGTGTAGCCATGAATATGGAGCCCCCGTGATTCGGCCTGTGCAATGATATATGCGATGTCCGATTGGGCAATCCGGTTTTCATAAATGGCTTTGTCACGGTCACAGTCATAGACCAGCGCGCCGTTGTTGGAGAGGATCAGCATATTCGGATAGGCAATCTGTTCCTTTTCCCTGACTTCCAGAATGCTGGGCAGAGGTCTGCCGGAAGACAGGATCAGATGATGCCCTGCGGCAGTCATCCGGTTCAAGGCTTCCCGCATGGTGTCACTGACGGTGCTGTTGTTTAATAAAAGTGTTCCGTCCATATCCGTGAACAGGAGATTTTTCCGCGTAGCGCGGAGGTCTTCCAAAACGGAATCCGGTATATAGAGTTTTCCGCGGCCTGTGCCCAGATCGATGTCCGGCTTGTTGGCGCCGTGGAAATCGGAGCCGCCGCTGAGCAACAGATTGTATTTGGCTGCCAGTCTGCGGATCTGTCTTTCGTCGGCAGCGGTGTAAGTGCTGTAGATTGCCTCAATGCCCATCAGGCCGATCGCTTTTAATTCCTGTACCAGTTGCTCCAGCTTATCTTGGCTCATGCCGTAAAGGATCGGATGAGCCAGTACAGGGATGCCATCCGCTTTTAAGATCAACTCCACCGCCTGGGCAGGAGTCACCTTTTCTCTGGGCACAAAGCAGGGTGCATGGTCGCCCAGATAGCGGTCAAAGGCTTCTGCACGGCTTTTGACAAGTCCGTGCTCCACCATGAATCTGGCGAAATGGGCGCGGGTGATCACGGAATCCGGATATTCCGCCAGCAATTCCTCATAGCGGACAGGGATACCGGCAGCGGAGAGCAATTCACACATCTTTCGGTTGCGCTCCTCTCTGGATTCCACAAAATGCTTCAGATAGTCTGAGAATTCCTGATTTTTGTAGTTGATAAAAAGTCCTACGATATGGATGTCTCTGCCGTGATATTCTGTGGAGAGTTCAATGCCGGGGATAATCTCCGGAATCGGCTTTTCTCCTTTTTCCTGTAATGCTGCGGCATAGGAAAAAGCCTCCGCGAGACCGTCCACGGTGTCGTGGTCGGTCAGTGCAAAGGCTGTCAGATTTTTTTCGATTGCATAATCTATCAGCTCAGAGGGGGTGTAGGTCCCGTCAGAGCAGGTGGAGTGTACATGCAGGTCAATCATGGTCAATCCTCATCATCTTCCTTATTGGCGGTAAACACAGTGCGCTTTCTCGCCATTTCATCGCTCTCCAGATACTCATCATAGGTGGTGATCTTGTCGATGATGGAACCGTTCGGCAGGATCTCAATGATGCGGTTTGCCGTGGTCTGCACAAACTGGTGGTCATGGCAGGAGAACAGCGCCACGCCGGGGAACTTGATCAGTCCGTTGTTCAGGGCGGTGATGGACTCCATGTCCAAATGGTTGGTGGGCTCGTCCAGGATCAGGCAGTTGGCGCCGCTGATC
>DFDT01000042.1 GCA_002368865.1 Lachnospiraceae bacterium UBA3821 | reverse complement strand
ATTTTGAACTCTCCAGATACAACGGCGCTGTGCTGGTTACGGACAAGCTGAACCGGACAATGGAACCATACAGTTATACCGTTATTTCCACCGTGGATGAGCTGTATCACATGATTCAGTACGGCTATCATGAGGAGGCGATCCGGTTTGTGAATGAGATGGCGGAGGAGGACTATGTTCTGCCTACGGAATATGTATTCCTCTATGTGGAGAAACACCCGATACAATATGGACAAAATCACTTTTTCACAGGCCCGGCATGGCTGGCGAGGTCAAGCTATACGCAGTATTATGAGGTGCCGGTCAGTGAAGGAAACCGGATCATCAACGGTACGATCTCACCGGAGCTGGCAAAGTCGTCTTTTTACAGATATCCGATTTCATCCAGGGCATATACCTCTCTTTATTCCCGAATGCTGGTGGAGTCCTGTCTGCAGAAGTGGTGCAATGATTTTGAAAAGCTGTATCCGGGAGAGCTTCATACCTATTATGAGGATGATGACTTTGTCTGCTATTATTTCAGACAGAATCCGGATTGTCTGTATCAGTTGGCGATTGAATAGATCAGTTATGAGAAGAACAAGAGGGTGACTATGTCGGAGGAAATTGATTTTGTAGTGACCTGGGTGGACGGCGAGGACGAAGCCTGGCAGGACACAAAGAAAAAATATAGGGCACATTCCGATTATGGGGACAGACCAGAGCGTTATCGAAACTGGGGGTGGATGAGGTATTGGTTCAGGGGTGTGGAAAAGTATGCGCCCTGGGTGCGGAAGGTGCATTTTGTTACCTGGGGACATTTGCCCGGGTGGCTGGAAACGGATCATTCAAAGCTTCATATTGTGCGACATGAAGATTTTCTGCCGCAGGAGCTTTTGCCGGTCTTCAACAGTTCGCTGATCGAACGGTATCTGCACCGGATTCCCGGGCTTGCCGAGAAGTTTGTGCTTTTCAATGACGATATGTTTTTGATGGGAAAAGTATCGCCCAAGGATTATTTCCGCGACGGAATGCCCTGCGATCTGCTGGCGCTGCAGCCTGTGGTGGCAAACCCGCAGAATCCGGGAATGTCGCATTTATTCTTGAACAACATGCTGGTGTTGGCAAAATATTTTCGAAAAAGAGATTGCTTTCGGGCGCACCCGGGACAATTCCTGCATGTGGGATATCCGCCCCTCTATTTCTTTTATAATCTGCTGGAACTATGTTATCCGCAGTTGTCAGGACTTTATACGGTGCATGGGCCTTCTCCCTTGCTGCGCAGTACTTATGAGACGGTCTGGGAAAAGGAGAGAGAATTTCTGGAAAGTCTGGGCGGAAACCGGTTTCGCGAGGATTCGGATGTGAATCAATATCTGTTCCGTGAGTGGCAGAAGCTTTCCGGGCAGTTTGTGCCATGTAATGTGCAGAGCGCATTCCGCTATTATGAGTTGCAGGATCGGGGCGGAAACGGAAAGCTTCTTCATGAGATCCGGAACGGAGGATGCCGGGTGTTGTGCATCAATGACACAGGGCTGCCCAGGGATGTGTCCGAGGTGGAGCGGGAGGTGCGGGAGGCCTTCGAAGCCAGACTGCCGGGACGGTCTTCCTTTGAGAGAGAGGCGGAGGTTTAATAGAGATGGAAAAGGAGCAAAAGCCCGAATGTGACAGGCTGCTATCGCTGCTTGCGGGCGCATTGCAGGCACGGACCGTGGAGGGAGAACGTGAGAAAGGGGCGACGCAGGATGGCGACTGCGATTGGGAAGCATTGGTGGAAATGGCAGCCAGGCATGGAGTGATTTCTTTGATCTATGAGGACTTTCGGATGTGCGAGCTTCCCCAAGAGACGATTCTGCGGGCGGAGCAGCTTTCACAGGTCGTGGTGAGGCAGAATTACAGACTGCTGTATTTGTCCTGGCAGGTTCAGCAGGCGTTGAAGATGGAAGGAGTACGGACGGTTTTGCTGAAAGGAGCGGCAACGGCCTCCTTCTATGCGGTGCCGGAGCTCCGCAAAAGCGGTGATATTGATCTGCTTTTGCTGCATGCGGAAGAATTGGAGCAAGCGGCTCAGTGCCTGGAACAGCTGGGATTTCGGAGAAAAGAGTGGCAGCCCTCGCTGCATCATATCGTGTATTGTCTTCCGGCAGAGAAGGGAAGGCCTGAAATCGAGGTGGAGATTCATACCATGCTGGCAGAGCCGTTTGACGATAGAAAAGTCAATGCGCTGTTGGAGCAGCAGGTATCGCAGCTGTCGGAGCATACGGAGACAGTACGGGTGATGGAACTGCCGCTTGAGATTCCGGATCGGGCATATCATGCGTATGAGTTACTGCTGCATATGCTGCAGCATTTTCTGCGCGCCGGTTTCGGATTGAAGTTATTATGCGACTGGGTGGTGCTATGGAATCGGGAAACGGAGCCTGCCGTGCAGAAGGAGTATCTGGAGCTGGTCAGGTCCTGCGGGATCAAGAAATTTTCTGATCTGGTGAGCCTTACCTGTGTGCGATATCTGGGTCTTCCCGCAGGGCGGATTGCTTTTATGAAGCCAGACACCGGACTTTCCACGGAAGCATTCCTGGAGGAAATCCTGGCTGCAGAGGAATTCGGGAAGACTTCAAAAGACCGCATGGTGGCGCTTCGGGGAAACAGCCCTTTGGATTTTGCCAGAGAGTTTCATCACCAGATGTATTTGAACTATCCGAAGGCAGGAAAGTGTTTTCTGCTTTGGCCGGTGTTGTGGGGGATGACGCTTGCGCGCTTTCTGATCAACAATCACCGGATCCGCGGTGTTTCTCTGGGAGCAGTGCTGAAAACGGCGGGACAGAGGGGTAAGCTGATAAAAAATTTGCAGTTATTTCGACAGGAACGTTGACACAAAGAAAATTATGTGATAATTTTTAAATGGAGTGATGTCGTTGAACATTTTTGAGGAGAGGTGTTTGTTATGAAAAATTATGAAAGTCCTGTAATATTGCAGTATGAGGATCTGGCAGAGGGTATTTATGCAGCCAGTGGGGCGACAGAGCCGGGTACGGAGACAGAGGTTGGTTACGAGAGCGACTCAAACTGCTGGACCATTGATGTTCAGCCGGGTCAGAGTGATGCGGGCGGTTATTGTACATTCCGTGTTCAGGCAAATCACAACACGGCGGCACAGCATATTTCTTCGGAGACAAAGATTACGATCGTATTCAGCAGACCTGTTACGGCGGTGGAGTTTGAGGGCTTTAGCGCGCAGGTGAACGGAGCTACGGTTATCCTGACCAGAGCGTCCCACGGAAATTCTTACGGCTCGGGAGACAATTTCAATACGCTGTTGAAGGTATGGACGGACAATGAGGATTATAAGACATTGACCACGACTTATTATACAATTGAATGTACGCATCAGGTAAATGTACACGGTATATATGATTGATCTGAGCGAGACAGAAGAAAAGAGATGGCACCGCCTGCAGAGCAGGTGGTGCTGTTTTTCGATTGGATGAATAAAAGTCATTCTGGAAGGGATCGGAATGGGCAGGATACGAAAAATCGCGGGATATCTCTCACAAAAACAAAATATAGGGCAATTGTGGCGCAGGGTAGTGTGGATCGCGGGGTATGGAAAGCAGCATTGGAAGGCAATGATCCTGTATACATTGCTGGGAATCATGGGGACAGTTCTCTCCCTGGTGGGAAGTCTGGTATCCAAGAGCCTGGTGGATATCGTGACCGGACATGAGACAGGGCAGTTGATCTGGACATTCTGTATGATGATCGGCATGAACCTGGGCAGTACATTTACGTCGCAGATTTCTAATTATGTTTCCACGAAGATCAATCTGAAGGTGGATGCAGATATCAAGGCGGATATTTTCGAGAAAATACTGGAGACCGATTGGGAGTCTCTGGATCAGTACCATACCGGAGACCTTCTGGCAAGATGGGGATCGGATGCTTCCAATATTGCGTCCGGAGTGCTGAATTTCATCCCTAATTTTATTATTTATCTGTTTCGTTTTGCCGGAGCATTGATCATGGTGGTACATTATGATGCTACGTTCGCAGCCATTGCGCTGTTGAGCATGCCTGTGACATTATTCTTCTCCCGCAGGCTGACAGCCAAGATGCAGAAGACAAATATGAGAAGCTCGGTCATGAATGCCAAGATGTCCGGATTCAATCAGGAGGCATTTTCCAATGTGCAGACCATCAAAGCATTTGATATGATCCACCTCTATACCCGGCGATTACAGGAGCTGCAGAAGGAATATATCTCCATGCGGATGAATTATCAGAAGATATCGGTTTTGATCTTTCTCGTCATGACGTTTATCGGTATGTGTGTATCCTATGCATCTTATGGCTGGGGAATTTTCCGGGTGTGGACCGGTGCTATCAGTTACGGTACAATGACGATGTTTTTATCCCTGTCCGCAACGTTGACGGGAACGCTAAACAGTCTGTTGTCTCTTGTGCCCACGGCAATCTCGCTGACCACATCGGCTGCCAGACTGATGGATATTGTGGAGCTTCCCAGAGAGGATTTTGCGCAGAAAGAAGCAGTAAAAGATTTTTTCCGGCTCCACGCGAAGGATGGTCTGGGAATTTCCGTGGAGGATGTATCCTATGCATATTTTAACGGGAACCGGGTGTTTTCGGGGGTATCGCTGGAGGCGCATCCCCATGAGATCGTGGCGCTGGTAGGACCCTCCGGGGAGGGAAAGACGACCATGCTGCGGCTCTTGTTAGCATTGGTTCTGCCTGGAGAGGGACAGGTGAGGATCATTGCCGGAGGAGGCGGGCAGGATATGCCGCTTACTGCTTCCGTCAGACAGCTGATTTCTTATGTGCCGCAGGGAAATACCATGTTTTCCGGGACAATCGCGGAGAATATGCGGAATGTCAAGGAAGATGCCACGGATGAGGAGATCATAGACGCACTGAAGGCGGCATGCGCCTGGAAATTTGTACAGAAGCTGCCGGATGGGATCTATAGTGAGATCAAAGAACGGGGCGGTGGATTTTCAGAAGGACAGGCGCAGAGACTTTCTATTGCCAGAGCAATCCTGCGGCAGTCTCCGATCCTGCTGCTGGATGAGGCTACGTCGGCTTTGGATGCGGGGACGGAGCAGCAGGTACTGCAGAATATCATGCAGGACAGATATCCCAGAACCTGTATTGTGACCACGCACAGACCTACCGTATTGCGGGCGTGTACGCGAGTCTATCAGATCGGTGAACAAAAGTGCCGGGTATTGGAACAGCAGGAAATCGCAGAATTGATCGGCTGATCAAAAGACGGATGTCAATATCCCTGCGTATCCAGATAGTGGTCGATTTCGGCACGGATCACTTCCAACGCGGTAGCGTTTTTTGTACAGAATAGCCTGCAAAGCAGGATGTGGTCTGCGATTTCCCGGGACAGATTTATCTGTTGCTCCAGCATGCTGCTGTCCCAGCAGGGAGAGATCAGCCTGCGCGAAAGAGCCAGAATGCGGTCGTCGCCATGCAGAGGCTTTGCGGAATCGGCAGATGCCTGTTTCAGAAATAGGATGCCGCCTAACGGATGGGTGGCTGTGCTGCAGATGCCGGAGGTGCCGCACCAGGGCAGTCCGTGTACCAGGGGCTGCGCGTCTGAACCCGGAGTGATCAGATTCAGATCACCGTTCAGATAAGGGGTATGCAGGATGTCGTGCCAAAGCGCGGTATGGGTGGATTTTCCGGTGCCGGAGGGCGCGGAAAACAACCAGGCGCGGTCTCTGTACAGAATGGAGGCCGAGTGAATGGCGAGCATATCGTGAAGCTGTGCCAGATAGAGGAAAGCAAAACGCATGGCATGAAACAGGTCCTCCCGCAGCACATTCCCGGGAATACAGTAAAAGAGGGCAAGGGAGCCATCCTTTTTCAGATGCAGTTCCCGGACGAGGGAAGCCTCGTGGAAGAGCAGGATATATTTTTCCGACAGTTCCATGAGTGTCAGTTCCTGATTCCGGATCAACAGCACCCCGTTTTCGTGAACAGAGGGCGAACCATATAAAACAATGACATTCTGCATGGCTGGCTCTGAAGGCTCTGTATAAAAAGCCTGCAGATCCTCCGGGAAGGCTTCTGCGGGACCATACAGATTCAGCGTGATCCCGGCAATCGACAGGGTATGGCAGCAGTCTGCAGGATTGGGAGCCGGAGGAACTGAAAGCAGCATCCCCCGCGCATTCAGAGTATCCAGAAAGCTCAGGATATCTTTTTGTAAGTCTTCCGTCTGATCGGGAGAAACAAAAAAATGCTCCGCACAGAGGGAGCAGAGTTCCCGGACGGTACGGTCGCAGGAGAGCGATTCCCACAGGAAAGCTCCGGTTTCGTTGAGCTGCAATGCCGGTTTCAAGTCGCTGACGCTTTGACCGACGGGAAGAAGATAGATGCCGTCAGGGAGATGTATTTGAAAAAAATCCGGATTTCGCCGCATAAAAACCTCCTTTGGTTTGCCTCTGTCAATTTTGAGCAGCTACAGTATAACATGATTTTAAGGGAAAAGCAAAGGCGCTGTGATGGAACAGGAAAGAATTGCTGATAAGAAAATAAAGGTACATGCAGATGAATTGCTCCGACAGGGAAAGAGCGTACAGCTGCCCATTACCGGATATAGCATGTATCCGCTGTTGGTGCCCGGGCGGGACAGAGTCATTTTGGCGCCGGCGGATCATATGCCATACAGGAGAGGAGATGTGATGCTGTATCGCAGGGAGAAAGGAATTCTGGTGCTGCATCGCATCTGGAAGCGAAAAAAAGACGGCTACTATATGGTAGGGGATAACCAAAAAGAAATTGAAGGTCCTCTGCGGGAAGATCAGCTGATTGGCGTAATGACGGGAATGATCCGCGACGGGAAGGAACGATCCTGCGATGGTATGGGATACCGGGTTTACAGTGCAGTGTGGCTTATGCTCCGACCAATCCGACCGCTGTTGTCGCGTATGGTGGCTGCATGTAAGCGGTTTTTGCGGAAATAAGGGAGTCTGTCTTGACAGGGGGGCAGGGATAATGCGATAATGAAGCTGTTGTAAACGCTTGCCGGCAGGGGATTGTCGCGAGCATAACAACGCGACTGGCGGATCGTGGTGTAGGAGAGATAGAATGACGGATTTGTTATATGGATTGTCGTCTCTTGGACTTGACAGTCTGCAGGGAGCAGACATTTTTGAAGAGCTGACCAAAAAGGAAAAAGCGGCCCCAGAAGGACCGGCCGTCCTGGAAGAAAAGGATATGATCTATGACAAAAAGACGACCTGCCCGGTCTGCGACACGGAGTTTATGTGCAAGAGCCTGAAAGCAGGGAAGACCAGATTCCTTGGAAATGATAAAGATCTGCGACCGATTTATGAGGGCATTGATGCGCAAAAGTATGATATCGCACTCTGCCCCAATTGTGGCTATGCGGCATTGACCAAATATTTTCCCAGAGTCACCACCAAACAGGCCGCATTCATCCGGGAAAATATCAGCAGTAAAGTCAGACTGCACGCTTACACCGGGGATACCTATAGTTATGAGGATGCAATCGAGCGGTATCAGCTTGCGCTGGCGAGCGCGGTCGTCAAGAAGGCAAAGACCAGTGAAAAGGCTTATATCTGTCTGAAGAACGCCTGGCTGCTGCGGGGCTATGCGCAGTACCTTGCGGAGGAAAAGCATATGTCGAAGGAACAGTTGGGGGCCGTAACTCAGCTGGAAAAGAAGTTTTTGCAGAATGCGTTCAGAGGGCTTTCGGCGTCGGTGGCGTCGGAAAGTTATCCGATCTGCGGCATGGACGAGGGTACACTGGATTATCTGCTGGCGGCAATCGCCATGCAGTTGGAGGATTATGACGGAGCCGGCAAGATTGTGGCAAATATTCTGATCTCTACCACAGTGAATCCCCGCATTAAGGACAAAGCGCGTGATCTGAAGGATGAGATCATGGAGAAGAAAAAGGAAGCAAAATAAAAGCAGTGCCGGAAATGAAACAAGGAAACGTTTCCGGCATATAATACGGGTATGAATATAAAAGTTGACGGATATAATATTAGCTATAAAATAACGGGAACCGGAGAAAAGACGGTGGTGATGCTGCAGGGTTGGGGAACCGACCTGGGGGTGTACGATTCGGTGGCGGATGCCATCAATGAAAAGTACACTTTTGTGCAGTTTGATTTTCCGGGCTTCGGCGGGAGCGATGAGCCTAGAGAGGCGTGGAATGTGGATGCCTACGCCGATTTTTTCTGTAAATTCATGGAGGCGCTGGGCATCAAAAAGGCCACACTCATTGGGCATTCCTACGGCGGCAGAGTGATCATCAAGCTGGCGGCGCGCGAAAGCTTGCCCTTTGAGATCACGAACATTGTGCTGATCGACAGTGCGGGCGTGCTGCCGAAACGGTCTTTTGCCCAGAAGATGAAGATCAGACGGTACAAGGTGTTAAAGCGGATCCTGAATCTGAAACTGATCTATGCTTTGTTCCCGGAAGTGATCGACGAATGGAGGAGCAGGCAGGGGTCGGCGGATTACCGGAATGCGACGCCCATCATGCGGCAGTGTCTGGTGATGGCGGTAAATGAGGATCTGACGGAGCTTTTGCCGAAGATCAAGCAGGACACGCTGCTCATCTGGGGGGATAAGGACACGGCGACTCCCATCAGTGACGGGAAGCTGATGGAGGAGCGGATTCCGAACTCTGGGCTGGCGGTGCTGCAGGGAACCGGCCATTTTTCGTTTCTGGAGCAGCCGGCGGTATTCCGGAATATTATGAGGTCGTATTTTCAGATCTCATGAGGTCGTATTTTCAAGTTTAATGCTATGTTTTCTGATGGGAGAGCATAATGGAAATAAGAACTTTGATCGCCGCAGTGCTTGCGGTGCCCGCCTTTTATCTGACGTTCCGCTACAACATGCACATGTTTCAACTGAACGGCTATAAGAACGGGGAACATATCAATTGGTTGAAAAAAAATATCAGACAGCAGTGGCTTTTGGTGTTCGGGATTCTGTTGGGCATCCTGCGGATCGTGCTGCCGGTGCTTGCGCTGGATATTGTTGTGTATCTGACGTTGCTTCTGATCTTCGTGGTCTATCGGGCGATGAAGCATATGAAGTCCAAGAAAAAGCTGGTCTACACCGCAAGGGTGAAGCGGATGATGGCCACTGATCTGATCCTGACGGCGGTCTGTGTGGCGGCGGTGGCCTGGTTTGCCGGATGGGCGCCGGTGAACGGCGTGTTGCTGATTTTGGTGTCGGCGCAATTTTTGATGAACCTGGTGTGCAATGTGTTCAATCATCCCGTGGAAGCTGGGGTGAATCGGTATTATATCAACGATGCGAAGAAGAAGCTGCGGGAGGTGCCGGGTCTGGTGATCATCGGCGTGACAGGCAGCTATGGCAAGACCAGTGTAAAGTTCTATCTGCAGACGCTGTTGCAGGAGCATTTTCATGTGCTGGTGACCCCGGAGAGTTACAACACGCCCATGGGAGTGGTGCGGACGATCCGGGGGTCGTTGAAGCGCACCCATGAGATCTTTATCTGCGAGATGGGCGCTCGTCACGTGGGTGACATCAAGGAGATCTGCGATATTGTACATCCCAGGCACGGCGTGATCACCTCCATCGGTCCCCAGCACTTAGAGACCTTTTTCAACATGGAAAACATCAAGAACACTAAGTTCGAGCTGGCGGATGCGCTGCCTGAGGGCGGTATGCTTTTCCTGAACGGGGATAATGTGTATATTCAGGAGAAGGCAGGGGAATATGCCAACAAGACTTTTTATTATGCGGAAAGTGCCCCAGGTGACTCGGGGCATAGTGCTGCAGAGGGTTACTTTGCCTCGGACATCACCGTCTCCCAGACCGGCACGGAATTCACGGTGACGGCGCCGGACGGGGAGTCGGAGCGATTCCACATGCGGCTGATCGGTGCCCACAATGTGATCAATGTGGTGGGTGCGATCAGCGTGGCAAATAAGCTGGGGATCGCGTTGAAGGATCTGCGCATTCCGGTGCGGCGGATCGAGCCGGTGCCCCATCGCATGCAGATGCGGGAGCACGGTCTGGTGACGATCATTGACGACGCGTACAACTCCAATCCGGTTGGCTCTAAGGCGGCTGTGGAGACCCTGGCTATGTTTGACGGCGTGCGGATCCTGGTGACGCCGGGCATGGTGGAGCTTGGTGATAAGGAGCGCGAATACAATTATAAGTTTGGTACTTACGCGGCGGACTGTTGCGATTATATCCTATTGGTGGGCAGAAAGCACACGGAGCCCATTCGCGAGGGCGTGCTGAGCAAGGGATTTGCCAAAGACAGGTGCCTGGTGTATGATAAGTTGGAGGAAGCGCTTTCGTATGCGTATTCCATCAAGGAGCAGGGACACAAATATATTTTGCTGGAGAACGACTTGCCGGACAATTATTGATCGGATTGAATTTCATTCGGGGAGGGATAAGAAGTGAAGACAAAGGTGGCAGTTTTATTCGGCGGAAAAAGCGTGGAGCATGAGGTTTCCGTCATTTCGGGCATTCAGGCGATCATGAATCTGGACACGGAGAAGTATGAGGTGATCCCGGTGTATATGACCAAGCAGAATGAGATGTATATCGGGGACGGGATCGGTGACATCGAGTCCTACAAGAATATTGAGCAGCTGCTGAAAAACTCCAGGCGGGTGATCATGCTCAATGTGGACGACAAGGTGCAGCTGATGCCTTATCCGCCCAAGAAATTCGGTAAAAACAATGCCATTGATATTGACATTGCATTTCCGGTGGTGCATGGAACCAATGTGGAGGACGGCGCGTTGCAGGGTTACCTGAAGACACTGGGGATTCCCTTTGTGGGCTGTGATGTGACGGCTTCCGCCATCGGCATGGACAAATACATCATGAAGACGGTGTTAAAAGAGAACAATATCCCGGTGCTGGACGCCAGGGAGTACACGCTGGCGGATTACGCGCAGATGGATGTGCTGCTGGATCAGGTGGAGAAGACCTTTGCGTATCCGGTGATCGTGAAGCCGGTGAATCTGGGTTCCAGCGTGGGTATCAGTGTGGCAAAGAACCGCGTGGAGCTGTCCAATTCCCTGGATGATGCGTTCAAATATGCCACGAAGGTGCTGGTGGAGCATGCCATCACCAATCTGCGGGAGATTAACTGTGCAGTGCTGGGGGACGAGAGCGAGGCGATCGCCTCCGAGTGCGAGGAACCCCTGCACACGAAGGATATCTTAAGCTATGAGGATAAATATGTGAGCGGCTCCAAGAACGGCGGTTCCAAGGGCATGGCCAGCGTGTCTCGCAAGATTCCGGCGGAACTTCCCGATGACCTGCGGGAGGAGATCCGGGATATGGCCATCAATTCCTTCTGGGCGCTTGGCTGTAACGGCGTGGCCCGGATCGACTTTATGATCGATGAGGACACGGGAAAGCTGTACTTTAATGAGATCAATACGATTCCGGGATCCCTTGCTTTTTATCTGTGGGAGCCCATCGGAATTACTTATAAAGAATTGTTGGATCGCATGATACAGCTGGCGATGCGAAGAGTGCGCATTGAGGAGAGGCTGACATTTACCTTTGACACCAATATCCTGAACATGGCGAAGCTTGGCGGGTCGAAGGGGGCGAAGCTGTGATGGATGTAGCAATCCCGGATAGAGCTGATCCCGAGCGTTACGAAGAAAATGTGTTTGCGGATTCCCCGTTCGTGGAGATCCAATCCGACGAACGGTTTGATGTGCAGATGCAGTATCCGCTGCTTGGCATGAGGCATGCGGAGCCGCAATGCTTTGTGCGGAAAGAGGTTTATGAAATGCTTTTGCAGGCAGCGGCGCGGCTGCCGGAAGGGTATCGGTTCCGGATCTGGGACACCTGGCGTCCCTTTGCATTGCAGAAGGAGCTCTATGAAGTGTATTCCCGGGATATCATCCGGGATTTCGGTCTGGCGGATCATACGGAGGAAGAACGAAAAGCGGTGATCCGCAAGTTTGTGTCCGACCCGGTGGCGGACAGGGATGTGCCGCCGGTACATACCACGGGCGGGGCGGTGGATCTGACGATCCTGGACGAAAACGGCAGAGAGCTGCCTATGGGGACTGCCTTTGACGCGTTTACGGACAAAACGAAAACGGCATTCTATGAGCAGGCAGCGCAGTATGCTGACGATGGAAATGATGTGCGTGATAAAGAGATCCGGGACAACCGAAGGCTTTTGTATCACATCATGACCGAGGCGGGCTTTACCAATCTGCCGTCGGAGTGGTGGCATTTTGACTACGGGGACCGGTTCTGGGGCTATTACAAGGGCAAACCCGCAATCTATTGCGGCGTATTTACAAGGGAGGAAATCCATGGAGACGGACAACAGGGGAAAACAGGACGGGAAAGACCGGAAGTCGGCCAGCCGTAAGATCGTAGTGGAAGCTACGGCGATCATGATCTTGCTGGCGTTGGTGTTGGTGATCGTGGGATATTCGTTCCTGCATTTTTATTTTAAATACGAACTGCAGGATCTTTTGTCCGATGTGGTGGGCAATCTGATCGGTGTGCTGGCGGCGTTTCTATTGTTTGATATTTTGTACAATCAGCTGACCCAGGATGCTTACTCCAAGGAAACCTCCCAGCAGATCACGAAGACCCTGATGGGGGATTCGGAGACTCTGGATGTGTTCAGCGACGAAGACAAGAAGGCGTTTCTGGTGTCCACGATCCGGTCCATCCTGAAGGATGAGGATGCGGTGGACGTGGTGGTGGGAAATATCAGCAAGTATTTTTCAGACATGCAGACCACCAGGATCCGCAAGAGTTTCAACTATACGATCACGCTGACCACGGAGCTGCCAAACGAATATAAATGCTTGCCGGGCTGTGAGGATTATTATTATGTGCAGGAAAATCTGAACTATGAGGTGAAGTATTTTTCGGATGAGCAGAAGAATCTGAACAGTAAATCCGTGTGTATCGGGTTTTCGTTTGACAAGCTCAGTCTGGATGCGGGGCTGATGGAGAGCGACTCTGATCCGGCCTTTGCGAAATGTATCTTTAATGAGAGCCTGGATATTACGAAGGAAGCGGTGAAGTATTTGCGGTCGCTTTCTGGGGATGAGCTGAAGGAGAAATTCAATGCAATCTTCACGCCTACGATCAAGATTGACAAGGCGTATGGAGACCTGGAGCATGTGGAGATCCGGGACGGCGGCATTCTGGCGGAATATAAAGTAGATTATGATTACAGGGCGTTGGAGCATGCGGTGCGGATCATTTTCCATATGCCGAAGATGTGGGGATCGCTCTTTGAGGTGACGCTGGTGGATCCCACTAAGGACCCGAAGATCACGTTTGACTATATGCCGGGCAAGATGGATGTGACCATGTATTCGTACCTGAATAAAGGGGATGAGTCCAATGAGGGCGCGTACGAGACCAGGAACGGATTGTATGACGTGGCAATCAAGGACGAGTGGATCTATCCCAAGAGCGGTATCGTGTTTACGGTGAAGAAGAAATAAAGAAGAACAAATAATAAAACTGCTTCAGATCATGACTTCTGAAGCAGTTTTTTGTCTTCGAAATAAGTTTTCTGGATGATGCCGCTGACGTAGGCGCCCAGGTGCTTGCGGGTCTCCTTGTCGAGCTGATCCGGGTAGATCGGATCGCCGTATTCAATGACGACAGTAGCCTTTTTGATAAAAGGCATGTGGTCTTCCAGCACGGCGCCGGAATTTACGATGGTCATGGGAACGATGGGAACGCCGCCCTTTTCCGCTATCTTGAAGCTGCCGTCATGGAACGGCAGGAAAGTGTCAGGAACCCGGTTCCGGGTACCCTCCGGGAAGATTGTCACGGAAATGCCGCTCTTTACCAGCTCTACCGCGGCGAGAATGGTCTTCAGTCCTTCCTTGATGTTCTCCCGGTCCAGAAACAGGCAGTGCAGATTGCGCATCCAGACACGAAGAATGGGATACCGGAGCATCTCTTTCTTGGCAACATAGCCTGTGGGACGGGGAACCCGTATATAGGTCAGAAGCACATCAAAATAGCTTCTGTGATTGCCCACATAGAGTACGGCGGTATCCTGGGGGATCCGATCTTCGCCAATCACTATGGTCTTGACACCGGCTGTCCGGATGATCTGACGGAATACCCATTTTACCAGCGCGAGGCAGGAACGGTCCTTCAGATTGGGATTCAATTTGCCGATGATCCATTCGACGAGCAGCAGCGGGCTGCCCAACACCAAGAACAGGATCACTTCGATCAGAACCAAGATAATACGTATCATGTCGTCATACTCCTTTGAAATAAACTCGCTTGCGAGTTTATTTTATCATATCCCGGCGGCTTTGTACATAGAATAGAGCAAAACAAAAAAGCGGGATAGCTTATGAAAATAGTCATAAAAATCGCTGCATTCTGCCTGGCGGCTGCGGTGCTTGTGCTGGCAGGATGCTCCATGCTGAACGAAGAACAGGTGAAGCTGCAGGACATCGGATTTACGGTGGTGAGCGAGGAAAAACAGCCTGGCGAGCTGAAGACGGTCATTGAGGAGAAAAAGGGAAGTCCCTTCCAACTGACATACAACGACGGAGAGTATCTCTACATAGTGATCGGATACGGAGAGCAGCCGGAGGGCGGTTACAGCATCGCGGTGAACGACCTGTATCTCACAGAGGACAACATCTATGTGAACACAACACTGCTGGGGCCGGACAGTGCGGAGAACAAAGGAGTAAAAGTGCCGACCTACCCGTATATCGTACTGAAGATGGATTACCTGGATAAGCCGGTGGTCTTTGAGTAGTCTGCATAACAGGGATGTGGCTTGACATTGCATGCGGGAAAACTATATAATTGTTCCGGGATGATCTGTGAAATTTGACTTTTGGAGTGTTTCGGAATGAATGACGGTTTGAAGGGGAAAAATACAGAGCGGTCTTCGGCAGAACGGATCGTATTTGTGGTCGTTGCCTGTGTGATTGCATTGTATCATATGATCCTGCCGATCTCCTTCGGGGACGATGTGGTATACAAGACGATCCTGGATGAACAGACACTGGGAGAGTTCCTGCGGTTTCAGTGGGAGAACTGGACTTCCAGGATCCTCATTGAATTTGTTTTGCTCTCGATTATCAAATACGATCTGCTGTGGCGCATCCTGGACACAGTCTTTGTGGTGACATTGGGGACAATGCTGGGGAAGATCACAAAGGAGAAAGTGTTTTCCTATGCGCTCCTGCTGCTTTACCCCTTCCATGAAATGGCTTCGGCAGGATGGATCAACACCACGCTCAACTATCTGTGGCCGCTGTGGAGCGGTATGCTGATCTTTACCAATTATCAAAAATATATGACGGGTAAAAGGCTTCACTGGTCAGTGTACCTGTGGAGCATACCCGCTGTTTTGTTTGCCTGTGATCAGGAGCAGATGGCGGTGGTGATGTTGGTCGTAACGGTGGGGATGATCGGGATCGGCATCAGCAAAAAACGCTATCTGATGCCCTATGTGGATCTGATGTTCCTGCTGAATCTGGCGTGTCTGGCAAAAATGCTTTTGTGTCCGGGAAATCAGGCGAGAAGCGCAACGGAAACCAGCATCCGGTATGCTGCATTCTCGGATCTGTCAGTGGTGGACAAGATTTTCCTGGGCGTCTATAATGTGGAGTCGACCTTTATTGCGAGACCTCATATCCTGTTTTTCCCCATCACGTTATTGCTGGCGTTTTATGTGTTTCAAAAAACAAAGATCGGATGGAAGCGGGGGATTGCGGCGGTACCGGCGGCGATCACACTGGCCCATTGTGTGCTGGCCGAGAGCATGACAAAGTGGGAGCAGGTGTTCTGGCGGTGTGAGGCGGGACAGTTCAATCTGGAGAGTCTTGGGATATACCGGCTGTTGGTGTGGTTGCTTTTCGGGCTGGTTTTGTGCAGTCTGGTGTTTACAATGTATGTGTTGTGGGTGGAGAAGCTCCGAAGCTTCTGGGTCATGCTGATCTTGTGGGGAGCAGGGCTGGCCTCGGCGGTCATGATGGGATTCTCGCCGACGATGTTTGATTCGGGACCGCGGACAATGCTGTTTTTCTGCTTTGCCATGATGACGGTGATCGGAATGTGCGTGCATCAGCACAAGCGGAGTTTCCTGCGTCTGCCCCAGGATATCAGACGGTTCTGGTACGGCGTGGGAGCGCTGTGGATCATAGCCAGTGTGATCAATGAGCTGGCATTTATTGCAGGCTTTATCAAGAATACGTAGACTGCGATCGGAACGGTTGCGGATACCGGGTAAAAGGAGAAAAGAGATGCTGTTGATCAAAGGCGGATATATGATCGATCCGAAATCGGGCAGGGAGGGTGAGCTGGATCTGCTGATCGAGGGAGAAAAAATTGAGAAGATCGGAAAGGCGGAAACAGATTTTACAGTGCCGGCGGAGTGTCAGGTGATCGATGCAAAAGGGCTGATCGTGGCGCCAGGACTGGTGGACGTGCATGTGCATTTCAGGGACCCGGGCTTTACCCACAAGGAGGATATTTTCACCGGAGCGAAGGCGGCGGCAAAGGGCGGTTTCACCACGGTGGTGATGATGGCAAACACGAAGCCCACGATTGACAATGCGGAGACGCTCGCCTATGTGCTGGAAAAGGGAAAGCTGACGGACATTCATGTGACCACCTGCGCTAACGTGACGATGGGAATGCAGGGGAAGCAGATCACGCCGATGGAGGAGCTGGCGGCGAAGGGAGCGATTGGGTTTACCGACGACGGCATTCCGTTAATGGATGCGGAGATTGTGCGGGAGGCCATGAAACGGGCAAAAGCGCTGGACATGCCTATCAGTTTCCATGAGGAGGACCCGGCACTCATCGCACAGAACGGTGTGAATCGGGGAAAAGCCAGCGAATATTATGGGATTGAGGGTTCGCCGAAGGAGGCGGAGTATACGTTGATTGAGCGGGATCTGAAGCTGGCGCTGGAGACCGGCGCCAGCATTGATATTCAACATATCAGTACGGCGGAGGGTGTGGAACTGGTGCGCCAGGCCAGAAAGAAAGGAAGCAATATCCATGCGGAGGCCACGCCGCATCACTTTACACTGACGGAGGAAGCGGTCATCCAGTATGGCACGCTGGCAAAAATGAATCCGCCGCTGCGCACAGAGGCGGACCGGCTGGCGATCATCAAGGGACTGCAGGACGGCACCATTGAGATGATCGCGACGGATCATGCACCCCATGCCCCGGAGGAAAAGGCGAAGCCGCTGACCCAGGCGCCAAGTGGGATCATCGGATTAGAGACATCTCTGGCGCTGGGCATCACGGAGCTGGTAAAGAAGGGGTATCTGACCATGACGCAGCTGCTTGGGCTGATGAGCACCAATCCGGCGGCGCTGTATCATTTGGACGCGGGATATCTGGCGGAAGGCGGTCCTGCGGATCTGGTCCTGATTGATGCAGATGGTAAGGCGGTGGCAGGAGATTATGCGTCCAAGTCCGTGAACTCGCCGTTTACGGATTGGGAGCTGACCGGTGTGGTGAAGGCTACGGTATGCGGCGGCAAAGTGGTGTATGAGAGATAACATAGAAAAATCATAGAAAAAGTCAGAGGAGAAGGAAAGTCATGACTATGGATACAGGGAGCGCGATCAAAGTGAGAGCATATGGTCCGGAGGACCTGGACGCTATGATCGCAATCTGGAATGAAGTGGTGGAGGAGGGCATTGCCTTTCCTCAGGAGAACCTGTTGGATCAGATGACCGGAGTGGAATTTTTTGCTGCGCAGAGTTATTGCGGTGTGGCGGAGGCCGGAGACAAAACCGTGGGGCTTTATATTCTGCACCCCAATAATGTGGGGCGCTGCGGACATATCTGCAATGCCAGCTATGCGGTGTCCTCTGAGTGCAGGGGACTGCATATCGGGGAACAGCTGGTGCAGGACTGCCTGAAAAAAGCGAAGGAGATCGGATTTGGCGTGCTGCAGTTCAATGCGGTGGTGGAGAGCAATGTCCATGCCAGACATCTCTATGAGCGGCTGGGTTTTGTGCAGCTGGGCACGATTCCGGACGGGTTTCGAAAGAAGGACGGACATTATGAGAATATCTGTCCGTATTATCATGTGCTGTAACAGGGGTGAGGATCATGCCGGATAACACTTTTGAAGAAAAGCAGCCGGAGGACAAGCGAATCTATATCTTAAGCCGGGAGAAGCCGGCAAAGGCTATTGTGAAGCTGGGGGTTCCTCTGATCGCCGGAATGTTCATCATGGTGCTGTACAACCTGGTGGACACGTATTTTATCGGGCTGATGCACGATGACTATCAGCTGGCAGCGGTGAATCTGGCGTATCCGGTGATGATGATTTCGATTGCAATCTCGAATATGATCGGCACTGGCGCGTCCTCTCTGATCGCACGGAGCCTGGGGGCGCAGGACAGGGAGAAAGCGGATCATACGGTGACGGTGGGATTCGTGCTGACAGCGGTGAACAGTGTGATCGTGACGGCGGTGGGATTGCTGTTCCTGCCGGCGATTGTCACGGGGCTGGGGGCAAAGAGCAATACGTACGGCTATACGGAGCAGTATGTGAGCGTCATCCTGGTGGGGAGTCTGTTTACCATGGGAAGCTATACCTTTGGACAGCTGCTGCGCAGCGAGGGCTCGGTGAAGCAGTCGGTGATGGGCATGATCGCAGGAACCGTCACAAATATTATTTTAGACCCGGTGTTTATCTTCGCGCTGGGCATGGAAATCCGCGGTGCGGCCATTGCCACGATCCTGGGCAACGGGGTGAGCATGGCGGTTTCGTTATGGTTTTATATAAGCGGCAGGACTCTGCTGAAGCCTGCAGTGAAGTATATCAGACCCACGGCGGAGATCCTGAAGGAGATCTTTTGGGTGGGGGTTCCTGCTACGCTGGAGACGCTTTTGACCTCCTTTGCCTATATCGTGAACAACAATCTGGCGGTGGCTTACGGGGAGCTGACAGTGGCCGCCACGGGGATCGCGCAGAAAATCCTGTCCCTGGGAAATTATATTTATCAGGGCTTTGCGGCGGGGACACAGCCGATCATGGGCTACAATTACGGCGCAAAGAATTACAGACGTATGCTGGCGGTGCTGAAGGCGGGGGTGTTGGTGGTGAGCGGTACGGAAGCGGTTGTCATGGCAGTGTATGGCGTATTTGCACCCTGGCTGATCGGAATCTTCACAGAGTCGGTGGAAGTGATCGCTATCGGTAGTCAGGTGCTGCGGGCGATCATGTGTATCCTGCCCTTCGTGGGCGCGGTGTCCATGAGCCGGATGTCCTTTCAGGCCATGGGGAAACCGCAGTTTGCTTTCGGGATTACATTGGTGCGGCAGCTGATCCTGTATGTGCCGCTGCTTTTGCTGCTGAACCGGATCTGGGGATTTCACGGTATGATCTGGGCGCAGCCGGTGACGGAGGTGATCATGATGGCGGTATCGGTGACACTTTTATATGGTACGATCTCTGCGACATCTGCGGCAGGGGAAAAAGAAAGCAGTAATTAGTAATTAAGGTAACGTTAAGCTTTTGCGTGTTCAGCGCTAAGATTACTCTGTTATGATAAGCACATCAAACAAAACAAGTCCTGTGAGATACAGAGAAAGAGGGAGTGAATATGATGTGGGACAGAAAAGCGCTGAAGCAAAGAGCGAAAGAAAAATTTAAGGCAAATTATTGGAAATGTGTATTGATCGGTCTGCTGCTCAGTCTGATCATGGGAGGACATGCGGGAGGATCCGGCAGTTTTGGATCCGGAGCCCAGTACGGTTTTCACCCCGATACAGAGGAAACAATAGAAATGGGTAAAGATCAGGATGAGGGGAAAGAGACGGATACAATTTCCGATGGAAGCTTTGATATGTCGATGTCGGAGGATGGAACGCTTGTAATCCTGGACGAAGAAGGGAACGAAGTACAATTGGGAAATGCAGCGATTGCCGCTGTGGCAGTCGCGGTGCTGATCGGGGTAATCCTGGTTTTCCTGGTGGTGTTTATACTGGTCGGCATACTGGATGCGTTTGTCATCAATCCATTCCAGGTGGGCTGCTACAGATTTTTCTACAAAAATCTCAGCGAGCCGGCCAGGATATCCAATCTGGGATATGGATTTGACAACAACTATAAGGAAACGGCCAAGACCATGTTTTTCAGAGATCTGTATCTGGTGCTCTGGAGCATGCTGTTGATCGTTCCGGGTATTGTGAAGGGCTACGAGTATATGATGATCCCGTATCTGTTGGCGGATGATCCCACCATGACGAAAGAGAAAGCGTTCGAGGAGAGTCGTCGTATGATGACCGGACAGAAGTGGAATGCGTTTGTACTGGATCTGTCCTTTATCGGATGGAACATTTTATCCCTATTTACCTGCGGCCTGTTGTCTGTCTTTTACGTGAATCCGTATAAGATGTCCGCCCATGCCGCACTTTACGAAACTTTGAAGTACGGGTATAATGAAAGCAGTGAAGGTATGGTAACGGATACACAGATGACGGTGTGATAAACAAAAGCAAATGCATGAAGGGGAAACCATGGGTCATAAAATACTGATTGCAGATGATGAGCCGGAGATCAGGAGTCTGCTCCGGCTCTATCTGGAAAATGAAGGATATACCGTGATCGAGGCAGAGGACGGAAGAAAGGCGCTGGAACTTGCCGGGAAAGAGAAGCCGGATCTGTGCCTGCTGGATATCATGATGCCGAATGTGGACGGGTATCATGTACTCTCCGCGCTCAGGAAGGAGAGTAATATTCCGGTGGTGATCATTTCCGCAAAGGACGCTGACTCGGAGAAGATCCTGGGATTGAATCTGGGAGCGGATGATTATCTTGCAAAGCCCTTCAATCCGTTGGAGGCGGTGGCGCGGGTGAATTCCGCAATCCGCAGGTTTTATAAGCTGGGGGCGGGAGAGGTGAAACAGGCTTTGGTCCGCGTGCGGGATCTTACCTTGGACCCGGAATCCTGTATTTTGAAAAAGGGGGAAGAAACCATTGCGCTGACCTCGGTGGAGTACCGGATCATGGAGCTTTTCATGACACATCCGGGAAAAGTATTTACCAAGCAGCAGATCTATGAGTACGGCTGGGGAGACGATTTTATTGTGGCCGACAACAATATCATGGTCTGTATCAGTAAGCTGCGCGCCAAGCTGGACGAAGCGAACCCCTCCGCATATATCAAGACCATGCGGGGGCTCGGCTATCGGATCGAGTGACCGGTCGGCAGGATAAAATGACGGAGAGGAAAGGAGCAGCGGAATGAACCGGGAACAGAGGCTGTCTGCTTTTTTGATCAAAAGGTTTCTGATCGCATTGCTGGCGGTCAGTCTGGTGGAGTACGGTCTGCTCACTTTGATGCGGCAGACTGTGCTGCCTTTTGTGTTTACTGCTTTTTTTGGAGAATACGGTAAAATATTTGCAGGCGGGATTTCTCTCCGCCTTTTGTTTGTGATTTTTTTGGATGCGTTGATCCGGGTACTGCCGGAAGTCATGCCGGATGTGGCCAGGTCACTTTTCCTGTGGCTGGCGAATGGGTTGGAGAGCAGATTCCTTGCAGCGGATGCGGGTAATCCAATCTATGCATTGTCCTGGCAGCAAAAACTCACGTTTTATCTGATCCTGGCAGCGGTAGGTGTGATCCTGCTGATCCCGTATGCGGTGGGGGCGATCAATTTTTCCAAGCTTGTGATTCGGGAATTTCAGGCGATCGGTGAGGAACGCCGGAGGGTGCATGAGGAATATGCAAAGAGGCGGAATCTGATGTTGGCGGATATCGCCCACGATCTGCGCACACCGATCACGACGGTGGCGGGGTATTCGAAGGCGCTGGCGGACGGCATGGTGGAGGAAGCGCACAGGCAGGAATATCTGGATGCAATTCAGAGAAAGTCCGCGCAGATGAATGAATTGATCGATCTGCTGTTCCATTATGTCAAGCTGGACAGCGACGGTTTTGCGCTGAACCGTCAAAAAGAGGATATCTGCGAGCTGGTCAGAGAGTGTGGTGCCGCGCTGTATACGGATGTGGAACATGCGGGGATGACGATGAATGTGGAGATCCCGGAGGAATCCTATGAGGTTCTGGCGGATAAAGTGCAGTTGTCACGTGTGGTCACCAATCTTTTGGTGAACGCTGTGCGGTATAACAAGGCAGGAAATGAGATCGGGCTTGTGGTGTGCAGGGAGGATGAACGGGTTCGGATCTATGTGGCGGATCAGGGGATTGAAATCCCTGCCGAACAGGCCGGACATCTGTTTGAGCCTTTTTATCGGGCGGATGCCTCCAGAAACAGCCAGGGCGGATCGGGGCTGGGGCTTTCCGTGGCGCAGAAGGTTGCCAAAATGCACGGTTTTGAGCTTGCGTTAGTGCAGCAGCCGGAATTGAAGCGGCATCCCATGATGCGGGATTACACAAAGGCGTTTGTCATTACGGCGCCTGTGGAGGAGTAAGAGTGGGGCGCAGGCAGAGCGTAGTTGCAAAAGTGGTCATGAAAAATGGAAAGAAAAGCAAAAAATGGTCATTAAAAATGTAGAAACAAGCAAAAAATGGTCATTAAAAATGTTGAACAATGCTTGGAAAGGGGGTATAATCTGCATAAACGGTAAAGTAAAGATGAGGGGGAAAGTATGGAACGATTACTGATGCAGGAATTGGTACGCTGGAAGGATAAAAAAGGGCGTAAACCATTGATCATTAATGGTGCCAGACAGGTGGGAAAGACATGGTTGATGAAAGAGTTCGGAAAGCGGTATTTTTCCCAATGTGTTTATATTGGATTTGATAATAATCCCCGGATGCGGGAGGTGTTTGAGCAGGATTATGACATTCCAAGAATCCTGTCAGCGCTTCGGGTGGAGTATGGCGCTGCGTTTCAAGCAGAAGATACGCTGTTGATTTTTGACGAGGTACAGGAAGTTCCCAAAGCAATGACAGCGCTGAAATATTTTTGTGAGGAGGCACCGGAGTATTATATTGTAGCGGCGGGGTCACTCCTTGGCATGGCGCTGCACCAGGGCACTTCTTTTCCGGTGGGAAAAGTGGATTTCCTAAGGCTGGGGCCGTTGAACTATTACGAGTTTCTGCTTGCAGCAGGGGAAGAGGAATTGGCGAAACTGCTTCGAAGCGGGGATTATGCTTTAGTAAATTCGTTTCGCAGTAAGTATATTGATTATCTACGGAAGTATTATTATGTGGGTGGCATGCCGGAGGCTGTGCGTTGTTATATGGAAACGGACGATACGAAGGAAGTGCGCAGGATTCAGAAGAATCTGTTGCTATATTATGAAAATGATTTCTCAAAACATGCGCCTAAGGAGCAGTTGGTTCGGATTCAGATGGTGTGGAATTCCATTCCTGCGCAGTTGGCAAAGGAAAACAGGAAATTTATATACGGAATTGTGCGGGAGGGAGCCAGGGCGAAAGACTATGAAGTTGCCATTCAGTGGTTATCGGATTATGGCTTGATTTATAAGAGTTTTCGGGTGAAAAAACCAGGGCTGCCATTGATCTCATATATGGAGCAGGCCAGCTTTAAAATGTATATGTTGGATGTAGGCTTACTGGCGGCGAAAGGCAATCTCTCCGCAAAGACGTTATTGGAAGGCAGTAGGATCTTTGAAGAATTTAAGGGCGCGCTGACAGAACAGTTTATTGCACAGGAGTTGACGCAGAGGGGGATGGAGTTATATTATTATTCTACGGAGAACTCTTCGGGAGAGATTGATTTTGTACTCCAGAAAGAACAGTATTGTATTCCTGTGGAGGTAAAGGCAGCGGAAAATCTGCGGGCGCAGAGCCTAAAGGCATATTGCGGAAAATATCAGCCAGAGCTTGCCATCAGAACATCTGCTTCTGATTACCGTGAGGAAGCATGGATGGTAAATGTACCATTGTATTTGTTTGCAGAATATATGGATGCAGTGGAGTGACTTTTGAAAAACAGCGCCCAAACCGGCGCAAGAGAAAGGATTATCTATGAAACAAAAACAGACAGCGGTTGTGGCGTCCCAGAAGGAGATCGCGCCACAGATTTTTGATATGTGGATCAATACAGAACTGGCGGCAGAGGCGAGACCGGGGCAGTTTGTCTGCGTTTATCCGAAGGACAGGAGTACGCTGCTGCCCAGACCCATCAGTATCTGTGAGGTGAATGGGGATAAGACGGCGCTGCGGCTGGTGTATCGGATCGCCGGCCAGGGTACGGCGGAATTTGCCGGGTACCGGGCGGGAGATAGTATCGCAATCCTGGGGACTCTGGGAAATGGATTTTTAGAGGCAGTGGGCATTGATTCTCTGACGGGGAGCATTGTGCGGGATGATGTGGAGATCACCGCGGACAAGATGTTTTCCGGCAAGCAGGTGTTCCTCATGGGCGGCGGGATCGGGATTCCGCCAATGCTGCAGCTGGCGAAAAAGCTGAATCAGTTCATGGAGAAAGATCGGATTCAGATTATTGTGGGCTATCGGGATGCGCAGACTTTTCTCAGAGAGGATCTGGAGCGATACGGGAAAGTTTTCATTGCCACAGAGGACGGCAGTGTGGGCACAAAGGGCAATGTGATGAATGCCATCGCGGAGAACGGACTTTCTGCAGACAAGATTTTTGCCTGCGGACCGATGCCGATGCTGCGGGCTATCAAAGCGTACGCGCAGGAGAAGGAGATTCCCGCGTATATTTCGCTGGAGGAACACATGGCCTGCGGCGTGGGGGCGTGTCTGGGTTGTGTAGTGAAGACCAGGGAGATCGATCATCATTCTCACGTGCACAATGCGCGCATCTGCACGGATGGGCCGGTATTTGAGGCAAAGGAGGTGGAGATCGGATGAATATGCAGACGACAATTGCGGGAATTCCTTTTAAGAACCCTGTGATGACAGCCTCCGGCACTTTTGGATCCGGGATGGAATATGGGGAATTTGTGGACCTGAACCAATTGGGTGCGGTGGTGACCAAGGGCGTGGCGAATGTGCCGTGGCCGGGAAACCCGACGCCGAGGGTGGCTGAGGTTTACGGCGGCATGCTCAATGCCATCGGATTACAGAACCCCGGTATTGATGTGTTTCTGGAGAGGGATATCCCGTTTTTGAAGCAATATGATACAAAGATCATCGTGAATGTTTGCGGAAAGACTGTGGAGGATTATGTGGATGTGGTGGAGAAACTGGGTGAGGAGCCTGCGGTTGCCATGCTGGAGATCAATGTGTCCTGCCCCAACGTGAAGGAGGGCGCCATCGCTTTCGGGCAGAAAGCTGATGCACTATATCATATTACACAGGAGCTGAAGAAGCATGCGAAGCAGCCCATCATCATGAAGCTGAGTCCCAATGTGACGGATATCACGGAGATGGCGAAGGCGGCGGAGGCAGCAGGCGCGGATGCGCTTTCCCTGATCAATACTATTACCGGCATGAAGATTGATATTCACAGACGGAAGTTTGCCATTGCCAACAAGACCGGCGGCATGAGCGGTCCCGCCATCAAGCCCATCGCGGTTCGCATGGTGTATCAGGCGGCGCATGCGGTGAAGATCCCCATCATCGGTATGGGCGGCATCGCGAACGCGGAGGATGCCATCGAGTTTATCCTGGCGGGAGCTTCCGCAGTCAGCGTGGGGGCGATGAATTTTGTGAATCCCTATACGACAATTGAAGTGATCAAAGGGATCGAGGCATATATGGAGCGATATCATGTGGAGAATCTGACCGATCTGATCGGAGCGGTGGAGTGACGATGTGACAGAAAGGCATAAACCAGTAAATACCTGCATATAGATAGAATGATCATATCTATCTATGTGGAGGTATTTTTGCGTGGACTTGTTAAAAAAGAATATACATATGGACCGTATGCGCTGCGAGGCGGTCACGCAGATTACGTTGGAAGATGATAAAAACATTCCCGACAATAAGCCGGATGTGAACAGCATCAATCTGGAGAAAGCCCAGGTTGTGATCGAGGAGATCCGACCGGGGACGGATGTGGTGGATCTGAAGGGAACGCTGAATTTTGCCATTCTGTATTACACGACGGAAAATGACGGCGGGCTGGAGTTTTTTGAAGGGGGAATTCCCTTTGAAGAAAGGGTGGTACTGCGCGGCGCCATGCCGACAGATACCGTGGAAATATCCGCGGAAGTGGAGGATTTCAGCGTGGAAGTCATCAACACCCGCAAGCTGAGTATTCGTTCGCTGCTGACACTCTGCGCTTCTGTGGAGGAACTGTATGATGAGGAGGCGCCCATCGGCATCCACAGCGAGGGGGAGAAAAATGATTTTCTGGAGTACCGCAGAATGCCCATGCAGCTGGCGGAGATCGCCATCTGTAAAAACGATATTTTTCGCATCCGGGATGAGGTGACGCTGCCGGCCAATTATCCTAACATTTCCCGAATCCTGTGGAGCACGGTGTGGCCGGGGGATGTGGAGTTTAAGGTGATGAGTGAGAAGATCGCTCTGCAGGGGGAAGTGCAGTTGTTCCTGCTCTATGAGGGTGAGGGGGAAGATCGACCCATCCGCTCTTATGAGACCGCGGTGCCTTTTGCCGGTATGTTGGACTGTCATGGCTGTAAGGAGGGGATGCTGCCGGATATCCGCTATGAGGCGGGGCAGGCAGAGCTTTCCGCGCGTCCGGATCTGGACGGGGAGGAGCGGAACATAGCGCTGGAACTGCCTCTGGATATCCGCATCCGGATCTACGAGGAAGAAAATACGGAGATCCTTTCGGATATTTACGGTGTGACAAAAGAGGTGGAAACCCAGACCAGACACGCGGATCTGAACCGTGTGCGCTCCTGCGTGACAGGCAAGACCAAGGTGGCGGATCATATCCGGATTCCCAGCGGCAGTGCGGGAATCCTGCAGATCCTGCACAGCGAGGCGAGAGTGTGTCAGGAACAGCAGAGTGTGGTGGAGAACGGGATTTTATTAAAGGGTTCTGTACAGGTGCGCGTTATGTATATCACCGGAGATGACCAGAGTCCCTATGCCTGCGTGGACGCGCAGATACCGTATCAGTATACGCTGGAGGTACCGGGGATCCGGCCGGGGGATGTGGGCAAGGTAAATGCCAAGGTGGAGCAGCTGCAGGTGACCATGCTGGACGGCGAGGAGATGGACGTAAAAGCGGTACTGTGTTTCTCCACCATGGTGTTTGAGCAGGTGCCCATGGACCTCATCAGCCAAGTGACGGTGAAAGAACTGGACAGCGCCAAGATGAACAGTCTGCCGGGGATGGTGATCTATGTGGTGAAGCCGGGAGACAGCCTGTGGAGTATCGGCAGGAGGTACTATGTGCCGGTGGAGCGGATCCAGGAGCTGAACGGACTCACCGGGGATGAGATTCAGCCGGGACAGAAGCTGCTGCTCACCAGAGGAAGGTAAATAAAAAACGACCATGCAGAAACAATTTCTACATGGTCGTTCTTGTTGTAGTTTCGGATAACGGTTATTTTGCTACGGTGGTTCCGTTCTGGGCTGCCAGATCGTCAAATTTCTTCATGACAGCGTCGTAGGTCTGCTGGGAAATCTCGGGAAGCTTGCCGCCCCAGGTCTTCTCAGCCTTTTCATAGCCCTTCTTGAAGGCTTCACGCATCTCCTCGATCTTGTCGGGGTCGCCGCCGGTCAACGCGGTGGCAAAGGAAATGATGCGGTCGGAGGTCTGGTTCACACCCCAGTAGCCGTCCTCGGCAATATCAGCCTGCGCCTGTGCCTTGGTCTCGGGATCTACAGTGTAATCGCCGTCCTTTAAGAACTTCCACATGTCGGTAGCATCGCCAAAGGTCTTGGCCTGCTTGCCCATGAGCTGTTCTACCAGGCTTCTCAGCTGAGCGGTTCTGGCCTCTGTCTCTGCCTGCAGTTTGTTGATCAGATTTGTGTCGGGTTTGTAAGTCTTTTTCGTGTCAGCTTTTTTGGTTTCATCGGAATGTTCATACACAACTCCGGTGTCCGCAGCCTTGCTCTGGGAGGATGTCTTCTCTTCTGCCTTGGTGTTTTCCTTGGTCACTTCCGAGGAAACATAGGAATAGCCGGCTGCAGCGTTGATCGATGTAACTCCGTTTACACTCATACATACCTCTTTTCCGGCGTTTATACGCCCTTTTTGGTGTCATCCGTGACTACGTAATAATTATCGGCTTTTTTGATGAAATAATCAAGAGGTTTTGGAAAAATAAAATGACTTGCTGTGGGTAGATTGACAAGGAACCGATTATTGTATATAATTAAATACAATCCTTGTATACAGAATACATTGTACAAAACAATTGATGTATTTATGACAGGAGCCGAAACGGAGGAAGGGGCTTGAATACCTATAAAATAAAGGCATATGCCAAGATCAACCTGGGGCTGGATGTATTGGGCAGGCTGCCCAATGGCTATCACGAGGTGAAGATGGTCATGCAGACGGTGGATATCTGGGATGAATTGACTTTTCAGAAGACCAGCAGGGAAGCAGGCGATGCGGATTCGGAAAACGGAGCTGCGGGCGTGATACTGACTACGGATGCGGGAGAACTGCCGTTGGATCAGGATAATCTGATCTGCAAGGCTGTCATGCTGATGCGGGAGGAGTACGGGTTTTCGGGTGGTGTGAAGATCCATCTGCAGAAAAATATCCCGATCGCTGCGGGAATGGCGGGCGGCAGTACCGATGCGGCGGCAACGCTTCGCGGGATCAACGAATTGTTTGAACTGGGGGCGTCGGATGAAAAGCTGATGGAGCTGGGCGTGCGGATCGGTGCGGACGTGCCCTATTGTGTTATGGGCGGTACGGCATTGGCAGAGGGCATCGGAGAGAAATTGACCAGACTGAAGGCGGCTCCGCAGTGCATTCTGCTGGTGGTGAAGCCGGATGTGAATGTGTCCACTAAGGATGTGTACCGGGCGTTGGATGCGCAGGAAGAAATCTTGCATCCCGACATTGACGGTATGGTGGCTGCGATACAAAAAGACGATCTGGACGGTGTGATAAGCAGGCTCGGAAACGTGCTGGAGCCGGTGACGGTACAGCAGTGTCCGGCAGTTTCACGGATACGGAATATTATGGACACGCAGGGAGCGGACGGAAGCCTGATGAGCGGCAGCGGTCCCACGGTATTCGGGATCTTTGCGGATGCGGATGTAGCTGAGCGGGCTAGAAAGCAGATCTGTGAGGACGAGGCGTGTAGGGTGAAGCAGAGTTTTGTGACTTGTTTTGTGGACTGATCGAGGAAAGGGAAGGAACGGGGAAGAAGATGCAGGATAATTTACAGGTTAAGATGGATGAGTTTTTGCCGCTTCGGGATGTGGTGTT